>NZ_JBHVUV010000001.1:626115-636421 GCF_042883905.1 Kitasatospora sp. NPDC058170
CTCAATCATGCCGCCCGTGTCGGCGGTGTCGTCGGCTCTCCAACCCGACCCGGGGGGCCCCGTCCGGGTGGACGGGGCCCCTCGTCGCGCTTGCGCGGGTGACGGGTCGGTCAGTCCTCGCCGAGGTAGGCCTTCCGCACGGACTCGTCGTGCAGCAGGTCCGCGCCGGTCCCGGTGAGGACGATGCGGCCGGTCTCCATCACGTAGCCGTGGTCGGACAGCGAGAGCGCGGCCTGGGCGTTCTGCTCGACGAGCAGGATCGTCGTCCCGCTGGCCTTGAGCTCCACGATGGTCGCCATGATCTTCTGCATCATCAGCGGGGAGAGGCCCATCGAGGGCTCGTCCAGCATCAGCAGCTTGGGCTGGGACATCAGCGCCCGGCCCATGGCCAGCATCTGCTGCTCGCCGCCGGAGAGGGTGCCGGCGGCCTGCTTGCGGCGCTCGCCGAGGATCGGGAACAGGCCGTAGGCCCGTTCGACGTCCGCCGCGATGCCCGCCGTGTCGCTGCGCAGGAAGGCGCCCAGCAGCAGGTTCTCCTCGATGGTCATCCGGGGGAAGATGTGCCGGCCCTCGGGGGAGTGGGCGAGGCCGAGCGCGACGATCTTGTGGGCGGGGACGGTGGAGAGGTCCTGCCCCTCGAAGGTGATCTTCCCGGTGAGGGGCTTCAGCAGGCCGGAGAGGGTGCGCAGCGTGGTGGTCTTGCCGGCGCCGTTGGTGCCGATGAGGGTGGTGACCTCGCCCTGGTTGACGGTGAAGCTGATGCCCTTGACGGCTTCGATCTTGCCGTAGGCGACGCGGAGGTCCTCGACCTCGAGAAGTGCGGTCACTGGTCGGTCTCCGTAACGGCGGTGGTGCCTTCGAGCGGTGCGCCGAGGTAGGCGGTGATGACCCGCTCGTCGTTCTGGACGGTCTCGCGGTCGCCTTCGACGATCTTCTGGCCCTGGACGAGTACGGCGGTGCGGTCGCAGAGGTTGAAGATGAACCGCATGTCGTGCTCGATGACGAGGATGGAGATGCCGCGGTCCCGGATGGCGAAGACGAGTTCCTCGGCGGCCCGGGTCTCCTGGGGGTTCATGCCGGCGGTGGGCTCGTCGAGGAGCAGCAGGCCGGGGTCGGAGGCGAGGGCCCGGGCGATCTCCAGCTTGCGCTGCTCGCCGTAGGGGAGGTTGCGGGCGAGGTGGTCGGCCTTGGCGGCGAGGCCGGTGAACTCCAGGAGTTCCATGGCCCGGTCGCGGCTCTCGGCCTCGGCGCGGTGGTAGCCGGGGCCGCGCAGGATGGCGGAGAAGAGGCCTTCCTTGGTGCGGGTGTGGCGGCCGACGAGGACGTTCTCCAGGACGGTCATGTTGGCGAACAGCCGGATGTTCTGGAAGGTGCGGGCGATGCCGGCCTGGGTGACCAGGTGGGGCTTGGGGGGCAGGACGGTGCCCTGGTAGGCGACCCGGCCCTCGGTGGGGACGTACAGGCCGGTGAGGCAGTTGAAGAAGGTGGTCTTGCCGGCGCCGTTGGGGCCGATCAGGCCGATGATCTCGCCTTCGCCGACGGTCAGGGAGACGTTGTTGACGGCGGTGAGGCCGCCGAACCGCATGGTGACGCCGGAGACCTCCAGCAGCGGCTTGGCCGGGGTGGGCGGGGTGTCGGACGGGGTGGGGGCGGTGGTGGTGGTCATCTGGCTGGTCACGCCCCTGCCTTGGTGAGGGCGACCGCGTCGCCGGAGGGCTGCGCCGGGATGGCGGCCTCGTGGAACTCCAGCTGTCGGCGCCGGTTGGGGATGAGGCCTTCGGGGCGGACCCGCATCAGCACGATGAGTGCGATGCCGAAGGCGAGCAGCTGGTAGTCGGAGAGGAACTCGAGCTTCTTCGGGATGAGGAAGAGCAGGGTGGCGCCGGCCAGCGGTCCGCTGATGGTGCCCATGCCGCCGAGGATGACCGCGGCGAGCAGGAAGGCGGAGTTGGGCGGCAGTGCCTCGGCGAAGGTGTACTGGTCGGGGGTGACGGTGTAGCTGACGTGGGCCTGGACGGTGCCGGCCAGGCCGGCCAGGCAGGCGCCGAGGGCGAAGGCGAGCAGCTTGAGCCGGAAGCCGTTGATGCCCATGGCTTCGGCGGCGGTCTCGTCCTCGCGGATGGCGACCCAGGCGCGGCCGATGCGGGAGTTGCCGACCCGGGCGAAGACGAGCACGACCAGGGCGGTGACGAGCAGCATCAGCAGGTAGTAGTTGGAGAAGCGGCCGAGTTCGACGCCGGCGACGGTGTGCGGCTTGCCGAGGTCGAAGCCGAGGATCTGCAGGTCGGGGATCCGCGGGATGCCGTTGGAGCCGTTGGTGATCTTGGGGCCGGTGGTCCCGTTGAGGTTCAGCATGGTGATGCGGAAGATCTCGCCGAAGCCGAGGGTGACGATGGCGAGGTAGTCGCCGCGCAGCCGCAGGGTGGGGGCGCCGATCAGTACGCCGAAGATCATCGACACCACGGCGCCGGTGAGCATCGCGGCCCAGAAGGGGAACTGGACGTGGATGGGGGAGGCGGGCGAGCCGGAGACCAGGGCGGCGGCGTAGGCGCCGACGCCGAGGAAGGCGACGTAGCCGAGGTCGAGCAGGCCGGCCAGGCCGACGACGATGTTGAGGCCGAGGGCGACGGTGGCGAAGATCAGGATGTTGGTGGCGACCGAGGTGTACTGGTCGCTGGTCTGGGTGAACGGGAAGCTGGCGGCGGCGGCGAAGGCGGCGCCGGTGGTGACCGGCCGGTACTTGACGGTCAGCGCGCGCAGTCGGGCCACCAGGCCGGCCTTGGCCAGTGCGGCGGCCATCGCGGCGGCCAGCAGCAGGTAGCCGGTGAACAGCTCGCCGTACTCGGTGTCGATGCCGAAGGTGATCGCGAAGAGGCCGATCGCGAAGGCCGCGACGATCACCAGGATCTCGGCCCAGGAGGGGAGTTCGCGGGCGGCGGGGAGCGGGCGCTCGACGGTGCCGAGCCGCAGCCAGCTGTTGGCGAGGTGGCCGAGCTGGACGAGCAGGACGGCGCCGGTGGCGATCAGCAGGCCGCCGGCGATGGCGGTCAGCACGGGGGCGACGGGCTTGTCCTCGGGGACGGCGTGGGCGCCGAACCAGACGAGGGGCGCGACGGGCACGAGCAGGAAGAGCCGCCGGTCGAGGATGCGCAGCGGGACGCGGGTGCGCCGGTCGAGCGGCAGGGCGAGGGTGCCGGCGAGGGCGAGCAGGGAGCCGAGGGCGGCGACCCAGGCGCCGGGGTCGAGGTTGGCGAGGCCGCCGAGGTCGACCGCGATGGCGATGACGGAGAACCAGCTGACGGCGAAGGCGCCGGCGGCCGCGGTGAGCACCGCGTTGTTGCTGCGGCTGGGGGCGGCCCAGCGCAGGCCGGGGACGCCCTGGGTGGCGAGCAGCAGGACGAGGGTGAGCAGTCCGGCGGTGAGGGCGAGCCACTGGAGTCCGGCGGGGGAGCCGTAGTAGGTGAGGTCGCCGGGGAAGTCCGCGGTCCAGGTCCAGGACATCAGGGCGGACGCGGTGGTGGCGAGGGCGCCGAGGCCGGTGACGAGGGCGCCGGCGCGGGGCGGGAGCGTGATGACGGGGGTGGTTTCCGTGCTGCTGGAGGTGGTCGTCATGGTGCTCACGCCCTGTCCGCGACGCGCTCGCCGAGCAGGCCCTGAGGTCGGACGAGCAGGACGACGATGAGGAGTACGAAGGCCCAGACGTCCTTCCAGGCGCCGCCCCCGAAGAGGTGCATGCCGGGCAGGTGCTGGATGTAGCCGGTGGCGAGGCTCTCGGCGAGGCCGAGGGCGAGGCCGCCGAGCATGGCGCCGTAGATGTTGCCGATGCCGCCGAGGACGGCGGCGGTGAAGGCCTTGAGGCCGAGGATGAAGCCCATCCGGAAGTCGACCTGGCCGCTGCGCAGGCCGTAGGCGACGGCGGCGACGGCGGCGAAGGCGGCACCGATCGCGAAGGCCATCACGATGATCCGGTCGGTGTCGATGCCCATGAGCTTCGCGGTGTCCGGGTCCTGGCTGGTGGCCTGCATGGCGCGGCCGGAGCGGGTGCGGGTGACGAACCAGCCGAGGGCGAGCATGCAGAGCGGCGCGGCGATGAGCAGGAAGATGTCGCTGCGCTGGATGGTGACGGAGCCGAGCGCGAACGGGTCGCCGGGGATCTTCGGGAAGACCCGGGCCTTCTTCGCGTCGGGGTAGAACGAGAAGACGAGCTGCTGGAGGAGGATCGACAGGCCGATCGCGGTGATCAGCGGGGCGAGTCGGGGTGCGGTGCGCAGCGGCCGGTAGGCGAAGCGCTCGGCGGCGACGGCGGTGAGCGTGGAGACCAGGATGCCGGCGAGCAGCATCAGCGGTAGGGCCAGCCAGAGTGTGGTGCCGCCGGGGAGGGCGAGGTAGGCGGTCAGGGCGCCGAAGCCGCCGACCATGACGATCTCGCCGTGGGCGAAGTTGATGAGCTGGACGATGCCGTAGACCATCGTGTAGCCGATCGCGACGAGCCCGTAGAGGGCTCCGAGGATCAGGCCGTTGGCCAGCTGCTGCGGTAGGTCGTGCACCGCTGGGCCTCCGTTGTGCGTTGCGTGGGGTCCGCGTGGGTGGGGGATGTGGGCACGCGCGGGGGCACTGGTGGCGCCCCCGCGCGGGTTGTTCCGACTGCTGGGCCGGTTCTGACGGGGATGGTCAGGTTCAGCCGTTGAACGTGCCGGACTTCTCCACGGCCCACTTGCCGTCCTTGACGGCGTAGACGGTGAGCTGCTTGTTGGTGGTGTCGCCGAACTCGTCGAAGGAGACCTTGCCGGTGACGCCGTCGAAGGCGACCTTCTGGACGGCCTCGACGACCTTGGCGCGGGGGTTGTCGGGGAGCTTGCCGCCGTTGGCGGCCACGACGGCCTTGACGCCCTGGATGATGGCCCAGCCGCTGTCGTAGGAGTAGCCGCCGTAGGTCTCGTAGGCGTCCTTGTAGCCGGCGGCCTTGTAGTCGGCGATGAACTTGGCGGCGGTGGGGAGCTGCTCGACGGGCAGGCCGACGGCGGTGGCGTAGTCGCCCTGGCTCTTGGGGTTGAGCTTGATGAAGTCGCCGCTCTGGATGCCGTCGCCGCCCATCAGGGGGATGTTGACGCCGGCCTCCTTGAGCTGGAGGGAGAGCGGGCCGGCGGCGGGGTACTCGCCGCCGTAGTAGACGGCCTCGGCGCCGGAGGACCGGACCTTGGTGACGACGGCGGCGAAGTCGCGGTCGTCGGGGTTGACGTGCTCCTCGTTGACGATGGTGCCGCCGTTCTTGATGAACTGGGCCTTGAAGGTGGCGGCGAGGCCGGCGCCGTAGGTCTTCTGGTCATCGATGAGGAAGACCTTGGTCTTCTTGGCGTCCTTCGCGAGGAAGTCGGCGGCGAAGGGACCCTGGACGGCGTCGGTGGTGGCGGTGCGGAAGTAGGACTTGAACGGCCGGGCCTTGACGCCGCTGGCCCACTTCTCGCCCTGGCTGAGGGCGACGCCGGTGTTGGCGGGGGAGATCTGGACGAGGTTGGCGTCGTTGAAGATCTGCTGCATGGACTGGGCGACGCTGGAGTTCAGCGGGCCGACGACGCCGATGACGTCCTTGTCGGCGACCAGCTGGGTGGCGTTCTGCTGCCCGGGGGCGGGCTTGCCGGTGTCGTCCAGGGACTTGATCTGGAACTTGACGCCGGGAACCTCGTTCTTCTCGTTGGCCTGCTTGACGGCGAGTTCCACGGAGTTGCGGATGCCGAGGCCGAGGGCGGAGAGGTCGCCGCTGAGCGGGGCGTCGATGCCGATGGTGACGGTGGTGGTGGCCCCGGCGTTGTTGCCGTCGCCCGACTTCTTCTCGCCGCGGGAGCCGCACGCGGTGAGGCTGAGGGCGCCGATCACGGCAATGCTCACGACAACAGCTGAACGATGACGCACGAGGGTCCCCTTCGGTTCAGGTAGGCGCCGCGCCGGAGTGGCGGGAGCCGGGATGCGCGATGGGCCTGGCCCAATCCGGTGGCGCGGTGACTGGCCGTGACTCTAGATGCCCCTGGGCGGCTCTGGCAGTGGTGCGGCGAGGCTGTGATTCTCTTGTTATGAGCACACGGAGCAGTTGTCTCACTATGTGGTCGTTCTGGCCCGACCGATCCTGCGCTGTCGGGGTTCTACTGGCTGGTAGGCGGCTGTAAGGCCCAGAAATGCGGGTTACTCCTGGCCTATCCGATAATCGGACACGACTATCCGCCGTGCTGGTTTCGGGCGTGTGCGTCCGAATATCGGACGATTGCCGGAATGACCGTCCGCTCCCGAGTGGTCGGACCCTCGGGAGTGGCCAAAAGCTCGGATTTCCTAGCTGTTACGCAGTGTTACATTCCCAAAAGTGAGTAGACATGACACCGCCCCCTTGTCTGGACCAACGCCTGCCCAGGGCAGTCGAAGGTCAAACAAGGGGGCGGGTAAGGGATTTGATGATCGGTCGGGCGGCTGACCCTGCATCAGGTGGCCGTCGTCGCCGGCGACAGGGTGTCAGCTTTGCGGTCAGACCCGATCAGATCCGGCTGAATCCGCTCAGGTCTCCGCCCGGGTCCGGGTCCGGACCGCTACTCGGCACCCGGCCCGGGTCTCCGCCCGGTCCGCGTCCGGGCCTGCGCTCAGAGGTCGCGGAGCATGCAGGTCAGGCGGCAGCTGGTGATCCGCCTGCCGGTGTCGTCGGTGATCGCGATCTCGTACGTGGCGGCGGTGCGCCCCTTGAAGACGGCGGTCGCCACCGCGGTGACCAGGCCGGAGGTGGCCGAGCGGTGGTGGGTGGCGTTCAGGTCCACGCCCACCGCGTACCGGCCCGGGCCGGCGTGCAGCATCGCGCCGACCGAGCCGAGGGTCTCGGCGAGCGCCGCCGAGGCGCCGCCGTGCAGCAGCCCGTACGGCTGCTGGTTGCCCTCGACCGGCATGGTGCCCACCACCCGGTCCGGGGAGGCCTCGACGATCCGGATGCCCAGCTTCTCGCCGAGGTGCCCGCCGGAGAAGGTGGCCGGGTCGACGCCGAGCTTGGCGAAGTGGTCCAGCACCTCCTGCGGCACCTTCAGGACGGGGGCGCTGTCGGGGATCGCGTCGGGGGCCGCTTCGGTCATGGGGGAGCTCCTGCTGCTCGGGATCACGTCATCGTGCTGACTGTGATCGTACGACCGTCCTACTCGGCGGTAGCGGTCGCGTCGCGGTGATGGCGTGGCGCCCGCCCCGCACCGGCCGCCCCATCCGTCCCGCGCCCGCCCCATCCGTCCCGCGCCCGCCTCCCCGCCCGCCCGGCGCCCGACCTGCGCGACGCCCCTTTTGTCGGTGCCGGGCCATAGGATCGGTGGCCGGTAGTGGAATCGGCAGGAACGGACGTTGACGTGGCTACGCAGAGTACGGACAAGGGCGCGGCGGGTGGCGGCGGGGCGCGGCCCCGGCTGATGCTGCTCGACGGCCACTCCATGGCCTACCGGGCGTTCTACGCGCTGCCCGTGGAGAACTTCAACACCTCCACCGGTCAGCCCACCAACGCGGTGTACGGCTTCGCCTCGATGCTCGCCAACACCGTCCGGGACGAGCAGCCCACCCACATCGCGGTGGCCTTCGACCTCTCCCGGCAGACCTTCCGCTCCGTCGAGTTCCCCGACTACAAGGCCAACCGCGCCAAGACGCCGGACGAGTTCCGCAGCCAGATCGGCCTGATCGGCGAACTGCTGGACGCCATGCACGTCCCGCGGATGACGGCCGAGGGCTTCGAGGCCGACGACATCATCGCCACCCTGGCCACCGCCGCCGAGGCGGCCGGCTTCGACGTCGACATCGTCACCGGGGACCGCGACTCCCTCCAGCTGGTCACCGAGCACATCACCGTCCTCTACCCCACCAAGGGCGTCTCCGAGCTGACCCGCTACACCCCGGAGAAGGTCGCCGAGAAGTACGGCGTCACGCCCCGCCAGTACCCCGACCTCGCCGCGCTGCGCGGCGACCCGTCCGACAACCTGCCCGGCATCCCCGGCGTCGGTGAGAAGACGGCCGCCAAGTGGGTCAACCAGTTCGGCTCCTTCGACGAACTCGTCGCCCGCGCCGACGAGGTGAAGGGCAAGATCGGCGAGAAGCTGCGCGAGCACCTCGACTCCGTCAAGCGCAACCGGGTCCTCACCGAGCTGGTCCGCGACGTCGAACTCCCGCTCGGCGTCGACGACCTGGGCCGTGCCGCGTTCGACCGCGAGGCCGTCGCCACCCTGATGGAGTCGCTGGAGTTCCGCAACGCCAACTTCCGCGACCGGGTGTACGGCATCGACCCGGCCGCCGCGGAGCCCGAGGCGGCCGCCGAGCTCGCCCCCGGCGTCGAGGTCGACGGCGAACTCCTCACCGACCCGGGCACGGTGGCCGGCTGGCTGCGCGAGCACGCCGCCGGCAAGGCGCCGGTCGCCCTCGCCGCCGTCTACCAGTGGTCGCTCGGCACCGGCGAGGTCACCGAGATCGCGCTCGCCGCCGGGGAGACCGCCGCCTGGTTCGACCCGGCCCTGCTCGCCGAGGAGGACGAGCGCGCCTTCGCCGACTGGCTCGCCGACCCGGCCGCCCCCAAGGCCCTGCACATCGCCAAGCAGGTCATGCGCGCCTTCGCCGAGCGCGGCTGGCGGATCGAGGGCGTCGTCGCCGACACCGCCCTCGCCGCCTACCTGGAGAAGCCCGGCCGGCGCACCTTCACCCTGGAGGTGCTCGCCGAGGAGTACCTGGGCCGCTCGCTCGCCCCGGCCCCCGCCGCCGAGAGCGGCCAACTCGCCTTCGACGCCCCGGAGGAGGACGCCACCGCCGGGGCCCAGGCGCTGATGCTCCAGGCCCGAGCCGTGCTCGACCTCGCCGCACTGTTCGACACCCGCCTCGCCGAGGCCGGCGCCACCGAGCTGCTGCGCGACATGGAGCTGCCGATCGCCGCCCTGCTGGCCCGCATCGAGCGCACCGGCATCGCCGCCGACCGCGCCTGGCTGACCGGCCTGGAGTCCCAGTTCGCCACCGAGATCCAGCGCGTGGTGGAGGAGGCGCACGCCGCCGCCGGCCACGAGTTCAACCTCGGCTCGCCCAAGCAGCTCCAGGAGATCCTCTTCGGCGAGCTGGCCCTGCCCAAGACCAAGAAGATCAAGACCGGCTACACCACCGACGCCGACGCCCTCACCTGGCTCGCCACCCAGACCGACAACGAACTGCCGGTCATCCTGCTGCGCCACCGCGACCAGGCCAAGCTGCGCACCACCGTCGAGGGCCTGCTCAAGACGGTCTCCCCGGCCGGGCGCATCCACACCACCTTCAACCAGATGGTCGCCGCCACCGGCCGGCTCTCCTCGCAGGACCCGAACCTGCAGAACATCCCCGTCCGCACCGAGGAGGGCCGGGCCATCCGCCGGGCCTTCATCGTCGGCGAGGGCTACGAGTCGCTGCTCACCGCCGACTACTCGCAGATCGAGCTGCGCATCATGGCCCACCTCTCCGAGGACGAGGCCCTGCTGGAGGCCTTCGCCACCGGCGAGGACCTGCACACCACGGTGGCCTCCCAGGTCTTCGAGGTCCCCGGCGACGCGGTGGACGCCGAGATGCGCCGCAAGATCAAGGCCATGTCCTACGGTCTGGCGTACGGCCTCTCCGCGTACGGGCTCTCGCAGCAGCTGGGCATCAAGCCCGCCGAGGCGCAGGGCCTGATGGACACCTACTTCGAGCGCTTCGGCGGCGTGCGCGACTACCTGCGCCGGGTCGTCGACGAAGCCCGCGCCACCGGCTACACCGAGACCCTGCTCGGCCGCCGCCGCTACCTGCCGGACCTCAACAGCGACAACCGCCAGCGCCGCGAGATGGCCGAGCGGATGGCCCTCAACGCCCCCATCCAGGGCTCGGCCGCCGACATTGTCAAGATCGCCATGCTCCGGGTGGACGAGGCGCTGACCGCCGCCGGCCTGAACTCCCGGATGCTGCTCCAGGTGCACGACGAAATCGTGCTGGAGCTCGCCCCCGGCGAGCGCGAGCAGGTCGAGGCGCTCGTCCGCGAGCAGATGGCCGGCGCCTACCCGCTGCGCGCCCCGCTCGACGTCTCGGTCGGCGTCGGCGCCGACTGGGAGGCCGCCGCGCACTGACGGCGCTCCACCGGCCCGTGGGCGCCGACCGGTCGCGGCCGGCGCCCACGGGCTTCTGCTGTCCGCGTTGCGGCCCTGGGGTCCCGTTGGAGGGTAACACCCAAACCACGGGGCGGGGGGTGAAGGAACCCAAAGTGGGGGGGGGTTGGTGCCGCGGTGAGGGGCGGTGGGGGGGTGGGGGGGGGGGGGTGTGGTGGTGC
>NZ_JBHVUV010000002.1:0-131134 GCF_042883905.1 Kitasatospora sp. NPDC058170
ATGATCTGAGGCCGGGGATGTCAACATATCTGGCGTTGACTTTTGGCACGCTGTTGAGTTCTCAAGGAACGGACACTTCCTTCGGTCTGCCTTCCGGCAGGCCCTCCGGGCGCTTCGTTCTTTCGTGTTTCCAGCTTACCAGATGTTTTCCGCTCCGTTTACCGGAGTTTCGCTTCCCTGACTCGCTGTCCTTCGGCCTTTCGGCGCTTCCGACTCTACCAGATCGCTCTGCAGTGTCTTTCCGCGCTTCCCGGTCTCAGGAGGCTTTCACCGGAACCGACCTGACGGCCTGTCCGACGTTTCCCACTTTAGCCGAGTCCCGCTTCGAAAAGCGAATCCGGCCGCAATCCATATAAACGGGCACGCCAAATTCACCCCGAGCCGCGGTAGCAAAAAGCAACGCGCACCCGGCCTGAACCAGGAAGTGGTGTTTCTAGTGGATTGGCTACCCCGGGACCGTCCGCGCCGATGCGTGTCCGGTGCTCCCAGCCAGGCAGCTCGAAGAACACTAGACCTCTCGCGAGGCCGAGTCAAGCGCAGGCCCCGGGACCTCGACGGATCCGCAGGCGACCCCGACGACATCGATGCCCCGCTCGGGGTCCGCCTCGGTGTCCGCCTCCGGATCCGCGGCCGGCAGCTGGAAGGCGAGAACGGCGACGTCGTCGTCGTGGTCCGAGCTGACGCCCATGGCGCGGAGCAGGCGGGCGCAGACCACCTCGGGTTCGCCGACCGGGCCCGCGAGGGTCCGGGCTAGCAGGTCGAGCCCTTGGTCGATGTCCTCGTCCCGCCGCTCCACCAGGCCGTCGGTGTAGAGGACGCCGGCGGTACCGGGCAGCAGGCGCAGGGTGTGCGAGACGTGCACGCCGCCGCCGGTGCCCAGCGGGGGGCCGTTCTGCTCCTCGCTGCGCAGGACGGTGCCGTCGGGGCAGCGCAGCAGCATCGGGAGGTGGCCGGCGGAGGCATAGGTGAGGGTGCGGCGCCGCGGGTCCCAGACGGCATAGGTGCAGGTGGCGATCTGGTTGGCGTCGATCTCCATGGCGAGGCCGTCGAGCAGGCGCATCACCTCGTGCGGCGGCAGGTCGAGGCGGGCGTAGGCGCGGACGGCGGTCCGCAGCTGGCCCATGACGGCGGCGGCGCGCAGGCCCCGGCCCATGACGTCGCCGATGACGAGCGCGGTTCGGCCGCCGTCGATGGCGATGACGTCGTACCAGTCGCCGCCCACGGCCGCCTCGGCGCCGCCGGGCTGGTAGGTGGCGGCGACCCGGAGGTCGGCGGGCTGGTCGAGCTTCTGCGGCAGGAGGCTGCGCTGCAGGGTGACGGCGGCCTCGCGCTGGCGGCGTTCGGCCTCGCGCAGCCGGGTGGCGGCGAGCACCTGGTCGGTGACCTCGGCGGCGAAGATGAGGACGCCGGCGGGAGGTCCGCCCGGTGTCTCGCCGCCGCGTCCCTCGCCACCGCCGCGGGACTCCCCCTGGTCGGGGCAGGTCTCGTCGCGGGTGAGCGGGACGCAGGAGACGTTGTAGTAGCGGTTGCCGGTGAGGCCGAGAATGCAGCGGGCCTTGACGCTGCGCGGGCGGCCGCCGCGGATGACCTGGTCCATCAGGGGCAGGACGCCCATGGTGTCGAGTTCGGGGAGGGCGTCGCAGGCGGGCAGGCCCGCCGGGCGGTCGCCGAAGAGTTCGCGGTAGGCGCGGTTGGCGTAGCCGAGCTGGTGGAGCGGTCCGTAGGTGACGGCGACCGGCGCCGGGATGCGGTTGAGGACCTCGCGCAGGTCGCGGGGGCCCGGCATCACGACGGCCTCGCTGGGCGGGCTGGTGGGGTCGCGGGGGTTGGGGACCACGACGCCGTCGCCGGATGCCGTGCCCTGGTCGGTGCCGGGCCCGGTCTGCGGGGCGGCACGCCAGGGGACTCCGGTGAGCCGGGCGCTCCAGCGCATGAGGTTCAAACGACGGCCGCTTCCTCGGGTTCCAGGCATATCATCACTTTTTGTGTGCACACTGCCACACGGGGTAATGACTCGGTTGGGCAGATCCTGTCAGGCGGAGGCCCGATTCCGGAAGTCGCGCGCGCGGGGCGCGGCCGTCATGTCAGTCGCCGCGGGGCGTCCGGGGCCGCCCTCAGGTCGGCCGGTCGTCCGCGAACCCCGCCTCGAACTCGGAGCGCGGGTGCTCCAGGGTGCCGAGCGAGACCACCTCCCGGGAGAACAGTCCGCCCAGGACCCAGTCCATCAGCACCCGCACCCGCCGGTCCGCGCTCGGCAGCCGGCGCAGGTGCCGGGCCCGGTGCAGCCACCAGGCCCGCCGGCCGGTGATCCGGCCCCCGCGCCGGGTGTGCGCGACCGCCCGGCCGAGGCCGAGGGAGGTCGAGCAGGCGGCCTGGTCGGGCCGGTACGCGGCGATCGCCTCCGCGTGCGGGCCGCCGTCCAGCGAGGCCAGGACGTTGTCGGCGAGCTGTTCGGCCTGGGCGAAGGCGTGCTGGGCGTTGGGGGCGCAGGGCGCGTCGCCCGCGTGCGGGTCGGGTACGGCGGCGCAGTCCCCGGCCGCCCACACCCCGGGCAGCGCCCGGCCGTCCGGCCCGACGGCCTGGAGGGTGGGCAGACAGCGGACCCGGCCCGAGGTGTCCAGCGGGAGGTCGGTGTCGCGCAGCAGCGGGGAGGGGCGCACGCCGGCCGTCCAGACCAGGGTGCGGGCGGCGAATCGGCCGCCGTCCGAGAGCGCCACGACCCGGCCGACGGCGGACTCCAGGGTGGTGCGCAGCCGGATGTCGACGCTGCGTTCGCGCAGCTGGGCCAGGGTGTGCGCGGCCAGCTCGGGCGACTCCTCGGCCAGGATCCGGTCGGTGGCCTCGACCAGCACCCAGCGCAGGTCCTCGGGGCTGATGTTGTGGTAGCCGCGGACGGCGTGCCGGACCATGTCCTCCAGCTCGGCCAGCGCGCCGACGCCCGCGTAGCCCGCGCCGACGAAGACGAAGGTGAGCGCGGCCTGCCGGAGCGCGGGGTCGCGGGTGGCGGAGGCGAGGTCGAGCTGCTCCAGGACGTGGTTGCGCAGGCCCACGGCCTCGCCGACGGTGGAGAAGCCGAGGCCGTGTTCGGCCAGGCCGGGGACGGGCAGTGTCCGGGACACCGAGCCGGGTGCCACCACCAGGACGTCGTAGTCGAGTTCGACCGGCGCGGACGGCTCACCGTGGGGTGCGGCGTCGGCCCAGGCCCGGCGGGTGGCGTGCTCGATGCGGGTGATCCGGGCGGTGAGCACCCGGCAGTCCGGCAGGGCGCGGCGCAGCGGGACCACCACGTGCCGGGGGTCGATCGAGCCGGCCGCGACCTCGGCGAGCAGCGGGTGGTAGGTCAGGTAGGACTGCGGTTCGACCACGGTGATCTCCGCCTCGCCGCGCCGGAGCCGCTCGCGCAGCCCGCGTTGGAGGCGCAGCGCGGTGGACATCCCGGCGCAGCCGCCGCCGATGATCAGGATTCTGATGGCGCACCCCCTGCCGATGTGGCCTTCCCCGGACCTTGGGCAGGGTGGAGCCCCGCCATGCCCTCAATGAAGGACCGGCAGGGGGCCTCTTGTCCACAGTCCGTACCGGGTCCGATGGGGTGGAAGTTGACCCGTGTGGCCAGATGTGCTGCCGGGGTGACTTTCTGACGCACTTTCGGCCCCGAACTTCCGTGAACTATGGTCGGATTGTGTGCCGGGGCAGCCGTCGCCATGACAATCGGCGGCGACGCACCGTGGAGCGGCCACTACGGCCTGTTCTAGCGTTGGCGCGAGAACCCGACTGCGGGACCGTGATCCGGGGAAGGTAGTTCCCGGACGAGGCCCCCGACCGTGCCGACGCTCCGAGCCGGTCGTAGGACCGGGCCCGGTGGCGCCGGCAGGTCGTGGTCGCGGAGCCGTGGGCCGTGTGTCAGGCCCGATGTGGGCGATGCGAGCAGCACGAGCGATGGGTCATCGGGTCACTTCCGACAGGTGGAGCTGCACCGGGGGGTGCAGGGGCGGGCGACGACAGGGTCCGGGATCGGATGCCTGCGGGGGAGAGTTGGGATGATGGAGCAGGATCGACTGTTGGGGCGGGCGGCCGCGCCGCACGCCGGCCACGGAGTGGTGCCGGAGCAGCGCGGCCCGGCGGACCTGCCGGCGCAGCACGCTGCCGCGTACGCCGCGGTCCCGTACCGCGAGGGCTTGTCGCCGGGTGCCGGTGCGCCGGCGCCGGGATCCCGCCTGCGGGTGGACGCCCGGCGGAACCTGGAGAGCGTGCTGCGCGCGGCACGCGAGGTGTTCGGCGAGTTCGGCTACGGCGCGCCGATGGAGGAGGTCGCGCGCCGGGCCGGGGTGGGCGTGGGCACGGTGTACCGGCGCTTCCCGAGCAAGGAGGTGCTGGTCCAACGGATCGCGGCCGAGGAGGTCGCCTGGCTGACAGCTCAGGCCCGGGAGTCGCTGTACGGCGGCGGCGGTGCCTGGGACGCGCTGGCCGGGTACCTGGCGCGGGCGGTGGGCACGGGCGCCGGGCGGCTGCTGCCGCCGGAGGCGTTCCGGTACGCGGAGGAGCTGGGCCGGGTGCCCGAGCAGCGGGCGCCCGATCTGGCCGGGACGGGCGCCCTGCTCGGCGGCGTGCGCTACGAGCTGCGGGGTCCGGAGCCGTACCCGGCCGTCGATCCGGCGGCCGCCGGGGACGCGGATCCGCGGCTGCTGCTGCAGCTGCTCGCCGCGCTGGTGGCGCGTGCGGGCGCGGCCGGCGAGCTGCGGCCCGGGGTGACGGTGGCCGACGTGGTGCTGGTGCTCACCGCCTCGGTGCCGGTGCACGCGGCGCACCCGGCGCCGGTGCCCGGATCCGCGCCGGCCGCGGGCCCGGGGGCGGCGACAGGTGGTCAGCAGACGGACGGTCAACCGTCCGCGAGCCCGGCCGACCGGCTGCTGCAGATCCTGCTGGACGGTCTGCGGGCGCGCTGAGCCCGCCCACCGGCAGCGGTCACCGTCCGCTGCCGGCCGGGGAGTTGGGCTCGGCCCGGGTTCGGGCGGCCGGCCGCGGGCGCGGCTCGGCGGGTGGCGTGACGGGCGGGCGGGGCGGGCCGAACACATCCGCGACGGCCCCTCGGAAGAGTGGGTCGCGGCCGGTCCGGCTACCGCCCAACTCTGCGCTATGCCATCCTTTGCCCGTGGTTGGAGCCAATGTCCCGATGCGCGCCGTTCGCGCGCCCTCGGCGCCGTGCAGCGGGGACCGGTGCGCCCACGCACTCCTGCGCGCCCTGCCACACTGCGGGGGCTGTCGTGGAATCTGGGGTCCGTTGTGAGCGCCGAGGAACAGAACGACTACGGCTACGGCCTTGACTTCGGCCGGTCCGGCTCGGGCGGGTCCGAAGGCGGGGGCACGGGCGGGTCCGAGGACGGGAGCGGCGATTCGGCCACCGGTTCCGGCGGGCCGGGCCGGCGCTCCGGCCAGGTGCCCGGCGCCGGTCCGGGGCAGCCGCCGCCCCCCGGATCCGGCCAGGTTCCGGACCAGGCGGGGATGCCCAGCCGCGAGTCGCTCTCCGCCTCCGCCGCCGCGCTGCCGTCGGGCCGGGTGCCCGGCCAGGCCCCGGCCGGCCGGGGCGGCGTGACCCCGGAGGCCTTCGTCGGCAGCGGCCTCCCGGCCCGGCCGACCGTGCCCGCCCCCGCCGATCCGGTGGACGGCGAGCGCCCGCCCTCCGACGCCGAGTTGACCGCCCTGGTGCGGGCCGGCGACGACACCGCGTACGAGGAGATCTACCGCCGGCACGCCGACTCGGTGCGCCGCTACGCGCGGACCTGCTGCCGGGACAGCTTCACCGCCGAGGACCTGGCCGGCGAGGTGTTCGCCCGCACGCTGCAGGCGCTGCGGGCCGGCAAGGGTCCCGAGTTCGCCGTCCGCGCGTACCTGCTGACCGCCGTGCGCAACGTCGCCGCGGCCTGGACCCGCAGCGAGCGGCGCGAGCAACTGGTCGACGACTTCAGCACCTTCGCGCAGGGTTCGGCCGCCACCGTCGACCTCGACCTGGCCGACCCAGGCGCGGACGCCTGGGCGATGGCGCTGGCCGACCAGCGCATGGTGATGCAGGCCTACGCCGAACTGCCCGAGGACGACCGGGTGGTGCTCTGGCACACCGAGGTCGAGCGGGAGTCCCCGAAGACCGTCGCGGTGATGCTGGGCAAGACCGCCAACGCCACCGCCGTCCAGGCCCACCGGGCCCGCGACCGGCTGGCCGCCGCCTTCCTTCAGGCGCACGTCTCGGGCAGCCAGAGCCAGGGCTGCGAGGCGTACGCCAACCGGCTCGGCGCGTACGCGCGCGGCTCGCTGCGCAAGCGGGCCTCGACGGAGGTCGGCCGGCACCTGAAGGAGTGCGACCGCTGCACGGCCGCCTACCTGGAGCTGACCGAGATCAACCACGGGCTGCGGGCGCTGCTGCCCGGCGGCGTGCTGGTCTGGGTCGGCGCGGGCGGCTTCGGCGCCGCCGCGGCCGCCGTGGGCGGTGCGGCGGCGGTCGGTGGCGCCGCGGCGGGTACCGCGGCCGCCACCTCGGGCGGCACGGCGGGTGCGTCCGCCGGTGCGGCCAGTGCCTCCGCAGGTGCCGCCGGGGCCTCGGGCGGCAGTGGTGCCGGGGCCGGCGCGGCGGTCGGCGAGGGCCTCGGCACGGCGGCCAAGGCCGGGATCGCCGCCGCCATCGCGGTGGCCGCGGCCGCCGTCGCCGCGTACGCGCTGGCCGGCGCCCCCGAGCCGAAGCCCCCGCTGGCCGCTCCCCCGGCCTCCTCCCCCGCCGCTCCCCCGCCACCGTCGGCCCCGGCTCCGGTGCCGCCCGCGCCCGCTCCGGCGCCGAGCAGCCCCGATCCGGCACCGTCGGCCGCGCCCGCCGTGCCCCCGGCCGCCTCACCGTCCCCCTCGGTGGTGCCGAGCCCGGCGCCCAAGGCCGCCCCCGCGCCCGGCAGCCCGCCGCCGTCCGCACCCGCCCCGGTGCGGACCTCGCCCGCGCCGGCGCCGCCGAAGCCGTCCAAGCCGCCGGTACCGGAGGTGCCGGCCGTCCCCGTGGTGCCGGTGGTGCCGACCCCGGAGGTTCCGGTGGTGCCCACGCCCGAGGTGCCGACGGTGCCGACGCCGACCGCGCTGCCCTCGCCACCCGCACCGACCGTCGCGCCGCCCACCCCGCCCGCGCCGACCGACTTCTGGGCCGACGACCTGCCCGTGGTGAAGCCCGGCAACAACCGGGTGCCGCCGCCGGGGCCGAGCATCCGGCAGAAGGGCAGCGACTGGTTCTGGCAGCGCGACGGCGTCTCCATCGACGGCCGCCGGCACCTGCACGGCATCACCGTGCACGCGCCCGCCACCACGCTGATCGACCTCAACCGCGACTGCACGTCCTTCGACGCGGTGGCCGGGGTCGACGATCTGACGGCCTTCCCCGGCGATGTGCGCTTCTCCGTCCAGGGCGGTGACGGCCGCACGCTGTGGACCTCACCGGCCCTCGGTGCGGGCGACCCGGCGGTGCCCGTGCACGTGCCGCTGGCCGGTCAGCGGTCGATCCGGCTGACGGTCAGCCCGGTGCACGGGATCTGGTCGACGCTGAACGTGGCGGACTGGGCCGAGGCCCGCTTCAGGTGTGCCTGAAACGGGCCTCGGGGTCCTGCCGGGTCGGGCGCGGCGGCTCAGATCGCGCAGGAGCCGTCCGCGCAGGCCTCGCCGGCCGGGGCGACGGGCACCGGCACCGGCCGGCTCGCGGCCGTCTCGGCGGCGACCTGCTCCAGCACCTTGCGGAAGGTCTCGGCCTCCTGGCCGCCCTGCACGGCCCACTTGCCCTCGAAGACGAAGGTCGGCACGGCGCTGATGCCCAGTTCGCCGGCCTCGGCCAGCTGGGCGCGGACCTCGGCGACGCCCTCGTCGCCCGCCAGGTAGGCGCTCACCCGGTCGCGGTCCAGCCCGGCGGCCGCGGCCACCTCGGTCAGCGCGGCGCGGTCCCCGACGTCCACGCCGTCGGTGAAGTGCGCCTTGAGCAGCGCTTCCTTCAGCACCCCCTGGACGGCCGCGCCGTACTCGCTCTCGGCCAGGTGCAGCAGCCGGTGGCCGAGGAAGGTGTTGGCGTGCAGCGCGGCGTCGAAGTCGTACGTGATGCCCTCGGCGCGGCCGAGCTCGGCCACCCGGGCGTCCATCGCGACCGACTGCGGGCCGTAGCGCTCGGCCAGCCACGCGCGGTGCGGGCTGGCCGTCGCCGGGGCGTCCGGCACCAGCTGGTACGGCCGGTAGACCACCTCGACGTCCTCCCTGCCCGCGAAACCGTCCAGCGCCTCATCGAAGCGGCGCTTGCCGATGTAGCACCAGGGGCACCCCTGGTACATGACTGCAAGTTCTATGTGGGGCCTGAGAGAGCCCCGCCCAGGCGAACCCGGACGGGGCAATGGGTCTAGCCGATCAGCACGCGCAGGAAGGGCTCACAGTCGGCACAGCCCCACACGGTCCATCCTGGCCCCGTGGTCTGCTCCACGTAGCCGACGTCGGACACAGGACCGGTCTTGCCGCATCGGGGGCATACACCGGTCTTCTCGCGCTTCTCCGTCTGGTCAGTCTCAGCCATCACGCACCCGCCTTGGCGAGCACCCGGTGAGCGTCGGTGGCGTCGTCCATCCAGCGGACAGGATCCGGCAGCCCCAGACTGGCCGCGAAGACAAGAACCTCTTCTTCCCCGCAGTACGGGCGGACGAGCCGGTTCGCCTCCCCTTCGAGGGGCAGACGCCAGTCAATGACGTGCTTGGGGAGTGTCCAGAACCGTGACTCGCCCGGCAACGGCGCGGGAGTCGGGGCGGCAGGCGGGGCAGCGGGCTTGGGCTGGAACGCGGGTTCCGCCTTCACGGGCACGAACATGGCCAGCAAGCCGGCGGCGAGGATCCCCGCCCACGCGAAGAACACCCAAGGGATAAAGTGAGTCATGTCGGAGCCCTCCGAGGCTTCGTCCATCCCCCGGGACGGGTGCAACCGTCGCCGGGGCTTTCTGTTGTTGTGGCACGACCGTACCGCCCTATGTCTATGGCAGTCCACCCCGGCACGCCCCTGTCTACCTTCCTGCGCCCGTGGCGCTCCGTGGCTACCCTTCTCGCATGCCGGATGAGATCGACCCACAGGCCGTTGAATGGCCGTACCGCCAGATTGCCGACCTGTTGGCCGCTGAGATCAGGGCGGGTCGGTGGACTCCCGGCAGGCCGATCGACTCGGAAAAGATCATGTGCGCGCGTTTCGGCGTTGCTCGGATGACGCTCCGCCGGGCGTACGAATCCCTTCGCGCGGACGGCTTGATCTTCACGGTCCCGCATCGAGGTACCTTCGTCAGCGACCCCCTTCCGGACAAGGCAGAGCCCCGCCCAGGCGAACCCGGACGGGGCCTGTAGCGCTGTTCTTCAGTGGCCCGGCTTCTGGCCCCGCTTCCACTCCCCGTTCCGGAGGGGGATGGACCCTGTGCCGTCACAGTCGGGGCACTTCTCAGGGATGTGCGCGGTTCCGGTGTGCGTGCCCGTGGCGCCCATGCGGGCCCGGTGACGCACTCCCCCCACACAGTTGGGGCAGGTGTGCCTGAACTTTTCGAACGGCCTTGTGGCGGGGGCTTCTTCGTCGCTTGAGCTCATGAGCCCAGTATGCGGTTCAGTAGTGCTGCTTGCCGGTGCCACCGCACGTGGAGCACTGAACCATCGTGGGCTCACTCACGGACGACTGCGACCCGTCCGGGTTGATGACCACGGAGACTTTGTACTCCTGTTTCTGACCGGCCCCGTTGCATCCGGTGCAGAGCATTTCGGGCATGGTCGTACCTCCTGACATGGTGCAGCCCTGGGGACTGTCCCCGGGGCCGTGGTGCACTTTCAGGGGCCCGTCCCAGGCGGCTTCTTCGCTTGGAACGGGAGTCTCGCGCTGGCCGGCGGACGGTCAGGACGGTTTTGTTCGTACCGGTTTTCGGTCGTGGGCGCGTCGGCACAGTGGAACGTCTTGTAGACGTCCCGGCCGTTCTCCATGCGGCGAAGCAGGACCGTCGTACGCCGGATACGGGTTCCCATGGGGTCCCCGTGCCGGGTGCGACTCAGCAGGGTCCACACGCGCCCGTACCCGTCAATGAACCGCCCCATCAGGCTGGGGAGTCCAAGATTTTCGACGCACCCCCCGTCGCGCCGACGCGGGCATTGGCAGCTGACGGCCTCAGTGAGCGCAGGCGCGTCGGCGCCCGATTCGAAGGCGCCCCAGTTGTCCAGCGTCGGTACGTACCCGGCACCGACGGTCTCAACGGCCCGTTTCTTCCGGGGCACTGGGCTAGTCCTTCTTCTTCTCGGTCTTGTCCTTGAAGCGCTCCAACAGCTCCCGCTTCTCTCGCGCTTCCTTGCCCGTGTGCTCGGTCGCCTTCTTGTCGACCTTGGGCTTCGTGGTCTGCTTCGTCTTTCCCAGTGCCATCGGGTGGCGCCCCTCCTGGTGGTGTGGTTGGTGGCTCCGTCCGTCCCGCCGGGGGTGTCATGACGGACGGAGCCCTTCCCCTGCCCGCCGTTTCAGCCCCGGACCGGCAGGGGGTCATCCGGCGGTCAGCTGTCACGCGACGTGCCGGACGTTGGTGCCCGCCCCATGCCCGGGAGAGAAGAACCGGGCACAGGGCGGGAGTTCATTGGTCCTGTTCGGGCAGGGGCTCAGGAGGCTCGCTCGGGGCCCCTTCGGGGTCTTCGAGCCAGTGTTCAAGCTCTCCGTCGCCGAATGACTCGCCGCTGATCCAGGACATGCGATTACTCCCTCGGGAGCCCAAGACGACGCTGGTCAAGCTCCGCTCGAAGTTCCAGATGTCGGGGGGTCACCTGGGCGCGTTCGTCGCGGATGATCTGACGTCGCCGGGAACTGAACATCGTTACGGGCCAAGCGAACTGGACGTGGAGTCCCCAAGCCATCTGGGCGGCAAGGACCGGATGTCTGATGCGGTGCGCGACTCGTCGGCTTCGGGCGTTCACGCGGCCACCCGCAGGTGTGCCTGCCTCTTCCGGCCACAGACCATGACCGGCGGTTCGTCGGGGTGCCGTTCCTGGTAGCCGGACGGGAGCACGATGCCGAACCGTCGGCACTCGCAGACCCAATCGGGTACGTCGTTGTCCGTGACGGTTCCAGTCAGGGTGACCGGTCTACCGCACACACACTTGGGGAGGTTGCTCACTTCCGCGCCTTTCGCCTGGGGGTAGCCGGTGCGCCTTCCATGAGTGCTGGCCGTGCATCACAGCGCCGGTCGCGGGGGCGCCCCGGTCGGGTCCGCCGGCTGAAGGTCGACGCCCGGCTTCAGGGGCTCGATCCGGTCCGGGGCGGTGGTCCACTCGCACCCACCGCCGGGCGGTCGCAGATGGACCAGTCCGCCGTACGTGCCCATGTACTCGCCGATGCGGTCGGCTCGTTGGTCGCGTACCTCTTCGTGCTGCTTCGGGGTGTAGATGGTGCCCACCGCCGCCGCCCTTCGTCGTCGCTGTGCGGTAACCAGCCAACGACACCGGGTAGGGAAGCGGTATACCTGACAGCAAGACAGACGCGCTGTCTCGAATGGGGGTTAGCGTTGGCCGGCAGGAAGACACAACCAAGAACGGTGACCCTGACGCCTGCCGTCTGGGCGTGGCTGCTGCGGGACCGCCGGGAACGCGCAGGGATCACCTCGTGTGCTGAGCTTGCGCGACGAACGTTCTGCCACCCCAGCTACGTTACGAAGGTTGAGAGCCTTGACCGGCCCCCGTCGCGTGACTTCGCAGTGGCCTGCGATGTCGCCATCGGCACCGACGGGCAACTTGCCGACGCCTGGGATCGCGTCGATTGGACGGCGGAGATCAGACACCCCAACTGGTTCCAGTTCTACGCAGACCTCGAAGCGGAGTCCCTGAGGATTTGCGGCTATGACGTCCAACGCGTTTGGGGTCTTCTTCAAACCGAGGCGTACGCACGGGCGCTGACTCGACACGTCAAGCGTGGGGCAGACGAGAAGGCGGTCGAGGAAGCCGTCACGGCTCGTCTTGCACGACAACAGCGCTTCCTGGCCCCGGATGGGCCACCCCTGGTGGCCATCATGGACGAAGCCGTAATCCGGCAAGTTGTCGGCGGCCCGGTGGTCATGCATGAGCAGCTGCAACGACTGCTCGACCTGGGCGAGCGACACCCGAACATCATCATTCAGGTGGCCCCGTTCGCCCTAGGGGAGCGCACCGGAGCCACAGGTGCGTTCACCCTCATAGAGCTTCCCGACGGGGCACGTTGGGCCTACTCGGAGAGCATGAGTCGAGGGTATATGCAGAACAACCCAACGACGGTGGCACAGGCATTCCGGGCCTATGATCAGCTCCGGGCGGTGGCACTGTCCGCTCCGGACTCCGCTCGCCTGATCCGATCTGTTATGAGAGGGCTCAACAACGTGACCACCAGCCGGGCGCCGCAGCTCTACCCCAATCGCCATGCCGCATGGCAGACGTCTTCCTACTCCCAGGGTGACGGCGGGAATTGCATCGAGGTAGCTACCAACGTCGCCCAGGTCGAACAGGTCGTTCCCGTGCGGGACAGCAAGGACCGGCAGGGGCCGGAGCTGGGCTTCTCCCCCGCCGCCTGGTCGGCCTTCGTTGCTGGTGTCGCCGCTGGGGACTTCGGCGCCGTCTGAGCCGCCCCAGGACATGCAAGAGCCCCGGAGAACTGTTCTCCGGGGCTCTCCCGCTTATTACTGTCAGTCACTATTTGCCCCCACTGGGGCATACCTTGGGTGACTGCATATATGCGGTTCTACACATAAGCATTCATCGCTTTCTAGGCAGCAAGCTGCACCCACTCATCCCAGGACACCCAGGGCGCGCCCGTTGGCACCCAGCGCCCAGATTCCTCCGACACACACCACTCGTGCATCCCTACGAGCCCACCCACCGTAAGAGAGTGCGCCACCAGTCGGAAGCGCCCCTTCTCGACCGGCAGGAACCGCGCCGTGGTGGCGGCATAGACGTACAACGCTCGCGTCAACTCACTCTCCGTGTAGACGTATTCGGGCTCAGTCGGGTAGCTCCGACCAGCCGGCACCCATGCGCGCCGATCCCGAGCCACCAGCGCAAAGATCTCCGTTTGAAGCTCCACAGTTGGACCCCCTTTCCCCCTGGACATAGTTATGCCCGCACACCTCCTGAGGACTGACGGACACCCCGTCGTGTCCGGACGACTTCGCGAACCTACTACGCGTCACTGACAATCGACCACAAGTTATTTCAATTTCAAACCAGCAGGTCAGAGCCCTTGACAGTCGCCTATCCGACGGCCTATCAGGTGCGCGCCCATGCTCTTTAAGACGTGCCACCCATCAAAAGGTTGCACCCGATCAAAGACTAATTATTGATTGACTGTCAGGTGTCAACGCCCTGCCCTGGGAACGCAAAAAGACCCCCGCCAAAGCGGGGGCCATTGCACCTACTACCGGTAGTAGGTGGTCACCAGCGCGAGACGCGTTCAGCGGTCCCGATGCCTGAGGCGAGTAGACCTGACATGACGTCAGGCTTCTCAACTTCCTTCGCGGCCTCAATGAGCCAGGCCGCCAGATTCCGCGCCTCAACCGGAGTGAGCTTGGCCCGATCACCCGGAATGGCGACGCTAACACTGCGCGCTTCGCGGTCGTTGTACCAGCCGACCACCTTGCCGCCCGCCTGAGTGGTGAGGGTTGCCTTCGTCTCGCGGGTCACGCTGAACATAGTTACTCCCATTGCTAGTTACTCCACAGCTCATCCATAAGGGCTTCGGCGTCGCGCTCGCTCATGTCCACGCTTGCCACGGTCCGGCCGTCCGGTGCGCGTAGGTGCATCTCCACGCGGCTTCCATAGCGGGTTACTTCGACCGTTCCCCCGTTGGCGGTCGTAAAGGTCACGCTGCCCACTCAAGGTCAATCCAGAGGGACGCGAACCGATCCTTGGCCTTGCTGCGGACAACAGAGACGCGCGGCCGACTAAGCCCCATGAAGGCGGCAAGCTCGTCGTCGTTCTCGGTGCCGAAGTACCCGATCGGGTCGATTCCGGTGAGCGCCATGAGGACTACCTTTTGATCGGTGCTCATCTTGCGCAGGGTGCGGTGAACCTTCTTGCCGGTCCGGTTACGCGCCACGGAAACGAAGTCGGCAGCCTCAAGAAGGTCTTCAGGAATTCCGGTCTCGCTCACGATGGTGTCGGCGAGCGTGGCGAAGTCTTCAGCGCTGTCGCTACCGGCCTTGAGGGGGGCGTCAAGGTACTCGACCCCTTGATAGGCCAGGCGGGCCGCGTAGGCCCCTTCAGGGCTCATCTTGCGGGCGCCCATGGCCTCAGCGGTGGTAGCCAGGAACTCCGCTTCGTACGGGTCCCCTCCGGCGATCGAGAGCGCCCGCTCATAGTCGGCTGCCGCCTGCCGGCTGACACCCTGGCGGGTCTCCTCCTTGCGCTCGTCGCTCATCGCACCCTTGAGCGTCCGATCGATGAACGTGAAGAACTCTGCCACCGTGGTCCCCCGGAACCGCGAGACCGCTTCCCAAACGGCAATGCGTCCCACCTGGGCAAGGTCTTCGACAAGCTCAGGATCGGTCCGCCCGCCGGTCGACGCGTACCGTCGGGCAAGCTGGGTGACCCGCTCTTCGGTGGCCTGAATCACCGCTGTGACGGCGCCCAGGTCGTTGGCCTTCGCGTCGGCAATCTGCTGCTCAGTAAGGTCGATCACGGTATCCCCCAGGTGGTGTGTTCGCTTTGTTGCCATCCCTTGAGCGCAAGGACTTCCCGGGGCGCCGCCGGTTGCCGTTGCTGATACGAACCTATGAGCGGCAGACCAGCCCGATTCAGTGGTTCGGATACGCCCGATCCCCTGGGCTGGGGCTTTTCATCTCACCTATACCGACCCGATATCCGGCAGGGGGTGAGGTCTCATGCCTGAGGAGGAGAGACCTCACCCGCCGTTACCATCCTGTGATCAGTAATCAGCCCCGTACAGGGAGCCCCAGGACCGACCCCCTATTTCCGCCTTCGCCACAATGGGGACTCCGTAGAGATCCATGGTCATGCACCGCTCGTATTCCCGGGCGTACTCCTCGGCTTCCTTGGCCGGAACCGAGGCAAGAAGCTCGTCATGAATAGGCAAGCGCGCCGTATCCAGAAGCCCGGCCTCTTCCATGTTCAGCATTGCCTGCCCAAGGAGATCCCTTGCCGCGCTCTGACAGGCGTAGTTGACGACGCTGTACATCCGATCGCGATCGAGTGGAAGCCGCCGGCCAACGGCTGAAATGAGAACGAAGCCATTTCCGCGCGCCTCTCGCTGCCAACGAGCACTCGCCCTTTTGATCTCCGGGTACAAGCGGTCATAGGCAGCGACCGCGCGCCGAATATCCTCTTCGTCCGCTCCGGTCTGCCTGGCAATGGTGGAAACTCCACCGCCGTAAATCTTTCCGAAACCGGCGCCCTTGAAAAGTTTGCGGTCCCGCTTGGTCGCATTTTCGCCCTTGATCAGTTGAGCAGTGAAGGCATGAATGTCGAACTCATCGCCACCCGACGTGAACCCCTCCCGCATTTGCCGGACGTTCGCCAGCGCGGCGAGCACACGCATTTCCACCGCTTCAAAGTCGGTGGAGAGAATGACGTGCCCCTCATCGGCAAGAAGGCAGCGGCGGATCATCTGGTCACTTGCGGGAAGCGTCTGTAGGGCAGGCCGGGAGACACTCATCCTTCCTGTGCGCGCGGCCAGTGTGGATATCCAGGGGTGGCACCTGCCGTCAGAGTCAACGGTCTCCAAGAAGGTCTGTGCGTAGGTGCTGCGCCACTTCCCCGAACGCTTCGCGTGAAGCACCGCTTCGGCAAGCGGATTCGGCGAACGAGCGCCCAGGCGCTCCCACTGAAGGTCTCGATCGGCGAGAGCGAGAAGAACGTTCTTGTCCACCTTGACGGCGCCGGATGCTGTCCGCTCCGTCAGGGACTCCCCCATCCCCTCAAGGGCTTCGGCAATCTGCCGATTGGAGTTGACGGACTCAACCCCGTACCGCGCGGCCCGTTCGGCATGCTCGGCCGCTTCGCGAGCAAGGACGTCATCCAGTTCCCGTGTGAACAGTTCATCCAGGACGAGCCCACGACGTTGCATGATCGTGCACAGTCGCGCTAGCTCATGCTCGTACCGAGTGAGCGCGTCCCGCACCCCGAAATGCGCCAACTGATTCGTCAGAATCGGATCAAGGCGCGCGGTGTAGATGACGTCAAGACCGGCGTAAAGGTTGTAGATCGGGTGCCTCAGGTCGATCTCAGCGAACCCGTTCGATTTCGTGAGTCCCAGCGACCGGAAGACACTTGTGAGGTCTCCTTGAGTGTCCGGCGCGGACGGGTCGACGTAGTAGCCGGCTAGGGGCTTGAGGGCACTTCCTAGGCCACCTTCCTGGGGCTGCCTCGGATCGAGAAGCACCGCCTTGATGCGCGTATCCGTGGTACGCGGTGCGAGCGATTCGACCGACACCCCAGCGTGCCGATCAAGAACGAGCCAATCGAACGGCGCATTGTGTATCAGGAAGCGCCGGACGTTCTCCAGCGCCAACCGGGCAACGGACCGGAAGAGGCCCCCGCGCTCCCAGTGGATCACCCACGCGTCGGCGCTGTCGCCGAACTGTACGGTGCGAAGACGGTAGCGATCGGCAAAAACGTCCAGTCCGCTGGTTTCCGTATCCAGCGCAACCGGCCCGCGACGGGAGGCCGATCGGACCCACTCCGTGAACTCCCCTAGGTCGTCTGCATTCTCTGGTACGTGAACCGTGACGGTCTCACCCGTCACTTCATGGCGGTAGGTCTGCATACCGCCCCAAGGGGGCACCTACTACCGGCAGTAGGTGCCCCTCGGTATTGCCTAGCTGTTGAAGATTCCAGGCGCCCCCTTGTCGCCTTCTGGCAGTCGCAGACCTGACAGCGCGATTCCCTGTCGGGTCTTCCGCCGCGTCACTCCCCGCTCTTCCATGGCGTCATAAAAGGTGCGTCGCGTCCACCGTTCGCGCGGGGGAAGGTTTTCCTGTTCCGCCCAATCCAAGTAGGCATTGAAGGCTTCGTTCCCATTCATGACGTCGTCATCCGATCCGGGTTCAAGAACACCCGGATAGAAGCCGGCCAGCGCGTCTGACGTCTGCCGATATTCATTACTGGCCTTCAGGACAACGCCGGGATCACCCAGTCCATCCCGGTACCACTCGACAGCACCGCGCACCGCCCATGCGGCGATCCCTTCCGACTCCGCAATGAGCTTGCGATCAAGGTTGTAATCCCGTTCCTCGGGGGCGAACCAGCGCCGGAAGGGAATGAGTTTGACCCTTCGCCACAGGCCCTCATCCTGGCCACGGAACCGGGGCTTGTGATTGGTCGCGAGGATCAGCAGGAAGGACGGGCGAAAGGTAAAGAATTCCTGCCTGAGGAATCGCGCGCTGATCTCATCCTTGCCGGTGGTCCGCTTGAGAACGGCCTCACTCATAGGCCGCCCGTTCTCCCCCTCGCTTGCCATGACGAGACGCGCACCTCTCAGTGCGGCAACGTCATTCGGGATTCCCCCGGATGACTTCTCCTCAAATGTTGAGAAGGGCGTGGTCTTGCTGATCTGATGGAATACCCGAGTCAGCGTGTCTGTGAGAACGCTCTTTCCATTCGCCCCCTTACCCCATGCCACCACGAAGCACTGTTCGTCGACCGACCCTGAAATGCCATAGCCGACAAGGCGCTGAACGTACGCGGGAAGGTCCGGGTTACCCGGGAAGATCTCTCGAAGGAATGCCTCCCACCGGGGGCACTCCGCATCCGGCCGGTAGTCGAGGTCGAGACAGTACGTCAGCATGTCCCCGGGACTGTGCGGGCGGAGTTCGCCGGTCGGCAGGTGCACTGTCCCGTTCTTGAAGCTGAGGAGTTCCGGGCGTGCGTCGAAGGCGGCAGCGTCCACGTGAACTGTCGGCACGCTTCGAAGCTCCGTCAGCAGCGCGTCAATGCGGGTCGTCATGGTGAAGCCGCGCGCCTTCTGAACTTCGCCGGCCAGGACGAGCGCGGCGCCCATGCGGTGAATCTCCTGACGCACCTTGACGGTTGAGCGCTCCCAAACCTTGCCCGACCACACGTAGTAGCCCAGGCCCGGGGCGAACCGGATTCGGCCGTTGGTCCACGCCGTCAATGCGTGCGCGTTCATGGCGTCGCTCTCGCCATAGCGGTTGATGAGCCCCGCCAGGATGCGGGCCGCTTCGGAGCCCTGGTCTCCGGTAACGACGTCGGCCCCGGTTCGGTCGGTCAGTTCCACCGCGACGGCGTGAGCCTGAACTTCGGCACTGCCGCGAACGGGCCGTGCCTCCTTGACCGCACGGTGGAGCGCGAGAGGAAAGCCAGCGGGGCCGCTCTCGCGCCAATCCGTAAGATCCTCAACGGTGTTGGGCAGATCAAGGGCGTACACCTCGATACCATGGGCGGCAAGCCCTTCGGCGAGACGCTGTGAGAATCCCTTCCCGGCCTTGTCGTTGTCTCCGGCCACCAGGACGTGACTGCCCTTGAGACCTTCGGCCAACTCTTCCCACAGCTCCGGACTTCCGGCGAGTGAGGCGCCCCGTACGGCTACGGCGTCATAGCCCACAGAAACGGCTGTGAGGGCATCCCCAGGGCCTTCCGTGATGATGGTGGTCCCGTAGCCCCCCTGTCCCTTGAAGACCCCGTAGAGCCCCCACCGGGAGCCCTTTGGGTTCTGCAACGAGAGCCACCGGCCGGGGCACTGCCCGCTGAGGTCTCGCCCCTGTAGACCGTGCGCCACTCCCCGGAAGTTCCGGAGTGGAACAGTAAGACGCGGGTAGGCGAGGAAGGCGCGAGACCGCCACGGAAGACCGGGGATCATCTCTCCGTCGTCCACGCCGATGTCAAGGTCTCGACAGGCATCGAGGTCAAGCCCAAAGCGGTCCCAGGCATACTGTGCTGCCTTCACAGCCCACTCGTCATCCTGCTTGCCGATGATGGTGATTGTGTGGTCAACGTAGCTAGCAAGGGAGGCAGTTGGGCCAGGGCCGACGAGCGACGGGCGTTCAGCCGGCACCGTGACGGCGTCGCCCTGGACGTCGAAGAGGTCTGACCATTCCAGCCGCGCGGCTATCCGTACCGTGTCGGCAGGGCATCCGGCGCGGCAGGCTAGCCGGACCTTACGATCCTCCCCCACCCAGACCCGAAGTGACGGGCGGGAATCGGTGTGCCCCGGGCACCGAGCAAGGTACCCGTCGGGCACCTCTGTCACATCTTCGAATCGGGCAAGTAGTGCAGTCAGTTGCATGTGAGGTTCCCCCTTCTCACATGCCCTTGAGCGCAAGGACTTCTCACCGAGCGTGACAGCAGGGCCTTCCCGCGGGGCCCCCTATGTCCGTTTCTGTCCTCCTTTGAGGCCGGGAGCTCCGCCGCCGGCTATTACCGTGAGTGCCTGGCAGCCCGTACATTGGCAAGCAGGATCGCGAAGCGCTCAAGGTCCGTGGTCGCGTACCACCGCCCGGTGTCGATCCCCCGCAGCGAGAACGTGAAGCCGTAAAGATGGGCGAAGGAACGGGAGTTGAGCCCCAGGGCGAGACGCACGCGCGTCCACGTCCGGATGGTGAAGTGGACCTTGCCAACACGAACGTTCGCCCGACGGAGCTTCACCACGGCGACGCCATAAGGGAATCCGGCATGTACGGCTTCAACTTCGGCTTGCCGAAGGAAGGTTGGAACGCTTGGCTTCGCAACGTCCTTGCACTCCAACACGAATGGAACCGCGTGAACATCTCCGACGTCGTGTGAGCCCTCTTGCGCTGCGCGGCGCACGTTCAACCCGTTGAAGGGGTCGACGAACTTTCCGCCGTCCCCGGTTAGACCCAGGGACCAATTCAAATAGTCCCTGACGCGGGACTCCCAGGCTGTTCCCTTTTGCTTGTTGGGGTTAGCCACGGTCCCACCGGGCGTCAGCCCCTCGACCTACGGCCGTCCCGATCGCTTCGACATACCGCGCCCAGTCCTGCCGCTCGTCCGCTCCCCGGAGGATCACCACTACGTCCCCAACTCCCATGGCGCGCAGGTTTCCCAGCGGCACCGCACGGTTCTTTCCGACTGCCGTTCTCATCTGCCCCCCTTGGCACCTACTTCCGGAAGTAGGTGGTACGACAAAGGGCCGGACCGCCCCACAGTTGGAGTGATCCGGCCCCGTCCTCTGTCAGTCCTGCCGTGCGACGCCGGACAGAACGAGCCGCACGTGTTCGGCGGCAATCCACGTCTTCCGCAGGCTCCGGCGCTTCACGAAACCGCTTTCGATGCCGGTCGGCTGAACCTTCAGCATTGGCCGAAGTCGGCCGTCGACCATGCGCGCCGTAACCTTCCGCACGATGGCATCCGCCATACGGACCCGGTTCCCCTGTCGGGCCGCGTACGCGACCAGATCACCCGGGTACAGTTCCTCACCCGCGTAGTCGGTTACGGTCCCCCGCTTCCCCATCTTCGTCCCCTGTTTCCTTGTGGTTGAGCAAATGCAGATAGGCAGTGAATGCCTGTTGGGACATGGCGCCATTGCCGATGGCTCGAAGCTGCCGCGCCCGGTTGAGTCCGGGAATAAAGGTCACCCATCCTCGGGGCAAGCCCATGAGCCATTCCGCAAAGACTGCCGCTAGCCGGCGCCCCCCGCGCGGGCCGAACTCCACTGGGATCGGGGCGGGGCTCCCAAGAAGGATTTCCCAGCGATGGACCGCCGGACCGTAGTCCGCCCACCAGTCGCGCGGCGAATGGAAAACACCGGGCAAGACCTCTTCGGCTTCGTCCGGGTCGACGGGCAGCAGGAAGGAGACTTCGTCGTCAAGGTTCGGCCCATGCCCCCCGGCCTTCCGCTTGTCCGGGTGCTGCGGTGCGCCATTGCTGGACAAGTTGGCGGTCGGAGTCTTGAAGAGCTTGTGGGCACGGTCCTTGTCGAACAGCCGGGCCACCGTGGTTGTCAGGTCGTCCCCGCCGGCTCCCGGCCTGTCAGCCTTCGCGAAGTCCGGCCCCCGTGTACCGTCCGATGCTGTCGGGGTCGGTAGCAGGGGAAGCGATGCAGAACCACCGGTCCCGGACATGGGCGGCTCCAGCGCCGGACGCGCGGAAGCAACACCACCTTGCGTCATACCCGATCGAGGCCAATCCCCCGAGTACATCCGGGAGCCCCCGTCGTCGGATAGCGGCAACGTTCTCCAAGAAGACGAGATTCGGTCGAAGAACGCGAACGGCTTCAAGGACGTTCGCCCAGATGCCCGACCTTTCACCATGCAACCCCGCCCGCTTCCCCGCATTCGAAATGTCCTGGCAGGGAAAACCTGCCGTGATGATGTCCACCTGTCCCGCAATTGCGGACCAATCAATCCGTGTGATGTCACCCAGGTTGGGCGCACGTGGATACCGGATTGCCAAGATGAGAGCGGCATGCGGATCACTCTCCGCCACGTACCGCACCCGGTCACCGGTCAGCGCTTCCACCGCACGGCCAAGCCCCCCATAGCCGGCGCACAGCTCTAGAATCGGAATGCGTCTCACCCCCCAGAGAGACGCGACAAGGGGCCCCGGGGGTTAGCCCAGAGCCCCGTACCGCTTAGTACTTCGGATCGGAAACCGCATCGTTCCAGCTCTTGAGAACCTTAACGACCGGCTTGTAATAGCTGACGTCTCGCCCCTTCTTGGTGGTGTACTCCACAAGCTCAAGCGTCAGTTCGGCGAGCGCCGGACCGCCAACACGGGCAAGCGCGTTGTCGTACTCGTGAAGCACCTCAGCCATCTTCCAACTCCCGCTCTGGAAGCGGAACTTGCCAAGGTCGAGATCATCGGCCACCCGAAACTCCACGGAGATCGAAGGGGACGGCCCCATCTTCCGCTTGGCTGCCGCCTTACGCTCTTCCATGAGCTTCGGGCAGAGGCACGGACGGCCCTTGAGGTCATCCGGAGACAGGTACTCAACCCCGTCGCAGTGATGAACAAGGTTGCCGCTGTTCCACAGCTTCATGTCAGAAGTGATGGACTCCGGGCCGTCCAGAACAACCAGGATCTTCGCCTTATCGGTCTGAACCTCGATGTTGTTCTCAGCGGTGCTCTCGTCGTCCGTAACCGGAGAACCGCCGAAAAGCTGGGCAACCGCCTGGGCCACCGTCGGGTCACCCGTGGTGATCCGCCAGTGTGCCAGCGCAACGGGAATGCCGTCTTCCTGGCGCCCACTGTGGAAGCGCCCAACGGTGTCGTCGGCGAACTGGGAGACCTTCGGAAGAGCATCCGGGTCGGTCTCGAAAATGCGAAGCGCCATGCGCGAACTCCCCCTGTGTGACTACTGCTTGAAGGAAGAGGCGAGCAAGGACCCCCGCACCTACTACCGGTAGTAGGTGACTTCTTCGCTTGCTCGCCCCTTCTGACCCACCTAGAGCGCAGAGACTTCCGGGCTAGCCGGCACGCCGCTGAGTACCCGTGACCAGAGCCGCAGTGCTTGCGGCAAGAGCCTTGCCGATCACGGTCTTCGAGGTCTCGCGGTCCCACACGAAAACCTTCCGCAGCACAAGGAACAGATCGAAAACGTCGGCATCGATCCGTACCGGCTTGAGCGCCCATCCCTCCGGCGTGATGTGGAGAACAGCGGCACCGTCGAAGTCCGGCATGCTCTCGCGCGACCCGTCCGGCGAGATGATCAGGTCCGCGTTCGCGTAGGCAGCCATCTGCAACGCCACTTCCGGATAGGTGGCAGCCGACGTCTTCCAGTCGACCATCAGAAGGACGGGCGTTCCGCTTCGGTCCGGGGTCGGCCGGCGCTCGTCGTCCAGCCAGATACGAAGGATCGCATCGAAGCTTCCGGCGTACCCGTAACGGTCCGACCATGCACAGTCTTCGGCCCTGACAAGCTCCGGGTTCACCTTCGCGAGGAAGTCAGCGAAGAGCACGCGATAGGGCTCAAGGTCAGGGTGCACCCTGCCGACGAATTCCCCTCGAATCATGCGCTCGAAGAGGTCATGTGCCTTGCTGCCGATGTCGGCGCGAATCTTGGTATACCGCCGGCTAGCCCCCTTCAGGTAGTCCACCGCCCCCTGTCGGTCGCGCTCTGCCATCTGCGCCACAAAGGGCAGGGAGTCCACCGCAAGCTCAGCGGTCAGCTTCGCAGCCCAATACATCAGGAAGGGCTTCGGAAGCATGCTGATGATCGAGGTGACTCCGGGAAGCTTGATCTCCGGCCGGTCCGGATCGAGGTAGAAGCGGCTACCGCCGCGCTGGATGGTCCGTACTGCGCCCATGTGCGCCCCCTCCGGGCTCGTGTGTCGCTGTCACACGATGGGAGAGCGCAGAGGCTCCCAGCGCCCGGCGCGGTGATGTGGCGGTTGAGGGGTCTTTCTGGGAAGCCTTAGAGATTTCTTAGGGGAGTCGGAAGAGGGCATCGAACCACCTCTTCGTCACGCGGGTTACGCCGAGCCCGCTGAGGGGCCGCAAGGGCCCTTGAAGACGCGAAGAACCCCCGCCCGACCACTGGGGCCAGACGGGGGCTGAGGGGAAGCCAGAGGGGTGCTCAGGGACCTTCTTCGTCGCTCAGGAGGAACAGGCAGTCCGGGCACGTCACCGGACCGTCTGCGATGTCCACCGCAAGCCCGCGCGGGCACACGGTGCGCATGTCGCCTTTCAGCGCGTGCGTGTAGCTGTCGCCGTTTACGGTGCCGCAGGCAATAACCTTCTCCCCGCCGTCTCCCTCGATGCCTTCGGGACTGTCCGGCACCTCGGCGGCATCAGCCTTCAGCGAGTCTCCGATGGTCGTCTGCCATGTCAGACGCAGACCGCCGGACTTTTCCACCACCCAGTCCCGTACCTCATCGAAAGTTTCGAACTTGCGAAGGGTCATCCAAACCGAGTACCACGCCATGTTCTGGTGGAGATCCAATCCGCCATAGCGCAGACCTTCGACAGCCTCTCGGATCGGGTCTCCCTCATTGCGCGCTTCCCCACTCACGCCCCGCCCCCTTCGGTCACCTGATACTCGAACCTCTTGTGCTGCACAGCCTCACCCCTGACAAGCTGTTCCAGCGTTTCGGCTTCGTCGCCGCCGTAGCCGTCGGCCTTCATGAGCATGAGCAGATGAGCTGCCGCCGACTCAGCAGTCTCGCAAGCGACTCCACCAACGAAGTCCCTGCCGATCCTGCGCGCGTTCGCCTTGAACACGCCTCCTCCTTCACCCACCTACTACCGGTAGTAGGTGACCTAGGCGAAAGCCCCGCCCCTCCTGGGTTCAGGAAGGACGGGGCTCATGCTTGAGTATGCCTACTGGTTGAGCATTGCCGCGAGCGTCGCGCTCTTGCTGACGAGCTTGTCAAGCTCTGCCTTCGCTGCCGCCTTCTCCTCGGCGGTCAGCTTGTCCTTCTTCTTTTCGACGTTGGCGAGGAAGCCGCCAGCCTTCGAGATGTAGTTCAGCACCTTGTGAAGTGCGGCAGACTCGGCGGTCTCTCCCTCGGTCTCTTCCTCAGTCTCGCCGTCTTCGTCTTCTTCGTCGTCACCCTCGGATTCGGCGGCAAGCTCCGCGAGCGCCTTTTTGGCAGCGCGGTCCAGTGCCTTCTGTTCGTTGCTCGTCACGTTTTCGATGCCGTAGAAGGAGAACACTGCCTCAGAGGGGGAAGCCTCCGGGTTCGCCTCAATGGCGCGCTCCCAAAGCTTCGCCTCCTCGGGATCGTTGTCGAGGTCGCGAACGTACTCGACAAGCGCAGTCTTGTTCTGGTTCTGGACTGACTTGAGCAGACGGCCCAGCGCCTTACGGCTCTCCTCGTTGTCGTCGCCCTGGAAGGCTTCCCCGGCCTTGGCGGCAACATCCTGGGTGCGCTGCTTGTTGGCGTTGGTCTTCTTGTGGAAGTCCGGGTTGCCGTTCTTGTCCTTGACGCGAACGGCGGCGCGGATGGACGCCCGTGCAATGTCCTTGGCGATGTCGGAGAACTTGAGTTCGTGCTCAACACCCGCCCGGATCCGCTGGGCTTCGTCCTCGACCATCTCCGTCATGCCTTCGATCGTGGTGTAGTCCACGGTCTCCTGAGACACGACCGAAGCGGCGGCTTGACGGGCGACAGCCTTCCGGTCCTTCTCGGCCTTCTCAATGGCGCGGTCGAAGTCGTTGCGAAGCTTCGCCTTTACGCCAGCAGCACCGGAGCCCCGGATCTCACCAATCAGGGTCTTGGCCTCCCCCCGAAGGTTCTCAAGCTTCTCGGCGTCGTCCTCAGCAACGACCGAGGGAACGCGCTCAATCAGGTCGCGGATTTCCGCTTCCTTCTTCTCGCGGGCAGTGAGCTTCACCGGGTTCGCCGGGGTCTCCGGGGTCTCGGTCTCCGAAGTCTCGGTGTCAGTGGTCACGATGCGTCCCTTCTCGGGCCCCGCCCTGTGCGGTGCTTGCAGGGATGACAGTAGCGAAGCTGACGGACCGTCGCAAGCGAAACGGCAGGATTCACCCGGGGGAGGCACCTACTATCGGTAGTAGGTGCCCCAGACGCACGAAAGCCCCCCGCCGAAGCGGGGGGCCTGCCCAACTCCCTTGTCGGGAAGGTGGGTTGAATCATGCGAGTGTTCGAAGCAGGTCTAGCGCCTGAGTCTCCAGTGAGACCAGATTGCCCGAATTGAGCACGGTGGCGTCCACCCCAAATCGGTCTAGTTCCGTCTCGCTGACGTGATCACGGATGCTGGTCTCGGCGGAAGGCCGGCTATTGGGGCGGACTACCCGGACAAGCTTGAAGCCTCGGGCCCTGAGGGCTTCGGCTTCATTGGCGTAACGGCAGTCCGTGACTACCACGGGCAGGCTCCACGCTTCCGCTGTGTCGATCCGGTCCATGGCAAGGTTCGCCCAGAAGTCCGGATCGACGTTGCGAACCGCCTGCCCCGTTCGCTGAAGCACCCGGCGCACCTCGGGGACAGTAGTCTTGGCCTTCTCCCATCCATGCCGCTTCACGACCTCAGACAGGCGTGTCGACAGGTAGCCGAAATGACCGGCCTCAACTCCCACGATGGGATCAGCAGCAAGAGCCACCGCCTTGAGGGGGTCGGCGAAGGCAACGCGGGCGTACGCGTGTCGCGAGATCAGGTGACCAGCGATCGTGTCCTTGCCTGCCCTGGCCTTGCCGATGAGAGCGATGTTGGGGAAGGTCACTCGGCAACCTCGAAGGGGCCAACGGTCTTGGCCGGCTCAGCAACCGGGGTCGGACCGGCCACCCGGTGCACCGCCTCACCCAGACCCAGAGCAGCAGCGACCACGCCCAGGACGAGCGCAGACGGCAGCTCCGGAACGAAGTGCGCCACCAGGGCGAGAACGGCAACGGCGAGCGCGTAGAGACGCGCGGCATGGGTACGGACGAAAAGCATGTGATTCCCCTTCTGGGATGGGTAGTTGGCTACTGCCACGGGAGGCCGTAGGCCGTACTGGAACGGCCACGGTTGGCCGGTGGGCTGTTCGGGTTGGTCAGTCGTTGGGAACACGGAGCTTCGCCCAGGAAGTTGCGCCGGGCCAACCGTCCGCATCGCTGCCGGAGTAGCCAAGCTTGCGCTGCCACTTGGCGTACGACTGTCGATCAGCGTCCGTCCACTGAGGACCCGGACCGGACGAGTAGGCGGAACATCCCTCAGCGACGAGCCGCTTGCCCATGGCAGTGATGACGGGGCTTCGCGGGTTGCTCTTGAAGAAGTCGGCACCGGGGAACGGGGCGAGAGTGCCCCCGCCCGAACCACCGGACGACCCGCCGGAGTTGCCGTTGGCAGCAGCCACAATGCCAGGGAAGATCCGGTCATAGAACTGGGCGGTACGTGCGGTACCCGGGCAGGCAGTGCCACCGTCGGACCACTGAGGAAACATCTTGTGGAGACCGAAGCCGGGGTCATCCCAGCTTCGGCAGATACGAAGGGGCACACCGTGCGTACGCCACATCCACACGCCGATTCCGATGAGTGCGTTGATCTGTGCGTCCGTCCACGGGTCGCTGTGGTTCAGGTTGCTAGCGGACTCGACACTGACAGCCCCACTTCCGTCGCTTCGCCGGTTGGCATGCATGTTCGCGTCGGCACGGGTCTGGGTTCCGATGTACTGGGCAACGTCACCATCGAAGCCCACGAAGAAATGACTCTCCAGATTGGTGGAGTCTCGCCAATACTCATAGGTGCGCTGACCGGTCCACGGTGCAGCCAGGCTGTGAAGAATGAGCTGAGTCGGTCGGATAGCCGGCTGAGCGTCGGACTCCGGCTGAACCTCAAGCTTTCGAGCGTTCGGGTACCACGCCATAGTTCCCCCTTGTGAGCATGAAGAAGCCCCGCAGGAAGTCCCAGCGGGGCCGCTTGATCGATGGTTGGCTAGCGGTGTTCCAGGGCCGTGACACGCGTCTCTAGACTCTGAATTCGGTTCAGTGCGTCGGTGACGAAGCCGTTCAGCGTGGTGACGATTCCCTCAACGCTGCTCATGCGCCCGGCTAGCGCGTCGTAATCAGCCTTCGTGCCGAACGCCCCGGGACCCGTGTCCCCCTTCGGACCCGCCGGACCCTTGAGGTTCCCCACCGTTGCCCATGAAATGGAGCCCCGCTGAGTCACGTCACCCGTGGTGGGGTTCAAATTGAGATCACCGGTCTTCGCGGCTGCCGGATTGGTGGCACCGACGTACCAGACATTGCCGCGAATCTGGGCACCCTGCTGCACCCAGACGCCCGCCACCTTCAGCCACACAGACATGTAAGTGACGGATACCAGACTGGCAAGCGTCTGGCTCTCACTGCGGACATAGAAATCTCCGTCGGCCCCCAGGGTGTTGGCCGGCACGTCGGTTCCGTAGAAGTACTTGCCGCCGGTCGCTCCGGCCGGACCCATCGGACCCGGGTCACCCTTGACACCCTGAGGCCCCGGAACCACAGAGTCCGCGCCCCTGTCGCCCTTCGCCCCGGGCGGACCAGGGGGACCCGTATCACCCTTCGGTCCGGCAGGTCCGATCACACCCACATAGTTGGGGGCGCCAGGGTCGGCAGGCGCAACGTCGGCAAGGTCGACGTCCGGCACGGCCTTCGGTGCAAGCATGACGTAGGTCCGCGTGCCGACTACGCCAGCAAGGTTCTCCTTCACCAGATACGCCCACCCGAAGGGGTTCATACCCGGGGCGTCCGTTGCCGGAATCCTGACGGAGACTCGCCCCGACTCGTCCAGCTGGGCAGACACCGGACCGGCAACGAAGACGTCACTCTCCGGAAAGGTCAGCAGCGAAGGCGCACTGAAGGTCACACTCCCCGTAAGGGGTCGACCGTCCGGCCCCAGGTACCGGCCGTGTACGTGGACGGTTGGAATGTTTGCCGGAAGCCCCGGCGGTGGTGTGGTCATGCATCCCCCCTTGGACCACCTACTACCGGTAGTAGGTGGTCCGACCTAGCGGCTCAGTAGCTCTGTGATCTCTTCGCGGAGTTCGGCATTCTCCTTTCGGAGCGCCCGAACTTCGGCAAGCAGCTTCGCCACTTCGCCGTCAAGGCGTTCCGCACGCGCCTTGTATGCCTCCGCCTCCTCGCGCCATGCTTCGCGCATGCCGGTCTTCCAGCGCTGTAGCGAGAAGGCGAGAAAAACGAGAACGGGTGCCAGGATCTCCGTTCCGTTCAGTGCGTCAGCGAAGTTCACGGTCACCCCCTACAGGTTCGTTACGGGCTCATTCAGTGCGGGCCCGCGCGCAATCTGCCATTCCAGCCCGTAGGTCAGCACACCTTCCGCCGTAGCGTCCGGCACGCGAGAGGCGGGCAGTCCTACGCAGTACTGCATTCCGGAAAGCTGGGCCTTCCCGTGGTCAACACCGGGTGCGGCAACGTCCAGCAGGCCAGCGCTGAACTCAGACCCTTCCCGGGCCATGGGTGCGTTGCGCCATACGCCGTCTTGCTCGAAGACGCCCCGGTACTCAAGGCCGTCGGTCGAAGCGGTGTTGAGCGCCCCCAGTACGTAGATCCGGGCCATGGGAACGGGTTCAGGGCCGACCGCGTAGCGAAGCTGTAGCTCTACCGTGTAGACGTCTGTGTCCCGCGCATAGCTCCAGCCGTGCGGAATTCCATGAATCCACCGGATCATTCCCGAGGAGAGGAACGCGCTTTCGTTGCCGATAAGACGCCATGCACTCGAAGCGGAAACAATGTCCTTGCCGCCCTCACGCCCGTGCCGGTAGGCAGCTAGGCGGATCTCGATTTCGCGACGTCCCTTGAGTACGTTGTAGCTGACGAACTTCGTTTCAAGGCGGTCGAAAACCATGCCCGTAACGTTGGCGATAGACACGGCGTGCCAAGTGTTGTCACCAACGATTCCCCGGGCTGTCGGGTCCCATTCGGCGGTTGGGTACCGGTCAAAGGTGTTGATCGGAGCAGGCGCGCGCTCGATTGCCGCCAGCCGGCGGTTCATCTCCGCAAGCTCGTTCAGCAGTGAGGGCGGCAAGGAGTTAACTGGGGATGGCATTGCTGAACAACTCCCTGTTTGCTAGGGCGAGTCCGATGGTTTCGCGGCCAGTGGTGTCAACGTCGGTCTTGCGCTCAGTGAGAATGAACTCACTGCTCAACGAGACGTAGCCGCTGTCAGCGGTCACGGTGCACACGTCACCGGGCAGGTAGTCCTGAGGACGAGCACCGGGGTAGAGATTCAGCGTCGGAATCGCCACGGGCGCCCGGCCAGCATTCACGGTTGCCTGCGCCTTGAGGAGGAGGTTTTCTGTTTCCTTCACATCCGAATAGGTGGCAACCATTTGCTTCGTCGGAATGCGTTGGACTAGCTCTGAGTTGGTCGCAATGCCGACGAGCTTTTCGCCTGCCCCGTTGTCGGCTCCCACCGCGTAAGCCGCTGTTGCCAAGGGCGTAGAGTCATAGGTTACGGACCGGATATCACAGTCGACCCGGTGTGTCAGGTAGTGCATTGTTGCGCTGCCGGACCGGTCAGATATCTTGAACCTGTTTCCGACGACCTTGCCCCGGTCGACCCAAAAGCTTTCATAGCGGAAGTTGAAGCCGCCGATGTTGTCGGACATCTCCGTGATGGCGTCGGCGACATTCTTGAGTTCGTCCTTCGACCACCGACGTGTTCGCGTGCGCCCCGTCGGAGTCAGCGCGGAAAGGTCAGTGTTCACCGCGTTGAGCCGGTTGAGCCAAGCCCTCAGCAGATCGGCAATGTCCCACTCTTCGCCGTCGAAGCCGTCCACAAAGTGTCGACCCTTGTAATGGCTGTGATAGCCACTTGCCCCCAGGCTCAGGGTTCCAGCGGCTAGGTCTGCCGCGAGAGACCACAGGATGCCGCCCCATACGGGTTCACTGTCCCGGACGACTACGAGCCCGGAGCCACCCGCTACGAGCTTCGAGGGGTCTGCCTGTGGTGCGCTCAGCGGTATGCCGAAGGTGCCCGCCCCGGCCTGATTCAGAACCTCCGTGTAGGAAATCCCGGTAGCCGGCAGGCGGGCAACGACTTCGCCTGTTCGTAGGTCGGTCTGAAGGAGTTCGTATCGTGCTGCACTCATAGGCACCCCCGTTCTTACGGGCCCTAGAGCGCAACGACTTCCCGCCCCGTTACACCCAGCCTTCGCGCCACGTGAGTACCGCCGCCGCTTCCACGTCCTTGTTCTCGCTGACCAGCGTCAGCCGATGGTCCCCAGCTTCGAACTCCGGCCACACGGACCCGTCCGTCACAAGCCCTGTGATGTCGCCCCCGCCGGACGTCGTGACCTTCTGAGCCACGCTGTCCACGGTGAACGAACCCGTGTACGTGACACCGAACTTGAGGCCGGTCACGGTGTCCAGCAATACCGGGTTCTTGGCATCCGTGACAGTCACCACGGGCTTAGCCGGCACCGACCCCCACTGAGTGAAGTAGGCCACCGGGTCCGGCGCCGTCGGGGCACTCGTGACACGCACCGACCGCACGGAGTCCGCATGCAAAACCGGGTCCGTGGCGAACAGTTCGACCACCACATTGCAGACGCCATAGGCGAACTGAAGATTCAGGGGCGCCCCACGCTTGCGCGGACGGACCCCCACGAAGGCCGTGCGACCCCCAGCAACGCCCGGGAACCGGAACCGTAGGGGCATCTCCCCCCGGCCGGTCCTGAAGGCTGCCTGTAGGGCATTGGAGACCTTCGAGAATTCTTCGAGATCCTTGCCGTAGATCTCGACCGTTAGAGTGACGGACCGACCCCCCAAGTAGTCGTCTCCCGCCCAGAGTCCGTCACGCTGAACGAGCGTCAGATCAGAGCTTCGCACATCCGGCAGCGACAGCAAGCCGTCCACCTGAACGATGGACAGCGCGGAGTCCGGCAGCCCCATGACAAGCCCACCGTATTCACACGTCCAGTCTTCCAACTCTCCCATGGATCCCCCCTCTTGAGAGAGGGCACCTACTACCGGTAGTAGGTGCCCCCGCTGAACTATCGGGGCGCGACCCGCAGCGCCCACGCGACATGGCGGCCGATCTCGAACGGGTCTGCCTGACTGGTGACATTGACGGTCACCCCGCCGCTTCCCATGGCGTGATTCGGGATCACGGACGAACCACCCGGAAGCCAAACCTCCTCCGGCCCGCGCTCGCCCACCCGGACCCGTCCGCCTGCCGGTCCACCCATGGCGCGGATCTTGGGAATCGGATTGTCGGGGAGATCGATCGACAGAGCACCCCAACCAAGACGGTCCGGAATGGCCCAGTTGAGCAGATCGATAACGCTGTTGATAGCGCCCTTGGCTGCCCCGGCAATCGTGCTGGTGAGATCCGAGGCGAACCCACCCAACTTCGAGAGCCCCGATGTAATGCCGTCAATGACGGTCTGCCCGATCCGTCCGGCGGCATCGCGGATCATTCCGCCTACTGCGATGATTCGCCCTGGGAGGCTCGTGAAGAAATTGACAATCGCATCAAGTCCGGCACGCGCCTTCTCTGCCATCCATAGGAAAGCTTCGGCTGTCTTCTGTTTGATGGTGTCCCAGTGTTGAATCAGCAAGCCGACACCCGTGAAGTTCATGAAGAGCCACACCACGAAATCAATCGCTTGCTTGATCTTCACCATGACCCAGTCGAAGGCTTCGGCCGTCCAGCGCTTGACACTGTCCCAGTTGGCCCAGATGAGAGCGGCAAGGCCAACGATGATGCCGATGATGATGCCGACCGGCCCCATGGCTATGAGCCACGCGGCTGCCATTCGGGCTGCCTGTACCAAGGACTCGGCGCCCATCATGACCCACTGAGCGACCACCAGGGCCCCGGAGATGACCGCTTGGGCGGCCGACTTCAGCCACCCTCCGATCACTGCCCAGTGGGCAAGTACTTGGCTTGCGGCGCCGCCGGCTGACGCACTGGAACTTGTTGCCCAGGCAATGACGTTGGCTATGCCCGCCTGGGTGGACGTGACTCCCCATGCCACCAGGGACGGCAGCAGGATGACGCCGATGGCTCCGGCGAGAAGGGTGATCGGGGTTCGGTACCGCTCTACAAAGTCGATGCTCGCGCTGACCACAGACCCGAGGCTCTGGAACTTCGAAGCGGTCTTCTCGACTACGGGCAACACGTACTTGTCGACCACGTCCACGAACACCTGTTGCGCTTGCCGGCCGAACGCAGCCATCCGTGTTGAAGCGTTGTCGTTGAGGGTATTCCCGGCCTTGTCGGCAGCCCCCGCGACTTCACCCAGTGAGGCCACCGCCGTACGCGGATCCATGGCATTGAGCGCGGCACCAAGGTCTTCGCTCTTCGTACCGAAAAGTCCCAGAGCAACAGTGTTCTTCTCTACCGGGTCTTTCAGCGCCCGCATGCGATCGAAGATCAGGGACGTTGCCTCGGATGCCTTCGGACCACCCGCCGTCAGAGTGGTGATCATCTCCTTGGCGTTGAGGCCAAGTGACTTGTAAGCGGCAGCCGATCCCGCAGACCCGTCGATAGAGAGAAGGGTGAATTCCTTGATCGCATCAGCGGCGGTATCCGCGTCGCGGGCTCCACCCTTGAGGGCCTGATTCATCAGACCCATTGCGGTCGGGGCGTCCATCCCGATCTTGCGGAACTGGGTGCTGTACTCAACGAAGGTGTCTAGCAAGTCCTCCGAGGAATTGATACCGAGCTGGGTACCGCGTGCCAGCACATCCATTGCCTCATCAAAATTCTTGGCAAGGCCGGTCTTGACCATGTGTCCGGCCGCATTCGCGGTCGGTCCCAGATCCTCGCCCATGATGGTCGAGACGTTCAGCAGCTTCGCGCCGATGCCCTCGATCTCATCTGCGGTCGCTCCGGCGGGTACTAGACCGCCCTGCCAAAGGGACTTGAGACCGTCGTTGATCTGCTCAACGCTCTCGCCCAGACCATCACCGAAGATCTGGCCAGCAGCCTCACCCAGGGTCTTGGCCTGTTCCGGCGTCGCCCCGATCTGAGCGGCCAACAGGTCGTTGCCCTTGCCACGCTCCATGGCCTCAGAGAGACCGGCCGTGAGCCCAGCAGCAATGGCCCCACCGCCGACGAGCGCCAAAGCGCCCGCCTTCTTTCCGAACGAACTGATCTCGTCGGAAGCTTCACCCAGGGATTCCGCTAGGTCTGTGACGTCCCCCAGTAGGGTGATCTTGATTGGTTTTGCTGACACTCCCCCGACCCCCCGCCGGTATGAGAGGTCAGCCGACGGACAGAGCAGAGAGCGCCAATACGACTCAGGTAGACCGCCGGCTGAGCCGTATTGGATTTGGTTAGGTCATGACTGGAGTACGGCGGTCCCCGCCCGCCCCACTCCGGTGCCCACGCGAGGAACGTTCCCGTTCAACGTCGTCAGCCATCTGCTCGACAAGCGCGTTGAAATCTCTCAGCGGCATGGAGCGCACGTCTGCCCAGGTGAGTCCCCGGAAGTGCCCAAGCAGACGTGCGCACGTGACTACTCGCTGAGCGCGGTAGGGTCCACCTTCTTCGCCGACTTGATCGAGATCTGAATGCGCCCGGCATCCTCAATCGAGAAGTCGGGATCGGTCCGGCGCTTGATCACAACCGCCATTGCCCGAAGCATCGGACCGCGACGAGCCCCGGACTTCGCAAGGGAATCAAGCGGCGCGTCAATGACCTCCTCAATGATGTCGATCTCATCAATGGAAAGGGAATCGATGTCGACGGAAAGCAGCTCACCCATGTCGGTGGTCTCAGTCATTTTGGCTTCTCCTAGTTCTCAAGCTTGTCGCGGAGCACTTCAGATATCTCGCGCTCGTATGTCTCGGATACCTGATCCGAGGTTCGGGCCATTGCCCTGAAAAGGAATCGGTTCGGACGGATATGGCGTCGCGGAAAACCGAAGTGGATCGCGCCCGCGTAGGGCACCCTGGAAGCAGAGCCAGCCTTGACCACGGCGGAGTTCGCGGACGCGAGTACCGTGATGGACTTCTCCAGCTTCCCGGGCTTGTACCGCTTGTTGTCCTTTCGGGATCGGTGCCCGGACGGGGCAGTCTTCCGAGCCTCCGGCTTCACGATTTCGGCAGCAGTCTTGTTGACTTCACGGACGGCCTTGTTCAGGTCGGAATCCTTGAGCTGACGCATTGCACGCTTCAGCTCTTCCAGACCTTCGACCCGAACCGTGAAGGCGGAATCAGCCACCGGCCGGCGGAACCGTCGGGGCCGTCGAGGGCTCCACGTAAGTAACCCGGATGACCGCATCCCCGGTGCCCGGATCGAGAATTCGGAAGGGCAGCTTCATTGCAGTGACGTCGTCCACGGAAGCTTCCGGAGACTCCCCGGTGAACTGGACGGCGGGGAACTCCCACTTCATTGAGGTGCCCGCAGTGATGCCGACCAGATCGACAGCCAGGCCCAGGATCTCCCCCGCTAGGAACGACTCGTACAGGGGAAGGGTCTGGTCGGAGAACTCTCCTTCGGCCGAACCTTCGAAGCTGGGCACAGCGGCCCGAACGGGCTTGCGCTTGAGCGCGTTCCCTCGCAGGAACCGACGGTCGGTCTTCAGGCCAAGGTCCGCCTTGATCTCCAGCTTGTTCGCGTCCAGCGGGACCGCCGCCCCACTCCGCCGAAGCGACACCGCTGTACGGGTCCAGTCGTAGGCACGAGACTCCGCCGGGTAGACCGGAGCAAGAATCTGGGCAGGAACCTTGGAGTGCGAGACATCCTGAAAGTCGAAGCCCACCTTGATGCCAACGGGCCCCTTCAGGTCTGCCGTAAGCGTGAACTCCTTTGCCACACAGCCGACATGCTTGTAAGCCACCCGCGTGCCTTCGACGGTCGGCCGAACCATCTGAGCCGTGAAGCTGGGTGCACCCGAATGGGTGGACGTCTCGAAGACGTGCGTCACCTTGCCGTTCGCCTCAGTGGACGTGTGCTTGTCGAAGACCGACCGGAGCACGTCCGCCATGCCGACATCGAGAACGTCTAGCTCCAACTCTCCTTCCCCGCCCATGTTCACGATGGTTCGCCGGTCGGCGCGGGCAGTCTGAAGACCGGACCGAAAGCCGACGCTCTCAATGAACTCCCGCGACACCTTCCACGAATCCGACTTGCCTTCGTAGCCGACGAGCGCGGTAGCCGGCACGCCGTAGTCAGCCTCAGCACCGATGCCAATGGATGCGTCTAGCGCCATGTTGAACCCCCGTTATGTCTGGCGTCCGCGAATCCTCACGCGGACTGTGAGGGCGCTGTACGCGCCGTCAGTTGTCTCTGCCGTGTCCACTTGAACGGACTCCGGCCGTACGTCAATCAAGCCCGGAATCGTCGCCGGATCGATCGATCGGCAAGCCTCAGCGATGCACTCACGAAGGCCGTAGACGGCCCGCTCCGCCACGATGGGACCGGCAGGCGAGATGACCAGTCCATGCGCTTCTACGTAGCCGCTAACGGCCGTTGGCTTGCGTGCACCGGCCCGCATGGCAACGGGCTCTAGGTCATCCTCGGTGGTCTCGCCGAGCCACACCTGAGAACGCCTGTCCGCCTTTCCGGTGTCGGCGAAGCTGACCTGAACCCCCGAAGGGACGCGCGTCTTGAACGCTTCGAAGAGGGCAACCTTCGTTTCGAAGATGAGTGACACGCGGCCCCCTACAGGAAGTAGAACGGCAACCGAACCCGGTACCGGTTGAGTTGGGCGTTTACCTCAGGCAGCGAAGTAGGCCGCCAGTTGCCGCCCGCCTGGGCCAACTGGATTGAGCCGAACTCCGATTGCAGTTGAAGCGCACGGTCCGGGATGCGCGACACAAGGTCAAGGCAGTATTGACGGGCGAGCGTCCGCACGCACCATCGGATGGTCTCCGGCGGCGCGTCGACACCTTCCCACTTGCGACCGGTGTAGGTCTCAACCGTTTCGACAGCGAAGGCCAGGGCGTCAGACACGGTCTCGTCCGGGAAGAGCGTTACGTCTTCCATGCCGTCAAGTGCCCTGATATCCGCAAGAGTTGCGTAGGACATAACACCCCCCCGAGGGGGGCCACCTACTACCGGCAGTAGGTGGCCCCTAGTTGGCGATCCGTCACGGACCGGTCATGGTCAGAACCTTCGCCGCTCGCTCGTCGACGAGAAGGCCGTCAGCACGCTGAACGAAGCGGTAGACGATCTGGTCGTTCATGAACTTCGCGTCGATGGATCGCTCAATGCGGAGCGGACCAGCGAGACGCACGGTGTACTTGCTGAGGTCAGCAATCAGCACCTTGTCGTCCGGCATGGCAACGTCCGTGTAGACGGGGCAGCTGTTGAAGGTTGCCGGAAGACCCGCCGTGAGAGCGTTCTGCCACAGGTACTGGCCGGTGCTGTCCTTGATCTTTCGCATCTTCGCCGCCGTCAGATCGGAGACGACGTAAACCGCGTTGCCCCGGTAGGACTGGGGCAGTTCGTAGAAGAGGTCAATGAGACCGTCGGAGACGACGTTGTCCTTGGCCGTCTTGGCGAACGCAGCCGTGGAAGCCGGAGCCGCCGCAAGGATGCCCTTCGGCTGGTTGGTACCGGTGCCCACAAGGAAGTGAACGCCCATGCCGTGACCGATGGCCGGCCCGGCGTCGGACACCAGGAACGAGACCAGGTCGAGCGCCTCATCCGCGACGAACTCAGTGCTCAGGGTCGACGCGTAGGCGTACTTGTAAGCGCCCACAGACCGCTGAACAGTGGTCGGAGTGCTGTCTGGAATGGCGCCGTTCTCCGCCACGATGGTTGCAGCGGCACGACCGGTAACCACCGTGAAGTCAAGCGGCTCGCCGCTGGACGTCGACACCAGGGTTGCACCACCACTCATCACGGTGGAACGGGTCACGGCCTCAGCGAGCAGACGGCCGAAGAGGGTTCGAGGGATGACGTTCTTGCCAGTGGTGGTGTCGATCACAGCGCGGGACTCAGTGGGGAAGGTGGCGGTCTCGCCGATCTCCAGTGCCCGAAGCTGATCCGCCGCAGCCTTCAGCTTGTCCTGAGTGCCGCTCTTGCTGCCGGTGCCGCGAAGACCAGCCATGAGGGACTGTGCGGTCTCACTCAGCTTGACGGCCTCAATGCCCCGCTTCACGCGACCGTCGTAGTCGGCAATCGCATCGAGAAGCTTCGTCTCCTTCTCGCGCGCTTCGGCCGGCATGTCCTTACCGGCGAACTCCTCGGCCAGCGACCGCAGTTCGTCAGTCGCCTTCTCGCGCGCCTCAAAGTTGGCGGTCAGAGTAGTAGCGTCCATATCAGTTCCCCCGTATCACTGCGCGCACAAGCGGCGGCAGGTTGAGCGTGTGATCAAAGTTCGGCCCGTCGGTCGGGCCCCCCGTGGTAAGCCACTCGTCAAGCGACCGCAGAGACGCCTGAGTTGTGGGGTAGGCCGGATTCAGGACCGGTCCCACCTCTGACACGTCCATTGACGTGATCTCGCGAATCGGAAGACCGGTCTCTTCGTCGTCCGTGTCGGCACGGCGCTGACCGTCCCGGTTCACGCGGAAGGTGAACGAACTCCCGCGCACGTCGCCGCGCCGAAGAAGTTCGGCAAGGTCCCTGCCGGTGGTCGTGTTCGGCAGATCGATTTCGTACCAGCCACCTTCGGCATCCTCGCCCGTCCGGAGCGTGCCCGAACTGGACCGTCCTAGCGGATGGTTGGCATCGTGGTTGAAGGTGGCAAGGACGTCGTTGACGTTCAGTGAGGCCGCCCCCGCACCGGGAATGACCCGTTCTCGAAAGCCGCCCAGATCTGCGCTCAGCTCGTTGAAGCGGTAGGCGTACCCCCGCATGACAACCGCTTCACCTTCGGTACGGACCTCAGCCGGTCGGCTCAGACTCCGGCGCTCCGGTGCTGTCATCCTCTTCCCCCGTTTCCTTGTCTTGCTCGTCCGCCGGCTGAACCACGACGGGCTCAGGGTTCGACGGCTCTTCGGGCTCGTCCGGCTCGTCCACCGGGGCCAGGTTCAGCGGCACACGGTGCGCCTGCCCCTGCCCGTCAGGAAGCGGCTCAAGGTCTTCCCAGGCGCGCACTTCGTCAATGCTGTAAATGCCTTGCTGTAGGCCGGTGCTGTACATCTCCATGCGTTCCTTGGGGGCACCGCGCTGGATGCCGTCAAGGCTGAACTTCACGAAGAGCTGACGGTTCGCCGACTCAGCGAAGAGGAGACGCGTGAAGCCCGCTTCGATCCGTTCGAGCCACGGACGAAGGCTGAACATTGCGAAGGCTTGGTTCTGCTCAGCGAGACCGCTACCCCACGACGTTGAGTTCGTCGCGTCGGATATCAGGTGGGGCGGAACCCCGAAGATCCTGGCAATCTCCGGAACCTGAAACTGTCGGGTCTGGAGGAACTGGGCTTCGTCCGGGGACATGGCGATCTTCGAGAACTTCGCGCCTTCGGTCAGCAGCGCAACCCGGTGCGCGTTCTCGACACCGGAGTTGGCTATCCGCCATGCCTCCCGTGCACGGGCAAGCCCCTCTTCGGACATTGCCCCAGGGACTTCGACCACCGCCCCGGGCATCGCGCCGTTGGCAAAGAACTTTGCCCCGTAGGTCTGCGACGCCAGCGCGAGACCGATGGACTCACGAGCAAAGGAGATGGGCGACACCCCGATGAAATCCCCAGGCAGCATCATGCCGGGGATGTGCAGGATCTCGCGGGTAGTGAACCAGCCTAGGGCCACCTCATTGCCGTCGGCATCCACGTCCGAAGCGAAGAAGACCTTCCGCCGCTTCCCGTCCACCACGACCGTGTGAGTGTCGATCCGGGTCGGGTCCAGCACCTCAAGCCCAAGGATGTTCGGACCGTCCCAGTGAATGGCCAGGTACGCGTTCCCCTCAAGAAGGAGACTCAGCACCACCTGAGACAACAGGTCGATCCGCCCCAGCCCACCGGGTTCGGCCGTCGGATAGTCCAGCCACAGCGGGGAACTGACGGACTTTCGAGTACCGCCCCGTCGCGAGTAGGTTGAAACAGGAAGGGTCGCGATGGTCTCCGACAGGAGACGCACGCACCCGAAGACGGCGGACACTCGCAGTGCCGCGCTGGCGTCAACACGCTGACCGGAAGACGACACGGGGCCCCGTAGAACAAGGCTGTCCGATGCGTCATGCCATGATGCGCGCTGGTTGATTTCCGGGGTCTTGCCCCGTAGCAGGGTTCGCCAAAACCCCATGGCACACCCCCCGTGGACCCACCTACTACCGGAAGTAGGTGGTCATAGATCATCGAAGAATTCGGCGGACCCGCCGAAGCTGAAGACTTGGCCGTCCGTCTCCCAGGTGGCGAGGATCGGCGAGTCTGTGAATCCGGGGTGTTCGTCCCGGTACATGACCGCCCCGTGGACGGCCAAGATCATGGCAATGGCAAGGTCGATCTTGCGACGTGACCCAGCGTGCTCTTTGGTTATTCGGGCCCCGTGTCGATCCTCGCGCAAGACCGCGTTCCCGATATGACGCGCAAGAGCAGGGTTGCCGTCATGAGAAAGACGGCCGTCACGGCAAGCATCGTAAACAGCCTGAGTCGCCGGAACCATCCGCTTGAGACTGTTGGTCGGAAAGGCTTCAACCGGGTACCCCTCCGTCTCCAGATTGTCTAGCGTCTCTTCCCAGCGGTACGGGTCCGCGACCAGTAGCCGAACGTCGTAGGTGTCCAGCGTGGAACGCAGAGCATCCCGCACATCCCCCATGGGAACGCGCCAGTGCGCGTCATCCGGCGGGGCCTCCCAATGGCCCAGAACGAACACCCGAAGATCGGCCAGCCGGCACGCGGTGAGCGCCGTACTGTCGCCCTTCCATGAACCGTCGAAGCCGCACACAACGGCCTCCCCGGGCTTCAGGGTGTCGTCCACCGCAAGAGAGTCCCAGAGGCCGTGAGGCAGCCACGTGGACGCGCCCCGGACGAACTGAGACAAGCGGTAGATCCGGAAGCTTGCTTCCGTGCTCCGCTGTGCAGCGGCCTCGAAGTCGGCAGCGTTCAGAATCTCGAAGCTGGGATTGCACGCCTTCCAAACCTCAGGGTCAAGGTGGTCGACCGTATCCCCCAGGCGCGGACCCCAGGACCGGAAGAACAGCGTTGGGTCTTCGGCTTCGCCGGAGTTGACTCGCTGCCCCTGTTCGCAGAGCTTCGCGAACGGGCCGTCAGGGTCGGGGCCGGCTGTCGACACCACCCATGTCATGGGCTGATTTCGGGCAGCACTCCCCAGCGTCAGCGCGTCGAACAGATCGGCCGACTTGCTGAACGCGTACTCGTCCAGCGAGACCGCCGATGGGTTCAGTCCTTGCTGCCGTCCGGCATCCGCAGACACCACGCGATAGGTGCTGTCCTTGAAGCGGATCACGTCGCGCTGCACCGTACAAACGGCGGACAGCTTGGGTGACGCGTTCACCATTTGCTTGGCAGCGTCGAACACCATGCGCGCCTGATTCCGGTCGTTCGCGGCGGCAATGATCTGACGCTGAGAGTCCGCCCGATCGGCTATCAGGTGGTACAGCATGATTGCGGCGGCAAGGGTGCTCTTGCCATTCTTCCGCGCGATGCACACCACGGCCATTCGGTGTTTGCGGACCCACTGCCCGAAGGCATCCTGTCGAAGCTCATAGGCATCGATCAACAGGTCTCGCTGCCACGGAAGCAGACGGAACGGCTGGCCGGCGAAGCTGCCAGTCAGGTAGCAGAACTGTTCAATCCAGTTCGCCACCCGGTACCCCTCGGATGGGAATCGGGCATCCGACGGAACGTGCCGAGCAATGACGGGATCAAGCTCTGTCACGCTTGACACCCCCTCAGCCTTTGGCTAACTTCGGTCGCAGATCGAACGGCGAGAGGGGTAGCGATGTACCGCCAGTGGCTTCGGGACGCACTACGGGTAGAGGGTTACTCGGATCTCTACATCTCAATGATCGGCAGGGCCACGCGAGCAACGCGAAGGAAGGCAGCGATCACCGGAACGCGGGCCCCGGAGCGGATCAAGCGGGCGGAACGCGCAGGCGAGATCAACGCCCTTGTAGACATCGCGACTCTCTACTTGCAGCAGTCTCACGACCTCAGCGAGAGCGACGCCGCGAAGGTCATCCGGGGCCACATGGCCCAGTGGGAGAGCGCAACCGACGAAGACGAAGAACGCGACAAGCAAGCCATCTGAGAACAGCGGAGCCCCGGCCAATCGGTCGGGGCTTTTGCACGTCTAGAAGTCCTCAGGCCCGGCGGCTACTCGGCGCGCCTCAGCGGCCACGATCCCCAGGCGCATACGCGCTTCCGGCGTGAAGCCGATCACGGTCTCAATCGCCCGAAGCTCTTTCTCCGTGGACTCCACATAGCGGAGCATCGGATGTGCAACGGGCTGACCGTTGTACCCCTCAGACATGAGACCGTCGGCAGCGACCACGGCCAGTAGCTCCGCCCGCCGGTCATGCAACTCGCAGTACCGGAGAATGACGTACCGGTCCGTCTCCGGCGAGTACGCCCCTTGCCCAGCACTCCACACGGTCCGCCAAGCTTCCTTGCCCGTCTTGCCCAGGTGGGCAGGCACGCGCGGCGCACGACCTTCGTAGACCACGGGGGCCGCTTCGCTCTGCGCTGCCGACGGGTGTCCGGTTCGCTGCTCAGGGCTCTTCGCTCGCGTCACCTAGGCACCTCCTAACGGGGGCTTAACTCCCTTTAAGAGGTGCCTTTCTCGTGCGCCTCAGACGTCGACTGTTCGGCCCCCCAGGCCAGTTGACCACTGGGGGCGCATGGGTTCGGCGCCACACCCAGGGCGCATGTTTCGAGCTGGGGCCGGGATCGCTGAGCGGCTAGCCGGCGAACTTTCGGAGCGCCCTGCCCAGCCCATCGGGCCAGCGGTCAGAAGGGCGCTCGCTGGTGGTCGAAGTCACGTCGGGTCTTGGCCCGGTGGCAGCTCTTGCAGAGCACCTGAACGTTCCCGTCCACGTCCTCACCACCCTTGGCGAGCGGCTGCCGGTGGTCGATGTCCACGCCACTGGGAAGGAATCTCCCACCGCACGCAGCACAGTCGCCATGCCCAGCCTTCCGCACGGCCTTCCGCAGACGCGCCGCCGCATCAGTACCGGCCGCTATGGCTGCCCGACGCTTGCGGTGTGACTGCACCGTGCGACCCGCTTCGTACGCCTTGTGGTGCTGCTCGCACCGACCGGAGTGAGTAGCCCACCCCCTACAGTCAAGGCACCGCGTGCGCATGACCCCCCCTCCCCTCAAGCCGACCACCTACTACCGGCAGTAGGTGCCTACCTTTTGACGCGCCCACCCCGGGAGTCGAACCCGGATCTCTGCGGCCGATATCCCCGCATGGGGCCGGTACCGCGCACCTCTACCGATTGGGTCAGGTGGGCTACTCGTTCACGACTCCGGCGGCAACCCCTGAAGTGCGAGGGTTCGTGGTGCACGACGAGTAGAAGGCGGGGCACTCTGACCACCTGCCATGAAGGGGTGTGCGGCACTCCCCGCCTTCTACCTTGCCTAGAGCGCAGTGACTTCCCGGATTCCCCCGACCACCTACTACCGGTAGTAGGTGACCCCCCGTTCTCTCGGGGGCCGTTGCTCTCTGCCCCCTCTAGAGCGCACCGACTTCCCGCCGATCGCGCGTGACGCCGTGACGGTTGAAGGGGGGTTCTCGTAATGCTTAGGAGTTTCTTTAGGCATACCTGAAACAGCCTTTCAATCGTCACGCCACCGCACGCGCTGCCGAGGCTTATGCGCAGAACTGCCACGTGGCGCGTACATGTCATAGCTCTGGGCAAAAAGAAACGCGGAGCGCGACCGGAAGGTCACACTCCGCTTGCGCGACTTGCCGGCGGGCGGTCCGCCGTAGGTGTTCGGGAAGCCGACCGCAGACGTGAAAGAGCCCCGCCCAGGCGAACCCGGACGGGGCGGTCTCCGGCGTTTGTTGGGGTAGCCGTTCGGGGCAGTGCCCGTATGGGTTTCCCTCACCACTGGGTGACAGGGCCAGGATACGGCCCAGGACGGCCTTCTGAGGGCATGGAAGAGCCCCGGCAGGCTCAGGGCCGTACCGGGGCTCTCAGGGGCCGTCAGGCAGCCAGTGCAGCTGCTCGCCGAGTGCGTGTCAGCTCCACATGGTCGAAGGCAGCCTCAATGACCTTGTCGGCCCCTTCCCGGCTCTCGGCCTTCCACGTGGCCGTCAGCCGCTCAGCTACCGGAGCGCCCCTCCTGCCACGCCCCTTGACGTGGACGAAGTCGATCGTTTCAACAGCCGCCCGCAGCAGCGCCCGCTGCCCGTCGGCATCCTGTGATCCCCAGAGCTGGGCAAGGGATTCGGCGTCCATGAGCGGGCTGAGGTCTGCGTCTCGCGCTAGAACGGTCAGCTCTTCGCGCATGTGGTCCATTTGGGCGTTCAGCGCTGCGGACAGTTCTGCAAACCGGGCAGCGTTGAGAGTTCCCGCAACGTAGTGCGCGTTCTCCAGATTCGTTTTCCGGGATTCGGCGTCCTGAAGGGCGGACGTCAGCTTGACTCGCCTTTCCTCCTTCTCCGGGTCATCGTACTTGAGCCATTCACGCGCGATATTCGCTATGACGTCCGAATCCGGCGAAAGGCTCAGGATTTGGTTTTGCCACATGGTGGCCACGGCGGCTTCAGTCTCGATCCGACCGATTGATGAACCCTCGCACGATGTCGTGCCTTCATTCCGCCGCTTTTCGCAGTAGAAGGAGACTCCAGAGTTGACCATCCGGCCCTTGCAGTACGGGCACCTAAGCGCGGCTATGGCAACACACTTCGCCTTTCGCTTTCCGCGTGTGCGGTCCCCGATAGACGTTCCCGGTCGTGCCCGGCTAGCAAGGTTCTTTTCGATCTTCAGGTGTTCGGCGTATGTGATGACGCCCTCACCGCATGAGACCGGGAATCCATCGCTGTCAAGGAGTGGCTTTCCGATTCGGTGCCACTTATCGAGCGGCGCCCCGAATTGGTCGGTCATGCGTTCCCGCACTGGAATGATTCCTGCCCAGGAAAGGGAGTGTGCGAGCGCCAGAATGCCGGTCGCATTGAAGGGCTTTCCCGTGCGGGACAGGTAGCCGCGCTTGTTCATCCGGTGTGCCACGGTTTGGGGCGTGTGGTTCTTGAGCAGCGCGACGGCAATACGGCGGGCGGGTATGAACTCCGTGGGGTGCCGGACGAGCGTGCCGGATTCCTTGTCATACATGAGCCCGAAGGGCGTCACCCCGCCCATCCATTTCCCTTCGGATCGGTGCGCGTCCATTCCGGTCTTCGTCCGAAGTGCAATGTCCTTGGCTTCGTCGCGCGCCCGCTCGCTCAGGAATGCCCAGACAATGCGGCTCCCCTTGGACGAGTCAAGCCCCTCAGTGACGCTGACTGCCCGCGCTTGCCGCCGGTCGAATTCGTCAAGCAGCACACCGACTTGCCCCATGCCCCGCCGGGAGAGACGGTCGCTCTTCCAGACGAAAAGCGTCTTCGCGCGGCCCTTGAGAATATCGCCTATGGCGTTATCGAATTCCTCGCGAGTCACATGCGCCTTGGAAGCGCTGCGCTGCTCAAAGTAAACGTGAAGAATCTTGACCTTTTCGCGTTCGGCAGCCCAGACAATGTCTTTAAGGTGCCTGCGAAGAGTGGTCAGATTATCCGCCGCTTGCGAGCGACGAATATATGCAATTGCGAGTTCTTCCGGATCCCCGGTTGCTATGTCCCAGAGATTCAGGGCCTTAAGCTCGTCGTCCGTGAAGCCCAGCTTGCGAAGAGTCTTGTAGTCGGCACGCTGCATCGGGTCTGTCCTTGGCTGTAGGTCTCTGACCTAGAGCGCAAGGACTTCCGCGCCTGGGTTGGTCAGAGAGTTGTTGCAGCCTTCGACCAGGGGCAGGCGATGTCGGAGTAGATCTCGACCTTCATGACGGGCTTCTCCAGGGGTGGGGAGGATGGCGTTCGAGATAGGTGAACGGTGAACCATCTCCGGACATTCCCGGCACCCCGGTGCGGTCGGGCGGCGCGGTCGGCCGTCGGGCGGCGCGGTCAGCGGTCGGGCGGCGCGGGGACGACCAGCACCGGACAGGCCGCGTGGTGCACGGCCGCCGCGCTGACCGAGCCCAGCAGCAGCCGGCTGAAGCCGCCGTTGCCCCGCGTCCCGAGCACCAGGGTGTGCTGCCGGGTCGAGGCGGCGAGCAGCACCTCGATCACGTTGCCCAGCACCACGTACAGCGACAGCTCCCCCGCGTACGGGCGGCTGCGGGCCTGCTGCACGGCGGCCACCGAGCGGCGCAGGCCGTCCGCCATGCTCTCGACCAGCGTCTCGACGCTCTCGTGCACCAGCTCGGCCATCCCCGGCGGGTAGCCGGCCGGGGCCGGGTTGACCACCGCCAGGACGTACAGCGGCAGCCCGAACACCTCGGCCTCCGTCATCGCCCGGTCCAGTGCCCAGAGCGCGCCGTCCGAACCGTCGCAGGCGGCCAGCACCCCGGGCGGCCGACCGCTCGGCGGGCGGCCGCGCACCGACAGGACGACGGGGACGGACGGGTCCGGGTTGGCGCTGCTCACCGGGGCCTCCACGGGGGAAGGGGACAGGGCGCCCCGCCATGATCGCCGCCGCGCGGGCGAGCGTCGGCGAGCCGCGCCGCAAGCGCCGGCGCGGCCGACCGGCCGCGCGCCGCGGTCGGTCAGACCCGCCCCAGGGCGGGGCGCTCTGCGGTGGGCAGGCCGGTCCAGCAGGCGCCGTGGCGGCGGGCGCGGACCCGGCGGAGCCACAGCTCGGTGGAGACCAGCTCGGCGAGGCCGGCCAGCGCGTCCGGGGGCAGCTCGGCCGCCCGGGCCAGCGTGGCGCGGACGGCGGGGAGGTCGATCAGGCCCGCCTCGGCCAGCAGCGGGGCGTCGAACAGCTCGGCGATCCCGTCGGCGGCCAGCCGCAGGCCGGTCCGCTCGGAGACGGTCCGGTCGGGGCGCGGGGTGCGGCCCCAGTCGGGCGGCAGATCGGTGCGGCCGGCCCCGGTGAGGACGGCGTGCAGCAGCGCGTGGCGGGCACCCGGCTGCAACCGGACCTCGTCGGGCAGCAGCCGGGCCGCGCGCACCACCTGGTTGTCCAGGAACGGCGCGTGCAGCCGCTGGCCGGGCTGCTCGGCGGCGTGCACCAGGGTGCGGAACCCGCGTGCGTGGCGGTGGAGGGCGTGGCGGGCCCGCTGCGCGCCGGGGTTCTCGGTGGGCGCCGGCTCGCGCGCCGCCAGCCGCAGCCGCAGGGCCACCGCCGACAGCGCCTCGTCGGAGAGCCAGCGGGCGGCCGGACCGGGCACGCACCAGGCCAGGTCACCGGCCGACCGGGCACCTGCCGTGCCGCCGCCGCCCGGGACCTGCCGGACCGTGAGGCGCACGGCGGCGTCGTCGAGCGCGTCGGCGTACCGGACCCGGGAGAGCCGGTGGGCGGCCCGCAGCACGGTGAGCGGGGTGCGCAGCGCCCCCGCCAGCACGCCGGCCGCCGCCCGGTCGGCGCCGGCCAGGGCGGCGACCGGGGGGAGCAGCTCGCGCGGGCGGCCGGCCCGGATCAGGTCGGCGAGCCGGGCCGGGTGCCCGTCGAGGACCTGGCGGGCGCCGTAGCCGGTGAGGTGGTCGGTGCCGCCAGCGTCGAAGCGGGCCTCGGCGCGGGCGGTGGTGACCAGCTCCGGTCCGGGTTCGTCGGTGAGCCGGCCGGCCTGCGGGTCGGCGCGCAGGCCCGCGTACGGGAGGGTGCCGGGGCCGGGGGCCAGCACGGTGTGCCGCAGCCGGGGCGTGTCGGGGGCGAGCGCGAGGGTGGCCGGTCCTTCGGTCTCGCCGAGGGTGACGGCGGCCAGCTGTTCCGGTCCGGGCTGCTCCGCGGCGGCCGGGCGGGCCCAGGAACCCTTGACCGCGCCGCTGCGGGCGCCGGGTGGGGGCCCGGCCGGCACCGGCAGCCGATCGCCCGCGCCCGGCCCGTGCGGTGCGAGCGGGACGGCGGCGGCGAGCAGGGCGACGGTGGCGGAGGCCGTGCCGTAGGAGAGGTCCACGCCCAGTCGGGCCCGGTCGGATCCGGGGCGGCCGGGCGCGGTGGTGCGCACCCGGGAGCGGACGGACTCCAGCAGGGCGCGGGTGAGCTCGCGGACGGCGGGGGCCTCGCCGCGCGGCGGCGGACCGCCGCCGGGCTCGTCGTAGGACGCCAGGTACGGGCGCCCACCGCGGACGGCCAGCGCGTGCCCGGGCGGCACCCGGCGCACGCCGAGGTACGGGGTGCCGGTGCCGAGCGCCTCCGGTGACTCGGGGCAGGCGAGGCGGGCGGCGAGGTGGCCGGTGTCGAGGGGCGCGCCGATCAGGTCGGCGAGCGGGAGGGCCGCGGTGGCGTACGCGGTGCCGCCGCACCAGGGGGTGTGGAAGACCGGCTGGGCGCCGGCCAGGTCGGTGAGCAGCACGGTGGAGCGGGTGCCGGTGCGCAGCACGACCGTGTAGCTGCCGGGCCAGGCGGTGAGGTGGCGGACGGCGCCGCCGCGGGCCGCGGCGAGGCCGGCGGCGAGTTCGCTGTCGGTGGCGCCGCAGTGGCCGAGGACGGCGAGCCGGGTGGTGGCGGGGGTGTCCTCGGCGGCGTCGGGGGCGGTCGGGCCGGCGGTGACGGCGGCGGGGGCGCCGGGGCGGAGGGTGACCAGGCGGATCTCCTCGGGCCGCCAGTCGCCGACGGCCCAGAGCGGGCTGGATCCGGTCCACAGGGGGCGCGCGGCGATCGGTACCACCGCACCCAGCGCCTCGTGCGCCGGAGCGCCCGCCCGGGGCGCGCCCGTGCTCCAGCCCGTCAGCCACCGCATCGCGCCTCCACCGGACGAGGACCTGCACCGCGCGGCGCGTCCGCCGCCGGTCACTCCTCGTCCCCTGCCCGTGGCGCGCCCCGGCGGCCGCCCACCGCGATCCGGCGCGCCGTCAGGAGACATCGTGCCACCGGTTGCCGCTCCGGTGACCGGAGTTGTCGTTTCCGATTCCGCCGCGACCTGGCACTCCCGGAGCGTCCCACTGGTCACGCGTGACCCGGCGGCGGCTCCCGGCCGGGCGGGCCGGGCCTCCCCCTCCCCGGCCCGGACCGCCTGCGCGGCGGCGCTGTCATGGCCATCGCGAGATGGCCGAAAGGCGTCGCCCAGCCCGGGAGGGCATCCGCATGCCCTCCCGGACTTCGCCACCGCCCGCGGGGATTGAGGCGGCGGCATCCCCCGGCCCGCCGGGTCCTCGACGGCGGGCCGACCCACGACCACCAGCGAATCGCCGACCGGCCGGTCGGGCCAGGGGGCACGGCCGGGCGCACATCGACACGGGACCGGAGCACAGCGCTCCGGCGCGCGGCCGCAGCGGTCGTTCCCGGCCGTTCCCGGGGCGGTCCGGACCAAGCCCGCCACCCCCTCCCCCGGACGTCGGCGGGTGCGGTATCCCGCCATCCGGAATGCGGCCTCTTAACCGTCGGAACGCGTCCGACTACTCTAGGTACAGCAGCTACGGCCCGGTGCCGCCCGGGCCCCGCGCACAAGGCCGCAGGAGGTGCCGCCGCCACCATGACCGTCAGCCCACGAGGACCGAACGAACGGCTCGGCACGCTCCTGACCCTGGCCCAGATCAGCAACGCCGGTCTGGCCCGCCGGGTCAACGACCTCGGCTCCCAGCGCGGGTTGACGCTCCGCTACGACAAGACCTCGGTGGCCCGCTGGGTCAGCAAGGGCATGGTCCCGCAGGGCCCGGTGCCGCACCTGATCGCCACCGCGATCGGCGGCAAGCTCGGCCGGCCCGTCCCGCTGGAGGAGATCGGCCTCGGCGACACCGACCCGGCGCCCGAACTCGGCCTGGCCTTCCCCCGGGAGGTCTCCGAGGCGGTCCGCTCGGCGACCGACCTCTGGCGGGTCGACCTCGACCTGCGGCGCGGGCCCGGCGGCGGCCGCTGGAGCGACAGCCTGGCCGGGACCTTCTCGGTCGCGGCCTACGCAACTCCCGTGTCCCGCTGGCTGATCACCCCGGCGGACGGCTCGGTGGCCCGCGAGGCCCCGCGCGCTCCCGCCGAGTCCGGCCCCTACCGGGTCGGCCACTCGGACGCCGCCAAGCTCCGCGAGGCCGCCCAGGAGGCCCGCCGCTGGGACTCCAAGTACGGTGGCGGGGACTGGCGTTCCTCGATGGTGCCGGAGTGTCTGCGGGTGGAGGCGGCGCCGCTGCTGCTGGCCTCGTACAGCGACGCGGTCGGCCGGGCGCTGTTCGGCGCGACGGCCGAACTGACCAGGCTGGCCGGGTGGATGGCCTTCGACACCGGCCAGCACGAGGCCGCCCAGCGCTACTACATCCAGGCCCTGCGGCTCGCCCGGGCCGCCGCCGACGTGCCGCTCGGCGGCTACGTGCTGGCCTCGATGAGCCTGCAGGCCGGCTACCGGGGCTTCGCCGAGGAGGCGGTGGACCTCGCGCAGGCCGCCCTGGAGCGCAACCGGGGGCTGGCCACCGCCCGCACCATGAGCTTCTTCCACCTGGTGGAGGCCCGGGCCCAGGCCAAGGCCCGCAACGCGGCGGCGTGCGCGACGGCGCTCGGCGCGGCGGAGAGCGCGCTCGAACGGGCCCGCGCCGGGGATCCCGACCCGGCGTGGATCGACTTCTACGCCTACGACCGCCTCGCCGCCGACGCCGCCGAGTGCTTCCGGGACCTCGGAGTGCCCTCCAAGGTCCGCCAGTTCACCCGCGAGGCGCTGGCCCGCCCGACCGAGGGGTTCGTCCGCTCGCACGGTCTGCGGCTGGTGGTCTCCGCGATGGCCGAGGCCGAGGCGGGCAATCTGGACGCGGCGGTCGCGGCCGGCGAGCGCGCCGTCGAGGTGGCCGGGCGGATCTCCTCGCAGCGCAGCCGCGAGTACGTGGTGGAGATGCTCCGCCGCCTCGAACCCTTCCACGGCGAGCGCCGGGTGCGCGAGCTGGCGGAACGGGCGCGCACCGTGCTGGTCGCCCCGGCGTGAGCCGGGCCGCCCGGCGGTGGTGCCGCCCGGCGGTAATTCGAATGCGGGCACGGGAACGGCCTCGATAAGCTCGTTCTCGTCCAGGTGCGCAGGCCGGGGTTACTTCCACTGTTAATGAGCAGGTCGCGGGTTCGAGTCCCGTCGCCGGCTTCGGGCCGGTGTAGCTCAGTCGGTAGAGCAGCACACGTCACCTCAGCCGTCCTCGATCTCTGGACACCCATACCTGAATAGAATTCCGCACCTTCCGGTGCGAAGGCAGCGGTTACTCCGTGGAGCGCCCCGGTGGGGCGCGTGGAAGCGAACACAACACCGCCGCCGCGTCGATCTCGGGAGGCAGAGCGCCGGAGTGCCCGGTGCGAAGGCGGGGGTTACTTCGGATCTTGCGGTTCCGGGTTCGAATCCCGGGCGTGCCGTGCGCGGCCGCTAGCTCAATTCGGACAGAGCACAAGGCATACACACCTCCGCCGATGCCGGCCGCCGGGCCGGCCCGATCTCGGGCACCCTTTTCTCGCCATGCCTCCCTCCGTTCCACCAGCCAGCAGGGGGGCTCCACCATGTCGCGTTTCAACATCCGTACGGCCAAGCCTGGTCCGAGCTCGCCCGTGACCACCACCGGCAAGCGCACGGTCAACCACAACGGCGGCACCGGTCACCTCCGGGACGCGAAGTCCGAGCTCTTCCTGCTGGCCGTCGCCAACCTCGTGGGGCAGGAGACCTTCTACGAGGCGGGCGGCGCCCGCGACGACCGCTACACCGCGCTGGTGCGCGAACTCGCCGTCGCCGACCCCGTGTGGACCCTCGGACTGCTGCGCTGGCTGCGCCACGGCGCGCAGTTGCGGACGGCCCCGCTGGTCGGCGCCGCCGAGTTCACCCGGGCCCGGCTGGACGCGGGGGCGCCCGGCTACTCCCGGCAGGTCGTCGACGCCGTGCTGCAGCGCGCCGACGAGCCCGGCGAACTGCTCGCCTACTGGACGTCGCGCTACGGCCGCGCGCTGCCGAAGCCGCTCAAGCGCGGCGTCGCGGACGCCGTGCGCCGGCTCTACAACGGCCGGTCCCTGCTCAAGTACGACACCACCGGCCGGGACTACCGCTTCGGCGACGTCCTGGAGTTGACCCACCCCGCGCCCGATCCGGCCAAGCCGTGGCAGGGCGCGCTGTTCGGCTACGCCCTGGACCGCCGGCACCGGCCGGACGAGGCCGTCCCGCCCGCCGCCGACCGGCTGCTGACCGCCAACCGCGAGCTGCTCGCGCTGCCGGTGGCCGAGCGCCGCGCGGCGGTGACGGCCGAGGGCGGCGCCGAGCGGCTGGCCGCCGCCGGCCTGACCTGGGAGGCGCTGGCCGGCTGGCTGCAGGGCCCGCTGGACGCGGCCGTCTGGGAGGCGGTCATCCCGTCGATGGGCTCGATGGCGCTGCTGCGCAACCTGCGCAACTTCGACCAGGCCGGGGTCTCGGACGAGGTCGCGGCCGATGTCGCCCGGCGGATCTCCGACCGGGGCGAGGTGCACCGCTCCCGCCAGTTCCCCTTCCGCTACCTCGCCGCGTACCGGCACGTGCCGTCGCTGCGCTGGGCGCAGGCGCTGGAGACGGCGCTCGGCCACTCGCTCGCCAACGTGCCCGCGCTGCCCGGCCGGACGCTGATCCTGGTGGACCGCTCGGGATCGATGTTCGACCACCCGAGCGAGCGGACCAAGCTCAACCGGGCCGACTCGGCGGCGATCTTCGGCACCGCGCTGAAGGTCCGGGCCGCCGAGGCGGACCTGGTCGAGTTCGGCAGCACCAGCCGGGTCGTCGAGGTGGGCCGCGGCGAGGCCGTGCTACGGGTGCTGGACCGCTTCGGCGACCTCGGCGGCACCGCCACCGGCAAGGCCGTGCAGGCCCACTACCGGGGCCACGACCGGGTGGTCATCGTCACCGACGAGCAGACCGGCCCGGCCGGCCGGGGCGGCGGCCCGCTCGCCGCCGTGCCCGCCGCCGTCCCCGTCTACACCTGGAACCTGGCCGGCTACGCGCCCGGCCACGCCCCGAGCGGCTCGGCCGGCCGACACACCTTCGGCGGTCTGAGCGACGCCGCGTTCCGGCTGATCCCCCTGCTGGAGAGCGGCCGGGACGCGCACTGGATCTGGGAGCAGCAGGGCGGCGCCCCGGCGCCGTCCGGCCGGTCCTGACGGACCGGCGCGCGGCTTCCGGGCCCCGGGCCTCCCGGCCCCCGGGAGGCCCCCTCGACCGGCACCGTCCGCCGTGGCAGCATCGGCGGCGTGGCGGTGCCGGGCGGACCAGGGGAGCGAGCGGTGGCGTACGACTTCGACGTGCTGGTGGTGGGTGGCGGGATCGTCGGGCTCTCCACGGCGTACGCGCTGACCAGGGCCCGGCCGGGGCTGCGGCTGGCGGTGCTGGAGAAGGAGGCCGGCTTCGCCGCCCACCAGACCGGCCGCAACAGCGGGGTCATCCACAGCGGCGTCTACTACCGGCCGGGCTCGCTCAAGGCCGCGTACGCCGTCGCGGGCGCCGCCGAGATGGTCGGCTTCTGCCGCGCCCACGACCTCCCGTACGAGGTGACCGGCAAGCTGATCGTGGCCACCGACCGCGCCGAGCTGCCCCGGCTGCGGGCGCTCGCCGAGCGCGGCCGGGAGAACGGCATCCCGGTCGCCGAGCTGGACCCGAAGGGCATCGCCGACCACGAGCCGCAGGTCACCGGCATCGCCGGCCTGCACATCGGCTCCACCGGCATCTGCGACTTCCCCGCCGTCGCCGCCGCCTACGCCCGGCTCGCCCGGGAGGCCGGCGCGGAGCTGCGGCCCGGTACCGAGCTGCGGGCGGTCGACCGCCGGGCGGACGGGGTGACGGTGCAGACCTCGGCCGGCGAGCTGCGCTGCCAGGTGCTGGTGAACTGCGCGGGTCTGCACAGCGACCGGATCGCCCGGCTGGCCGGCGACGACCCCGGGGTGCGGATCGTGCCGTTCCGCGGCGAGTACTACGAACTCGCCAAGGAGCGCCGGGAGCTGGTGCGCGGCCTGGTCTACCCGGTGCCCGACCCGGCCTTCCCCTTCCTCGGCGTCCACCTCACCCGGGGCATCCACGGCGATGTGCACGTCGGCCCCAACGCGGTGCCGGCGCTGGCCCGCGAGGGCTACGACTGGCGGACCGTCCGCCCGCGCGAGCTGGCCGGGACGATCGCCTTCCCCGGGACCTGGCGGATCGCCCGCCGGCACTGGCGGTACGAGCTCGGCGAGCTGCACCGCTCGCTGTCCAAGCGGGCCTTCACCACCGCCGTGCAGCGGCTGCTGCCGGTGGTCACCGCCGCGGACCTCGTCCCGGCCACCGCCGGGGTGCGGGCCCAGGCGGTCGCCCGGGACGGCACGCTGCTGGACGACTTCGCCTTCGCCGGCTTCGACCCGGACGCGCCGCGCTCCACCCGCCGGCTGGTCCACGTGCTGAACGCGCCCTCCCCGGCGGCGACCGCCTCGCTGCCGATCGGGCGGGAGGTGGCCCGGCGCGCACTGGCCGCGCTGGAGGCCGGCGGCTGAGGGACGGGGTGCGGGAACGCGGCCCCGTAGACTCGGTTGATTGTGACTGCCACTGCCCCGATCCCCCAGCCCTCGCCCTCCGCCCGGCTCTCCGCCGCGCCGGCCGGGTACCCCGCGCCGATGTACCCGCACCGGGCCACCGAGGCCCAGCACAGCGAGCGGCGCATCCGCAGCTTCCAACCGCGCCGGGGCCGGATGACCAACGCCCAGGCGGGCGCGCTGGACCGCGGCTGGGAGCGGTACGGCATAGCGATCGACGGCAGCCCGCTCGACCTGGGCGCGCTCTTCGAGGGCCTCCCGGTGACCCTGGAGATCGGCTTCGGGATGGGCGAGACCACCGCCGCGATGGCCGCCGCCGACCCGGCCATGGGCATCCTGGCCGCCGACGTCCACACCCCCGGCCACGGCAACCTGCTCGGCATGCTGGAGCGCGACGGCTCCCGCAACGTCCGGCCGGCCGCCGGCGACGCCGTGATCCTGCTGCGCGACATGCTCTCCGACGCCTCGCTGGCCGGTCTGCGGGTCTACTTCGCGGACCCGTGGCCCAAGCCCAAGCACCACAAGCGCCGGCTGGTCCAGCCCTCCTTCCTGGAGCTGGTGCTGCCCCGGCTGGCGCCCGGCGCCCTGGTGCACTGCGCCACCGACTGGGAGCCGTACGCCGAGCAGATGCTGGAGGTGCTCTCCGCCTGTCCCGAACTGGAGAACCTGCACCCGGAGGGTGACGGCACCGGTTGGCTGGAGCCGGCGGACCACCCGGACGGCAGCATCCCCGGGTACGCGCCCCGGCCCGGGTGGCGCCCGGTCACCAAGTTCGAGCGGGCCGGCATCGCCAAGGGGCACGTGGTCCACGACCTGCTGTTCCGTCGCCGCTGAGCCCGCTCCGGGTGTTCGATCCGGCGGCCGCGCGGTGAGCGGCGGGCCCGGGGCGGGTGGGACGGATCGTCCCGATACCTCCCGACGGGCCCGTGTCGTGGCCTACCCTGTGCCGGGTGAGCAGCCCGTCCGGCGGCGGGTACCGCGCCGCCGTGGCCGCCGACGACCAGGAGATGCCCACGCGCACCGCCGGCACCCGGCCGATTCCGGGGCCCCGGAGGCGCCGGGCGCACCGGCTCGTGCCCTGGCCCGCCGTCGCGGCGCCGGGGCTGCCCTCCGCACCGGGCCTCGCCTCCACGCCGGGCCTGCCCGCCGTGCCGGCGACCGTCGCGCTCGGGCCGACCGGGCCGGCCGGAGCCCCCGCACTCCCGTGGCTGCGGCTGCCGTGGCCGCTGCGGCCGGCGCGCCCACCGCGCTCGGTGGCGCTCTCCTCGGTCACCGCCACCGCCGTGCTGGCCCTGGCGGGCTGCGGGGTGCTGATCCTCCACCTGGTGCGCCGCCAGACCGGCACCACCGGGCTGCTGGTCGGCCTCGGCCTGGCGATGATCCCGCTGCCCTTCGTGCTCGGCGGTCTGGCCTGGCTCAACCAGACCGCCCGGGTGCCGCTGCGGCACACCGTGTTCTGCCTCGGCTGGGGCGCCTTCGCCGCGACCACCGCGGCGATCCTGGCCAACGGCTGGACCAGCACCTACCTGACCGCCCACCAGGGCAGCCTCGGCGAGATGCTGGGCGCCGACATCGTCACCCCGGTGATCGAGGAGAGCGCCAAGGGCGCCGCCCTGCTGGTCCTGCTGCTGCCGCTCGGCCAGCGGCTGCGGTGTCACGGCCACCGCACCGACCGCCCCTGTGCGGCCGTCCTGCGCCGGCTGCCCGGCCCCCGCCGCCCGCACCCGCGCGCGTACGCCCGCCGGCTCGCCACCCTGCCCGCCCGCCGCGGGCCGGGGCCGCGCCCGTACCTGCGCCCGCTGCCGTACCTGCGCCCCTACCCGCCGACCCACGCCCACCCGCGCGCCCGCTCCCGGCCGCGCACCCTGGCCGCCGGGGTCGTCCTCGGTGGGATCACCGCCTGCGGCTTCGCCTTCACCGAGAACGCCCTCTACCTGGGCCGGGCCTTCACCGACGACCAGCAGCAGCGGCTGGACAGCATCGGCCTCGGCGAGTCGCCCAGCCTGCGGGACTTCGACGGCACCGTGCAGACCTTCGTCCTGCGCGGGCTGCTCTCGCCCTTCGCCCACCCGCTGTTCACCGCGCTGACCGGGCTGGGCCTGGCCCTCACCCTCACCACCGGCCGCCGCTGGCTGGCCCGGCTGGCCGCGCCGGGCGGGCTGCTGCTGGCGATGGCCCTGCACGGCACCTGGAACGCCGCCGCGGACCTCGGCACCCACGGCTTCCTGCTGGTGTACGGGGTGCTGATGGTGCCCTGCTTCGCCGCCCTGGTCTGCTTCGCCGCCTGGGCCAGGACCCGGACCGCACGGCGCGTGACACCCCGTTCGAGGCCCTGAGACCGGACCGTTCGATCCCGAACCGCATCCGGCGGGGAGTCCGGAGCGGGGGCGGTGCAGAACCGATTTCCCATCCTGGCGACTTCCCCGTATTGTTGTGTTTACCGACGCGGGGTGGAGCAGCTCGGTAGCTCGCTGGGCTCATAACCCAGAGGTCGCAGGTTCAAATCCTGTCCCCGCTACTCAGTAGCACAGAAGGCCCGGAGGATTCGTCCTCCGGGCCTTCTGCGTGCCCGAACGCGGTCAGGGCACGGTCGTGGCACGAAGCTGTAACAGGGGCGAGATTCAAGATCAGGTAAATCGCGCATAAACCATACTCGGGAGAAAGTCACCCACACGGGTGTGTTCAGCCGCACCGAGTTAGGAAGCTCCCATGCTCTCGAAGCGCCTTGCCAGTACCGCCGCGATCTGTCTGCTGCTGGCAGCGGGCACGGCCGCCTGCGGAGGCGACAAGGACACGGCCGCCGCCGGGCCGAAGCTCGACACCGACAAGCTGAGCGCCCAGGAGATCGAGAAGCAGGCCAAGGACGCGCTGGCCGGCGCGAGCTCCGTCAAGATCGCCGGCAGCATCGCCGACGAGGACGGCAAGACCTCCATCGACCTGTCGCTCGACACCAAGGGCCAGTGCACCGGCTCGATGGGCATGCCCGGCATGGGCTCGTTCGAGATCATCAGCGACGGCAAGGCCTCCTACCTGAAGCCGGACAAGGAGTTCTGGAAGAGCTTCGGCGGTCCGAAGGGCGAGCAGGTCGCCGAGCTGTTCAAGGGGCGCTACCTGACCGGCTTCGAGGGCGACCCGCAGATGAAGAGCCTGACCACGGTCTGCAACCTCGCCGAGCTCTCCAAGAAGATCACCGAGGACGACGGCACCAAGAGCAAGGCCGAGAAGGGCTCGGCGGGCACCGTCAACGGCGCCAAGACCTTCAGCCTCAAGGTCACCAACAGCGACGGCGAGCAGTCGACCATCCACGTCGCCACCGAGGGCAAGTTCTACCCGGTGCGGATCGAGAAGACCACCGGCAAGGACGGCGGCCAGATCGACTTCACCGAGTACGACAAGCCGGTCACCATCAAGGTCCCGGCCGCCGACAGCGTCATCGACTTCGCCAAGTTCAAGCAGCAGCTCCAGACCGCCTGAGCCGCCCGGACCGGCCGGATCGGCAGCCGCGAATAATCCGTTGCCCTCCTTCGAGTGGGGTGCCTACAGTGGCCGCACACTGAAAGGAGGTGATCCTGAGTTGAGTTCCATCAGGATGTGTGAGGTGGCTGCTCGCTAGAGCCGCCCCTGCCTGCGTAGGGCGAGGTCCTAGGCCTCCGGCAGGCGAAATCCCAGCAGTCACCCGGCCCGTGTGCTCACCGGAACATCCCCGGTGCCTCGGCGCCCCGGCCCCGCACAGGGCCCCGGCGCGAGGAAGCAGCACACGGGCCGTCTGCGTTCCATCCGCCCTCCGCCGCCTCCGCCCGCCGTCGCGCGCGCGTTCCCGTCCTCGTACTGCGGCGCTAGAGTCGGCTCGCGCTCCGGCTCCGGAGCGGAGCGGGACCGGCACAGGGGGTATGTGATGGCGGGGACGCGGCGGGGCGGGGCTGCGGCGGTGCGCACGGCGCAGCGCACCGCGGCGGGCACGCTGCTCGGAGTGGGGGTGCTCGGGCTGCTGCTCTTCGCGCTGGGGCGCCCGCACGCCTGGCAGGCGCTCGGCGGCGGCCTGGTGGTGGCCGGGGCCTCGGCGGTGCTGGGCGGCGCGCTGGGCTTCCTCTTCGGGGTACCGCGGGTGCGCGGTACGGCCGGCGGCGAGCCGCCGCAGGGCTCGTACGTGCCGAACACCAATCTGGAGCAGGTCTCGGACTGGCTGACCAAGGTGCTGCTGGGCGTCGGGCTGACCCAGCTCGGCTCGCTCGGCGAGCGGCTGCACCAGCTCGGCTCCGCGCTGGCCCCGGCGCTGGGCGGCGGGGAGGGGGCGGTGCCGTTCGCGGCGGCGCTGGTCCTGTACTTCCTGGTGCTCGGCTTCCTGGCCGGCTGGCTGGTGACCCGGCTGGCGCTGCCGCGGGTGCTCTCGGACGCCGATCAGGCCCTGGACCTCTTCCTCGCCGGGCAGGACCGCGACCGCCGGGGCGACAAGGTGGGCGCCGACGACCTGCGGGTGCGGGCGATGCAGCACCTGGGCCTGCTGGGCGGCAGCGCGGACCGCGCCGACGACCTGGACCGGCAGCTGCCGCCGAGTGCGGCCACCGGGCCGGCGAGCGTGGTGGCCGAGGTCCGGTCGACGGCCCGGCGCTCGGCGCTGACGGCGGACCAGGTGCGGGAGCTGTTCGAGGACGGCTCCCAGGGGCGGCGGATCCAGGCGCTGGCCCTGATGCAGGGCGATCCGGCGCTGGCCGACCTGTCGAGCGTGCTGGACGCGATCGAGCACCCGCGCTCCGGGTTCGAGCAGTACCACGCGCTGCTGGCGGCCCGCGGCCTGCTGTCCCGGCTGCCGGCCGCCGAGGCCCAGCGGCTGCGGGACGCGGTGGCCGCCCGGCTGGTGGCGCCGGACGGCATCCCGTACGGCTCGGACCGCAGCTGGCTGGCGGAGAAGATACTGTCCCGGCTGGAGGCCACCGTCTTCCTCCCGCAGCAGCCCGGCCCGGCCGCCGCCCCGGCGGAGCCGCAGCAGGCGCCGGAGCGTTCCTAGAAACCGGGCCCGCCGCGCAGTGCGGCCCGGCGGCGGTGGTCGGCCGTCCGCAGGACGAGGACCCGGCGGGTCCCGCCGTCCTCCGGGCGCGGGAAGGTGTGGATCTCGCTGGCGATCCGGCGCTCGCCGAGGGCGTGGCGGACGGCGTCCAGGTGCGGGCAGCGGCGGCTGGCGCCGTCGTGCAGGGGGTGGACGCGCACCTCGCCGTCCGCGGCGGTGACCCGGACGAGTTCGGCCAGCGCGGCCACCTGCTGGGCGGGCCCGAACAGTTCGGGGTAGGCGAAGACCAGGTACCCGCTGAGGGTGAGCGCGAAGGTGCCGTCGGCGAACGGCAGCCGCGGCAGGGCGCCGGCCACGTACTGCTGGGGGTGGGCGGCGCAGTCGGCGGTGAACAGCCGGCGGGCCCGGTCCCAGCTGCGCAGGTAGCGCTCGTACGGGCGGTGGCGCGGCGCCGGGTAAAGCTCGGGGCGGGTGTCCATCGCGGCGGCCATCGCGGCCCGGGCGGCCAGCGCGCGGGCGGCGAGCTCAGGGGCGGGCCAGGCGTACGCCGGGTCGGTGGCGATGACGCGGCAGCCCAGTTCGCGTGCCTCGGCGGCGAGTCCGGCGGCGCCGCCGGGGCAGTCGAGCAGGGGGCCTGGCAGGGCGGCCAGCCGGGCGCGGGTGAGTCCGAAGAGCCCGCAGTACTCGTCCAGCGGTCGGGAGGTGACCAGCACCCGAGCGGTGATGTCGGCCATTGCGTCATCCGAACACGCCCCGGCCCCGCCCGCATCCGCAGCGGGCGGGGCCGGGGCCGGGTGGACCTCAGCGGCCGAGCAGGCCCTGGACGGCGAGGCGGTTGACGTTGGTCAGACCGCGCACCAGGGCGGGGGTGAGGAAGACGAACAGCAGGCCGAGCAGCGAGACCCCGGCGATCTGCGCGGGCGACTCGATGAAGTACCTGTGCTGCACGCCCTCGCTGTCGTAGAAGTCGAACAGCTGGAGGCCGGGCCACTCGGTGAAGGTCGGGTACACCCAGTGGTAGAGCGGGTAGAGCGTCAGCACCCAGCCGACCAGCAGGAACACCAGGGACACCACGAAGCTGAAGACCGCCCAGGGGAACATCACCAGCTGGTACAGCGCCGCCTTCCACCCGGCGGCGTCCCCGATGCGCGCGGTGACGGCGCCCCAGGCACCGGGCCGGACGACCCGGACGGGCCGCGGGCCGGGCACGTCCAGGGCCAGCATGCCGCGCGCCCGCGACCGCTCCAGCCGGCCGAAGCCGCGGGCGGACGCCGTCAGGCCCGCCAGCACCGGCAGGCCGAGGACGGTGACGAAGGTGCCGAGACCGAGGGCGAACAGCGTGATGCCGAGGGAGAAGCCGGCGACCGCGACCGGCAGCCCGGTGAGCGCGTAGCCGATCTCCCGGTAGGTGTAGGAGGAGAACGGGGCCCTCCAGAAGTACGGCGGCTCCTCGGTGCGGCGGACCCGGGCGGGGCCCTGCTCCCGGTCCGTGGCGTACGGGTCGGCGGCGTACGGGTCGGCGGCGTACGGCTCAGAGGTGTACGGGTCCGCGCCGTACGGGTCGGCGTGGGAGGCGTCGGTGTCGTGGCGGTCGAACCCGCTGCGCTGCGTGCTGTGGCTGCTCATGGCCGGCCTCGGTCCTCGGGTCTGTCGTGACGGCTTTCCTGCTGACCCCTGAAGCCTGTCAAAAGCCGCTCCCGCCGGACATCCGGCTCCCCGCCGAACCGTGGGTGGGGTTAACCCCCCGCCCCGGCCCACTCCTCGGACAGCAGGGAGTACTGGAAGGAGTCGTACCAGGTGCCGCGCAGGTACAGGTCGTGCCGGATCCGGCCCTCCAGCTGGAAGCCGGCCCGGCTGAGCACCCGGATGGAGGGGGCGTTGTCCACGTCGACCCGGGCGGCCAGCCGGTGCAGGGCCAGGGCGTCGAAGGCGAAGCCGCAGAGCAGCCCGGTGATCTCGCCCGCGTAGCCGTTGCCCCAGGCGTCCCGGCGCAGCGCGTAGCCCAGGAAGGCGGAGCGGTGGTCGCCGAGGGTGAGGGCGGCCATGCCGATCGGGAGGGCCTCGTCGTCGCCGTCCCCGCCCTCGGCCGCGGCCGGGGTGACGGCGAGGCGGTAGACCGTCCGCTCGTCCTTGAGCGCCTCCTCCAGGTACTGCGCGATCTGGTCGGCGCAGCTCTCCCGGTCCCGGGGTTCGAAGGGGAGGTAGCGGGTGGTCTCCGGGTCGCCGAAGACCGCGTGCAGGGCGTCGGTGTCGCCCGGGGTGTGGTGGAACTCGCGGATGGCCAGCCGGGGGCCGGTGAGTCGTACGGGGACCATGTCTGCCGACCCTACCCGCGCTTACCGGTTACCGTACGTGACATGGAAGAAGAAGACCTGCGGCTCGCCCCGCGCACCAAGGCCGCCGAGCTGCTCGCCTGGGCGGGGGCGGAAGGCCGCGACCCGGTGGGCGGGGCGCCGCTGCGGACGGTGCTGGCGTTGCTGGAGCTGGGCGAGGGCAGGATGCGCGACGGCTGGCCGGAGCTGACCTCGGACGCGGTGGAACAACTGCTGGTCGAGCGGCTGTACCTGTACGTCCAGCCCGAGCCGGAGCAGGACCCGTTGGCGTACGGCCAGGCGGTCCGGCTGCTGGTCGACCACCAGCGGGCGGCGAAGCGGCTGAACGCCAAGCGGCAGGAGCGGCTGCACGCCGAGGCCGAGTGGCAGGGCGAGGTGGCGACCGGTCTGCTGCGCCGGGCCGACCTGGTGACCTGGCCGCGGCTGTACGCGCTGCTGCTGCACGCCGCCGGGGTGGACGTGGCGGACGAGGCGGCGGTGCGGGCCTGGCTGGAGGCGTTCCGGGAGCTGGCGCCGCAGGAGCGGTCGGCCGCGTACGCCGCGCTGGCCGAGGCCGGGTGGCTGGACGAGCTGGACGACGAGGGCTGGGGCGAGGCCCGGGTGCTGACGGTCGGGATGGCCACCGACGGCGCCCGGCGGCTGCTGGAGCAGGGCCTGATGCGGCGCAGCTACCGCAACCTGGCGGCGCTGAACGCGCTGGGCCGCCCGATGCCGGACGAGCTCGCCGGGGACTTCGGCGCGTTCGAGGAGGCCGCGGTCGAGGTGGCGCTGGACCTGCTGGGCGAGTGGACGGTGCCGGGGCTGGCCCGGCTGCTGGTGGCGGACTTCCCGGAGCTGGCGCCGGAGCCGGGGCAGGAGGAGATCGACGCCTATCTGGCGCGGCTGCCCCAGGAGTAGCGCGAGGCGCCCCGGTCCGCGGTGGACCGGGGCGCCTCGACCCGACGGGCTGTCGGCCCCGGTGTCAGGGCCTGCTGTCAGGGCCTGACATCGGGGCGTGCGGTCAGGGAGTGATGCCGCGCTGCTCGAACCAGGTCTCCGGGTCGACCGGGGCGCCGCCACCGGGGCGGACCTCCAGGTGCAGGTGCGGACCGGTCACGTTGCCGGTGGCGCCGACCTTGCCGATCTGCTGGTTGGGGACGACCTTGCCGGAGCCCTTGATGATCGAGGAGAGGTGGCAGTACCAGATCTCGGTGCCGTCGGGCAGCGTCTCGACGATCCGGTAGCCGTACGAGCCGGACCAGCCGGCCGAGGTGATGGTGCCCTGGCCGACCGCGTACACCGGGGTGCCGGTGTCGGCGGCGAAGTCCAGGCCGGTGTGCAGGTGGGCCCAGTAGGAGGCGCTCTGGCCGTAGTGGGCGGAGAGGTTGTAGTCGCGCACCGGCAGGTTGATGGCGGCGAGCTTGGCCTTCTCGGCGGCCTCGGCGGCCCGCTTGGCCTCCACCTGCTGGGCGGCGCGCTTGGCCTCCGCCTCCTTGGCGGCCTGCAGGCGGGCGGTCTCGTCGGCGGCGGTGCGCTGGCTGTCGGCCTGCTGCTGGATGCGGGCGGCGAGCGCGAGGCCGGGGTCCGCGGAGAGGGCGACCGGGGCCTCGTCCGGGGTCTCGATGGCGGGCGCTGCGGCCGGGGTGGCGGAGGCGAAGCCGGTGGCCCCGAGGGTGGCGGCGACGGCGGTGACGCCGAGCAGCGGCGCGGTCCCGCGGGTCTGGCGCGGCATCCGGTGCCGGTTGGTCTCGACGGGCTGCGGGGCATGCTCGTCGGCCGGGCCGCCGTAGCCGCCGCCGTGGGCGGGCGGCCAGGGGTGGTCGAGCAGTTGGGTGCCCGAGCCGGAGCCGGGCAGGTGTGCCGGAGAGTGCGTCGACGCCACGGAGGCGCGCTCCTTTCCTTCCTTCGCGCCTACCGGGTTAGCTGACGGGTTCGGAGCAGGAAGGTCTCCTACGGCCGGGCCTGGGCCTGGCCGATTCACCCCAAGGAACATGGTTCCCCGGCTCCCTGACCTGCCCGGAGGCGGGTCGTCGGGATTAGGCGACGGCGCACGGTGCCGTCTGGGTACGGCGTTGCCGACCGCGCTGCGTTATCAAACGTTAATCCTAGGAGCCTCTGATTCCAAGCCATCCGGATGGCACGAATCGAGACCGCCCGGGCAGTACGTGACCTGATGGGCGATTTGTGAGGCTTGAGCGCAACTGACACTACCGAACGTGATGGGGCGTCAACGAACGGACCCCCGGTTGAGTACTTCTACTCATGTGCGGCCGCCCCGGGCGCCGCCATCCTGGCGCCATGAACGCACCCGTGCAGTCGCGCACCACGTCCGCGTACTACATCCAGGCCGTCCTGTCCTTCGCCCTGTCCGGCGTCGCCCTCGCGATCGGGATCGCCTACCTCCCGGTCGACGCCTGGACGCGGGCCTTCCTCGGACTGGGGCTGCTCTACACCGTCACGTCCTCGTTCACCCTGGCCAAGGTGATCCGGGACCGGCAGGAGACCAACGAGATCGTCACCCGGGTGGACCAGGCCCGGCTGGAGAAGCTGCTCAGCGAGCACGACCCGTTCAAGGTGGAGGGGGTCTGAGCCGCCGCGGCGTCCGGCACGTCCGAGAGGACTTCGGGTCGACAGCTTGACGGCTAAGGCTATTAGCCTTAGCTTTATGGCTATCGGCAGAACCCGCCGATGACGCGCACGGCGGACCGAGGAGGCCCACGATGACCGGCTCCACCACCCCCACCACGCAGTTCCTCGACGTTCCCGGCGGCCGGCTGGCCTACGACGACACCGTGCAGGGCGACGGCGCCCCCGTCGTCCTGCTGCCCGGGATGCTCGACAGCCGGGCCGCGTACCGGCACCTGCGCCCGCTGCTGGCCGCCGCCGGCCGCCGGGTGATCACCATGGACCTGCGCGGCTTCGGCGAGTCCTCGATCGCCTGGGACGACTACTCGCCCGCCGCGATCGCCACCGACGTCCTCGCCCTGCTCGACCACCTGGGCATCGAGCGCGCCGTCCTGGCCGGCAACTCGTACACCGGCGCCACCGTGGTCAAGGTCGCCGGGGACGCCCCCGGGCGGGTCGCCGGGATCGTCCTGCTGGACGCCTTCGTCGAGAACCTGCCGCCGAACGCCCTGCAGCGTGCCGCCTTCGGCGTGATGGGCGCACTGCTGGTGCACTCGCCCGCCTTCTGGGGGCTCTACCAGCGCAGGATGGCGTACCCGGGCGCCAAGCCGGCCGACTTCGACGCCTACGTCGACGGGCTGGTCTCCGCACTGCGCACCCCGGGCCGCAAGGCCGCCACCCGCGGCTACGTGCACGGGGACTCCGCGCCGACCGGCTGGAGCGCGGCCGTGCACTGCCCGGCACTGGTCGTGATGGGCAGCAAGGACCCCGACTTCCCCAAGCCGGAGCTGGTCGCCAACCGGCAGGCCGCGGCGCTGCACGCCCGCAAGGTGATGATCGAGGGTGCCGGGCACTACCCGATGGCCGACCAGCCGCAGGCCACCGCCGACGCGCTGCTGCCCTTCCTCGCCGAACTGGTCTGAGCAGCCCCCGCCCGCGCCCGCGCACCTGCCGCGCACGCCCCCGCCGAGCCCACTTCCCCCCGTACGGAGACCGCGCATGCCCCGAGTCGGACTGACCCCCGAGCAGGTCGTCGACCACGCCCTCGCCCTGATCGACGAGCTGGGCCCCGAGGCCCTCACCCTGGCCGCCGTGGCCGGCCGGGCCGGCGTGGCCACCCCCTCGCTGTACAAGCACGTCAGCGGCGGCCTCGCCGAGCTGCGCCGGCTGATCGCCGTCCGGGTCACCCAGGAGCTGGCCGACCGCCTCGCCGAGGCCGCCCTCGGCCGGGGCGGGGACGACGCCGTCGCCGCCGTCCTGCGCGCCTACCACGGGTACGCCACCGAGCATCCGCACCGCTACTCCGCGCTGCCGCAGGCCCCGCAGCCGGACGACGAGCTGACCCGGGCGGCCGCGCGGCTGGTCGGGGTGATCGTGGCGGTGCTGCGCGAGTACGGCCTGGGCGGCTCCGAGGCGATCCACGCCGCGCGCACCGTCCGCTCGCTCGCGCACGGCTTCGCCTCGCTGTCCATCGGCGGCGCCTTCCAGCTCTCCGAGGACCTGTCCACGACCCAGGACCGGCTGATCACCGTCCTCACCAGCGGCCTCCGCAACTGGCCCCGGCCCTGACCCGCCCGGCCTCCGCAGCCGGCCCCGGCCCCGACCCGCCCGGCCTCCGACGGAACCTGTGGTGTGTTTCGAACTGGAAATCGGTACCAATCGGGCGGGGCGGGTTAGATTGGCCCGGCTGACAGGTGGTCACGACCCGCGACGGCCCGCCGGCCCGAGGTGGAGGTCGACGTGCCCGAACCGAGCCCGGGGCCGCGCCGACCGCGCCGGGCTCTGCCCGGCGGGGCCCCCGGGCGCCGGAGCGGAGTCACCATTCACCGACATAAGAAATAAGGTATTAAGAATTAAGGACCCGCTAGGACACCCACCCCCTCGGAGCGGAAAGGCCGGGTATCCCGATGGACCTGACCTCGCCGTGGCTCCCCCCCTCCGAGGACGAGAGCCGGACCCCGCGGAGCAGCCCCACCGCGCGCACGGCGATGCGCTGCGTGCGCTTATTGCTCGGGTGCACCACCGCCGCCGAACTCCTCGGCACCGTCCTCGCCGAGGGTCCGGGCTGGATCACCGGCGAGGGCTCCGCGTTCTACCTGCTGGACTCCGCCGGAATGCTCCGGCTCGCCGCCTCCCACGGCCTGCCCGACTGGGCCCATGAGCGCTACGGCGTCGTCGACCCGGCGAGCGACCTCCCCGCCGCGATGGCGCTGCGACTGCGCCGCCCCTACCTGCTCAGCCCCGAGCGCACCAGCGTCGACTACCCCAACCGCAACACCGGGATGGGCACCGGCATGGTCGCCATCATCACCCTGCCGATGATCGTCGACGAGCAGCCGCTCGGCGTGCTCGCCCTCGCCCTGGCCCACCGGGGCACCGTGCCGCGCCGCGACCTGGACGTCCTGGAGACCCTCGGCGACGCCTGCGCGCACCGGCTCGCCCACCTGCTCGACCACGCCGGCGCGGAGCCGGGCACGAACCGCGGGGTCCGGGTCGGCGAGCCGGACGCCGACCGGGCCGCCGGGCTCGCCCACCCGATGCTCTCGCTCGCCGTCCGCTCCGCCGGGCACGGCGCCTTCGAGCGGGACCTCGTCACCGGCGAGACCTACTGGGACGCCCAGGCCTACCGGGTGGTCGGCCGGCCGGCACCGGAGGGCGGGCCCGGCGCCGCGCCCGAGCTGGACCGGCTCGTCCACCCCGAGGACCTGCCCGACGTCCAGGCCGCCCTGGCCGAGGCGCTCGCCACCGGCGGCCCCTACCGGCTGCTCTACCGGGTGCCGCGCCGGGGCGGTGGGGTGATCCGGATCGAGGAGACCGGCGAGGTGATGCTCGACGTGCACGGCCGGCCGGTCCGGATCGCCGGGCTGCTCGCCGACCTGGACCGGGTCCCCGCCCCCGAGGAGCACCAGCCCGCCGCCGAACCGGGCGGCGCCGGCGCCGCCGGGGCCCGCTCGGCGCTGCTGCTGGCCCTGACCCGCTCGCTGTCCCGGGCGGTCACCGTCCGGGACGTCACCACGGCCGTCACCGACGTCGCCCGGCCCGCGCTCGGCGCCGCCAGCATCGTGCTCGACCTGGTGGACGAGGGCCGGCTGCTGCCCGTCTCGCACACCGTCTACGGCGGCCCGCGCCGCACCGAGCTGACCAGGCTGGCCGACCTCTCCGAGGGGGTCATGCAGCACGCGCTGACCCGCTCGACCCCGCTGTTCAGCGAGCCCCGGCCGGGCTCCGGGCGCGGCGGCGGGACCGGGCACGGCGGGACCGGGTACGGCGGCGGGACCGGGCCGCTCACCCCGGCCGCCTGGGCCGTCCTGCCGCTGGTCGCCTCCGGCCGGCAGGTCGGGTCCTGCCTGATCACCTTCGCCACCGAGCGGGCCTTCAGCCGCGAGGACCGCACCCTGTACTCGGCCTTCGCCGGCATCCTCGCGCAGTCGCTGGAGCGCGCCCGGCTCTACGACACGCACCACCACCGGGCCACCGAGCTGCAGCGCGCGATGCTGCCGCGCACCCTGCCCCGGCTGCCCGGGATCGCCAGCGCCGCCCGCTACCTGCCCAGCACCGAGGGCATGCAGATCGGCGGCGACTGGTACGACCTGCTGCGGCTGCCGGACGGCCGGGTCGGCCTGGTGATCGGCGACGTCCAGGGGCACAACGCCGAGGCCACCGCGGTGATGGGCCAGCTGCGCAGCGGTCTGCGGGCCTACGCCACGGACGGCCACGACCCGGCCGCCACCCTGGCCCGGACCAGCCGGCTGCTCTCCGAGCTGGACACCGAGCTCTTCGCGACCTGCCTGTACCTGACCCTCGACCCCGCCGACGGGACCCTGCGGGCCGCCCGTGCCGGGCACCCGGCGCCGGTGCGGATCGCCGACGCCAAGGCGGTCGAGCTGGAGCTGCCGGGCGGTCCGCCGCTCGGGGTGGACCCGGGGGTGCCGTACCAGCTGGCGGTCGGGCACCTGGCGCCGGGCGAGACGCTGCTCGTCTACACCGACGGGCTGGTCGAGGACCGCGAGGAGGACTACGACGAGTCGGTGCAGCGGATGCTCGGCGGCCTGGAGCTGTGGGCCCGCCAGACCGGTCCGGTCCGGGTCGGCGCGGTGTCGGCGCTGGAGCGGCTCGCCGACCTGCTCACCCTCAACGTGACCGAGCGCCGCTCGCGCCCGGACGATGTCGCACTGCTGTTGCTGCACCGGATGTCAGCAGAGCAACACTAGGACTCCCTTGGGTCATTCGGCCCACCGGCACCGGCCTTTCGGCCTGGGCCGATCGACCTGAAGGACGTCTGGTTGACGCCGTATTGACGGGATATTGACGAGATCCGGTCACTTGGCGGGATCCGTTCACACCTTCGTAGGATCATCACCCTAGAATTCGCGGCGTGACGATGACTCAGTGGTGCGCAACGGCAACCGGCGTACTCGCCGCCCTCGCCCTGGTGGCCGCCGCCCGCTACCGCGCGGTCGCCGCCACCCAGCGCCACCGGGTCGACCGGCAGCAGCGCGAGCTCGCCCGCCTGCAGGAGCAGCTCAGCACCGAGGTGAACCGGCGCGGCACCGAGATGGCCGCCGTCCAGCAGGAGCAGGAGCTCAACGCCTCCACCCAGCGGGCCTTCCTCAGCGTGGCCCGCCGGATCCTCGTCATGGCACACGACCAGCAGGCCCTGCTGGACGAGATGGAGCGCACCCACGACGACCCGGCGCTGCTGGAGGGCCTACTCAAGGCCGACCACGCCGCCGCGCAACAGGCCCGTCTCGCCCAGACCCTGGCCGTGCTCTGCGGCGCCCGGGCCGGCCGGCACTGGCCCGAGCCCGTCCCGCTGGAGGACGTGGTGCGCGGTGCCCAGTCCCGCATCCTGCCCTTCCAGCGGGTGGTGGTCCGCAGCCGGATCGAGACCGCCGTGGTCGGCGCCGCGGCCGAGGCGCTGATCCACGCCGTGGCCGAACTGCTGGACAACGCCACCCGCTACTCCCCGCCCAGCACCCAGGTGTTCGTCACCCTGATGCCCGTCCACAACGGCGTCGTCGTCGAGATCGACGACGGCGGGGTCGGCATGCCCGAGCAGGCCGTCGCCAAGGCGGCCTCCGCGCTGGCGGGCGGCACCGCGCTGGAGGTCTCCCGCCTCGGCGAGGTACCGCAGTTGGGCCTCGCGGCGGTCGGCCGGCTCGCCGAGCAGTACGGGTTCCGGGTCACCCTCAGCTCCGCGCCCTCCCCGTACGGCGGGGTCCGGGTCGTGGTGCTGCTGCCGAACGCGCTGCTCACCGAGCCGCTCCCGCCGACCGTCCCGGGCCTCGGCCTGGGCCACGACGACCGGGCGTTCACGGCCGGCCCCCGCCGGACCGCACCGCCGCAGTTCCCGGCCGCCCCCGCGACCGGGTACCCGCCGGAGGCCGAGTACCCCCCGGCCGCCGGGCACCCGCTCCTGGAGGTCCCGCCGACCGGCGGCTCCCCCGCGGCCGACCCCACCGCACCGCCGCCGCTGCCCCGTCGGAGCCATCGGCGCGACCGCGCCGCCCGCCCCGCCCGGGGAACCGCCGCCACGCCCCCGCCCGCCCCGCCGTACCGATCGGCCCCGCAGGCGCAGGCGTTCATGGCGATGTTCCAGGCCGGCACCGCCAGCGGCCGATCGGCCGCCCGGGCCCAGGCCCACGCCGACCCGTCCTTCCCCGCTTCCCCCCAGCTTCCCCAGCGCTCCGGAGAGTTCCATGACCACCACCCCTGACCTCGGCTGGCTGCTCGCCGACATCGTCTCCGTCCCCGAGGTCCAGCACGCCGTCGTGGTGTCCAACGACGGCCTGGAGATCGGCCGCACCCCGGTCATCGCGCGCGAGGACGCCGAGCGGCTCGCCGCCGCCTGCTCCGGCCTGCAGTCGCTGGCCCGCGGCGTCGCCCAGGGCTTCGGCGGCCGCAGCAGCGCCACCCGCCAGATCATCATCGAGTACGGCGGCGGCTACCTCTTCATCGTCGCCGCCGGGGCCGGCGCGCACCTGGCCGTGGTGACCGGCGAGGCCGTCGACGCCGGCCTGGTCGCCTACCAGATGCAGGTCCTGGTCGAGCGGATCGGCGCCCACCTCACCAGCCCGCCGCGGGTCGATCACGCGGCGGGGGGCCAGCGGTGAGCGGGCCGGTCCGGCCCTATGTGATCACCGGCGGCCGCAGCCGCCCCACCCGGGCCGCGCTCGCCGTCGAGAGCCTCGTCAGCGCGTTACCCGACCGGCCCGAACTGCCCGAGGACGCCCTGCTCAACCGCGAGCACCAGCGCATCCTCGACCTCTGCCGCAGCCTGCTGTCGATCGCGGAGGTCGCCGCCCACCTCGGACTGCCGCTCGGCGTCGTCAAGGTGCTGGTCGGCGACCTCTGGGACCTCGGCGCCGTCCAGGTGCTCCCGCCCGTACCGCAGGCCGAACGCCTGCCCGCAACCCTCCTGGAAGAGGTGCTCGTTGGCCTCCGCCAACTCCGCTGAAGCGCAGTCCGCCGAAGCGCAGTCCGCCGGCCGGCCCGCCGAGGGCCGACCCGCCGAGCCGCAGTACCTTCCCCCGTCCGTCCAGGGCGCGGTGAAGATCCTGGTCACCGGGCCGTTCGGGGTCGGCAAGACCACCCTGGTCGGGTCGCTCAGCGAGATCACCCCGCTGCGCACCGAGGAGACCATGACCGCCGCCAGCAGCGGCGTCGACGACCTCACCGGGCGCAGCGCCAAGACCACCACCACGGTCGCCCTGGACTTCGGCCGGATCACGCTCAACCCGCGGCTCGCCCTGTACCTGTTCGGCACCCCCGGCCAGCAGCGGTTCCGACCGCTCTGGGACGACCTGTCGCAGGGGGCGCTCGGCGCCATCGCCATGGTTGACCTGCGCCGCCCGGACGAGAGCTTCGACGTGCTCGGCCGGCTGGAGGAGCAGCGGATCCCCTTCGCGGTGGCCGTCAACACCTTCCCGGACACGCCGAGTTACCCCGAGGAGGAGCTGCGCTCCGCCCTCGACCTGCTGCCCGAGGTGCCGATCCTGTTCTGCGACGCCCGGGACCGCCGGGCCGCGTACGACCTGCTGATCGACTTCGTCGGCCACCTGCACTCGACCGCCGTACTGGAGCTCCAGCGATGACCACTCCCGAGCCCGGTACCGCCCTTCCGTACGGCGCCGCCCAGCCCGGCGGGGCCCCCCACCACGCCGGGCCGCCGCCGGGCTGCCCGGCGCACGTCGCACCGCCCGGCCCCGGCCCGTACACGCCGCTGTACGGCGCGGCCGTCGCCGAGGACCCGCACGGCCTGTACGCCCGGCTGCGCGCCCAGTACGGCTCCGTCGCCCCGATCGAGCTGGAGCCCGGGGTCGAGGCCTGGCTGGTGGTCGGCTACCCCGAACTGCTCGAACTCACCCGCAACGAGGCGCTGTTCTCCAAGGACTCGCGGCGCTGGAAGGTGCCCAAGGAGGGCCGGCTGGCCGCCGACTCCCGGCTGCTGCCGATGACCTCCTGGCGGCCCACCCTGCTCAACCTGGACGGCGCCGAGCACCAGCGGCTGCGCGCCGCCGTCGCCGACACCCTCGCCCAGATCGACCACCGCCAGCTGCGCGAGACCACCGAGGCCGCCGCCGACGCCCTGATCGACAGCTGGGGCCCGGACGGCACCGCCGACCTGATCGCCCAGTACGCCCGCCGGCTGCCGCTGCTGGTCTTCACCCAGCTGCTCGGCCTGCCCGCCGAGGCCGGCCCCCGGCTGATCGAGCTGATCAGCCACTTCGTGGACAGCAGCGAGAAGTCGGTCCGGGCCAACGCGGAGTTCCAGGCCATCCTGGTCGACCTCGTCCGGCGCCGCCGCGGCGCCCCGAGCGCCGACCTCACCTCCTGGCTGCTCGCCCACCCGGCCGCGCTGACCGACGAGGAGGCCGTGCACCACCTGGTGGTGATGATGGTCGCGGGCAACGAGACCACCATCAACTGGACCGGGAACACCCTGCGGCTGCTGCTCACCGACCGCCGCTTCCGGGCCACCCTCACCGGCGGCCGGCTCACCGTCGCCGACGCGCTGGAGGAGGTGCTCTGGCGCGACCCGCCGACGCAGAACTTCCCCGGCCGGTGGGCCACCGGCGACACCGTCCTCGGCGGCCAGTACATCAGCGAGGGCGACATGCTGGTGCTCGGCCTGGCCGCGGCCAACGCCGACCCGGCCGCCCAGGGCAGCGCCCTGCCGGGCCACGGCACCCTCCCCGGCCACGGGACCCTCGGCGGCAACCGGGCCCACCTGGCCTGGGGCGCGGGCCGGCACGTCTGCCCGGCCCAGCACCCGGCCCGGATCATCGTCGAGACCGCCGTCGAGACCCTGCTGCACCGCCTGCCGGACCTCCAACTCGCCGTCCCGCCGGGCGAACTGGCCTGGCGGCCGTCGCCCTGGTCGCGGGCCCTGGTCAGCCTGCCGGTGCTCTACAGCGCCTTCACCCCGCCCCGCCCGCCCGCCACCGAGAGGCCTTCATGGACATCTCCGCAGCCGACCTCGACCGGTCCGGCCTCCAGCCCATCCGACTCGACCCCTTCGGGCGCGACCAGCACGGAGAGAACGCCCGACTCCGAGCGGCCGGGCCGGCGGTCCTGGTGGAACTCCCTGGCGGGGTGGTGGTCTGGGCGATAACCCACCACGACACCCTCCAGGAGCTGCTCGCCGACCCGCGCGTCGGCAAGAACCCGCAGCTGTGGAGCACCTTCACCGAGGGCCGGCTGCCCCAGGGCTGGCCGCTGCTGAACTTCGTCACCGTGCCGGGCATGGTGACGGCCGACGGCGACCACCACCGGCGGCTGCGCGGGCTGGTCACCCAGGCGTTCACCCCGCGCCGGATCGCCGAGCTGCAGCCGGCCGTCGAGGCCCGGACGGTGGCCCTGCTCGACCGGGTCGCCGAGCTGGAGGGCGAGTTCGACCTGCGCGAGCACTTCGCCTACCCGCTGCCGATGCAGGTCATCGGCGAGCTGCTCGGCCTGCCGGAGAAGCAGCAGGACGAGCTGCACGAGCTGTCGAACACCCTGGTCTCCAGCTCCGCCACCCCCGAGGCCGCCGTCGCCGCCCAGCAGGGCCTGCACGCGCTGCTCGCCTCGGTCGTGGCCGGCAAGCGCGCCGAGCCGGGTGACGACCTCACCACCGACCTGATCGCCGCCCGGGAGTCGGAGGACCGGCTCAGCGAGCAGGAGCTGGTCGGCACGCTGCTGCTGATGCTGGTCGCCGGGCACGAGACCACGCTGAACCTGATCACCAACGCCGTCCGCGCCCTGCTCGCCCACCCCGAGCAGCTGCGGCTGGTGCTGGACGGCGGGCAGCCGTGGTCCGCGGTGGTCGAGGAGACGCTGCGGTACGACTCGCCGGTCGGCCAGTTCCCGCTGCGCTACGCGATCGAGGACATCCCGGTCGGGGACGTCGTCATCCCGCGCGGCGAGGCGCTGATCGCCTCCTACGCGGCCGCCGGGCGGGACTCCGGGCACCACCCGGACGCCGACCGCTTCGACATCACCCGCCGGCCGAACCGGCACCTCTCGCTCGGCCACGGACCGCACTTCTGCCTCGGCTCGGGCCTGGCCCGGCTGGAGGCGGAGACGGCGCTGCGGTTCCTGTTCGAGCGCTTCCCCGGGCTGGCCCTGGCCGAGGGGGCGGCGAGCGAGCCGATCGGGTCGTTCATCAGCAACAGCGTGCAGACGCTGCGGGTCACCCGCTGAGCTCCGGACGACCGGCGGGGCACACTCGCCGCGCCCGGTGAGGTGACCTCAGGGCGGCCGGGTCGTTTGGCGTTTCATGAAGAAACTCGCGACCCTGGCCGCCCTCACCATGGCGGGCCTCGCCCTGGCCACCCCGGCGGCCTCCGCCGCCTCCTCCACCGCGACCTCGCCGGACGCCCTCGACGGCCTCTCCAGCGGGCTCACCCTCTCCCCCGCCGACCTCGTGATCCACGAGGCGGGCAAGCTCCCGGTGACCGGCCACCTGGCGCAGGAGGTGGAGGCGATCGGCACCAACCAGATGACCCACCCGGGGCTCAGCGGGCAGATCGGCTAGCGCCCGCGGGCCCGGGTGCGGGCCCGGCGGCGGGCCGGTCCGGGTGCGCCCCCCGGGCACCCGGACCACCCGGCCCGCCACCTCCCGGCTCACCCCTCGGCGAGGGCGTTCAACTCCTGGTAGGTGAGCCCGCCGTCCAGCGCGGTGTACGTGCCGGTGCCGTAGACCTCCTCGGCGGCGCGGCGCACGGCCGCGTACGCCGCCTTGGCCAGGCCCGGGCCCAGGCTGACCCGGGCCACGCCGAGCCCGGCCAGCTCCGGGACGGTCGGCGAGCCGGGACCGGCCAGCACGTTCAGCGGCGCCGGGACGGCCGCGACCAGGGCGGCGATCGTCTCCGGGTCGCCGACACCGGGGACGAACACGCCGTCCGCACCCGCCGCGACGTAGCGGCGCAGTCGGCTGACGGCCTCGTCGAAGCGGCTCTCGGGGGCGCCGATCCCCCGGAGGAAGACGTCCGTCCGGCCGTTGACGAAGAGGTCGATGCCGGCCTTGTCCGCCGCCGCGCGCGCCGCCGCGATCCGCTCGGCCGCCTCGGCGGCGGGCCGGTCGCCGTCCTCCAGGTTGACGCCGACGGCGCCGGTGGCGAGCAGCGCCGTGATCGTCTCGCCGACCTCGGCGGCGCTCGCGCCGAACCCGCTCTCCAGGTCCGCGGTGACCGGCAGCCCGACCGAGCGCACGATCAGCGCCGTGCGGGCGAGCACCTCCTCGCGGTCCGCGGCGTCCCCGTCGGCGCTGCCGAGCGACCAGGAGATGCTGGCACTCGCGGTCGCGATGGCCGTGGCCCCGGCGGCGGCGACCAGGCGGGCCCCGGCCGCGTCCCAGACGTTGGCGAGCACCAGCGGCTCGCCCGGGCGGTGCAGGGACCGCAGGTGCCCGGCCTTCTCCTGCTGGGTGAGCGTCATCGCCGTTCCCCTACTTCGCGGCCGGGCTGAGCCGGGAGGTGACGCCGATCCGGTTCCAGGAGTTGATGGCGATGATCAGCGCGATCAGCTGGGCCAGCTCCTCCGGCTCGAACTGCTCGGCGGCCTGGTCGTAGACGGCGTCCGGCACGTGGCCCTGGGTCAGCAGCGTGACCGACTCGGTCAGTGCGAGGGCGGCCCGCTCCTTGGCCGTGAACCACGGCGTCTCCCGCCAGGCCGGGAGGCTGAGCAGCCGGTGCTCCTGCTCGCCCTCCTTCACGGCGTCGGTGGAGTGCATGTCGATGCAGAACGCACAGCCGTTGATCATCGAGGCGTGGACCTTGACCAGCTCCGCCAGCACCGGGTCCACGCCCTTCCGGGCGGCGCGGTCCAGGGCGATCATGGCCTTGTAGAAGTCGGGGGCGAGGTCCGGGAGGGAGATCCGCTGCGCGGGGGCGGGGACATGGCCGTTCGCATGCTCGTTCGTCGTCATGCAGGCCAGCCTAGGGGCGGAGTGGACCGTCTCCCTGGTGCATTCGGGCCACAGTTTCTTGCGCCACTTCGCGGCGCCGGCGCCGCGCGGGCCGACCTGCCCGAGTGTGGCACGGCCGCGAACCCTGCGGCTATCGTCCGAAAGGGAACTGACGAGCCGAAAGACGAGGATGGGGCGGATGAGCGAGCAGGATGTCCTGGCACGGCGCTTCGAGGAACACCGGCCCCACCTGCGGGCGGTGGCCTACCGGATGCTCGGCTCGCTCGCCGAGGCGGAGGACGCCGTGCAGGAGGCCTGGTTCAAGCTGAACCGCGCCGACAGCGGCGACATCGGGAACCTGGGCGGCTGGCTGACCACCGTGGTCGGCCGGGTCTGCCTGGACATGCTGCGCTCGCGCACCTCGCGCCGCGAGGACCCGCTGCACGACCAGGACGGCCAGGTCCGACTCCCCGATCCGGTCATCAGCGGCCCGGACGGCCTCGACCCCGAGCAGGAGATACTCCTGGCCGACTCGGTCGGCATCGCCCTGCTGGTCGTCCTGGACACGCTCGCCCCGGCCGAACGGCTCGCCTTCGTCCTGCACGACATGTTCGCCGTGCCCTTCGACGAGATCGCCACCATCCTCGACCGCACGCCGGCCGGCACCCGGCAGCTCGCCAGCCGCGCCCGCCGCCGCGTCCAGGGCGCCGCCCCCGCGTCGGACACCAGCCCGGCGCGTCGGCGCACCGTCGTCGACGCCTTCCTCTCCGCCGCCCGCGGCGGGGACTTCGAGGCCCTCGTCGCCCTGCTCGACCCCGACATCGTGGCCCGCTCCGACGGCGGCGCCCTGCTGCCCAGCCTGGTCCGCCGCGGCGCGGCCGAGGTCGCCTCCCAGGCGATCACCTTCGCGCGGTTCGCCCAGTCCGGCTACCGGGTGCTGGTCAACGGCACGCCGGGCGTGGTGGCGATGGCGGAGGGCCGCCCGATCTCGGTGATGTCGTTCACCATCCAGGGCGACCGGATCACCGGCCTCGACTTCCTCACCGACCCCGAGCGCCTCGCCCGGCTCGACCTCAGCGCCCTCGGCGAGCCCGGCGACCTCAGCAACCCCGGCGAGCCCGGCAGCCCCAGCAACCTCGACGACCTCGACGACCTCGACGGCTGAGGCCGACGGCCGCGTGGGAGAAGTGCCCCTTGGGGCATGGTTGATCCGCATTCGAACCTCTGGCGAGGCGGATTGTTGATCACCCGTCAGCACCTGCGGAGGATGAGGGGGAAGTCCGGCACCGACAACTGCCGGCCTTCCGCCACGGCTCGGCCGCCCCCGCCCGCCCCCGCTCCGCCAGAGGTACTCATGAACAAGATCAAGACTGCGGTCGCCACCCTCGCCCTGCTCGCCACCGCCGGACTGACCGCCACGCCCGCCCAGGCCGCGGGCAAGTCCGAGGACGCCCAGATCTGCACCAGCAAGCTCGGCTTCACCGGCGGCAGCTTCTACTGCGGCGGGGCCTACGGCGACGGCGAGAGCCCCTGGCCGCTGCAGAGCGGCGACTGGGTGGACTTCGTGATCGGCCTCGACCACGCCGTCTGGTTCCGCACCACCAACCACAGCGAGTGGATCTCGCTGGGCGGGTACTTCACCGGCAAGGTGACGTTCAGCAAGAAGCTCAACGACCTCAACTTCACCATCAACGCCCTGGGCTCCGACGGCAAGACGACGTGGTCCCGCGACCGCACCCACAAGGGCTTCGTCACCCCGTGGTACCCCCGGGGCTAGGACGGACCGGCCTTGACCCTGTGCGCCCCGTCGTGGCCGGCGACGGTCAGCCTGCACTGGCCGTCCACGCAGGAACGCTGCAGACGGCCCCGCGAGACCGTCTGCACCAGCCCGATCGTCCAGCACATCGGACACCCGCGCAGCGCCAGCACACCCACCGGCAGGAGCAGCAGGGTGAGCGGTCCGAACACCGGTATGAGCGCGAACGAGGCGACCAGCGAACCGAACCCCACCACGCCACGCACCAGGTGCCGAGGCAGGGACGCGCTCGCGAAATCGGTTCCCTCAGTCATCCGTCCGGTCATCGTCGCCTCCAAAGGCTGAGTCGGCCGTGGACCGCAGCGCCTGCTGGACCGACGCGCGGGCACGGTGCAGCCGCGACTTCATCGCGGCAGTACTGAGGCCCAGCGCATCGGCGACCATCCGCCCGCTGAGGCCCTGCACGTCACGCATGATCAACACGTGACGCTGGTCGGCCGGCAGAACGGCGATCGCCGCCGCCACCCGGCCGGCCTCCAGACGCTGCAGCACCTCGTCCTCGGCCGACAGCATCGAACTGTCCTGCCAGGGCGTGTGGTCGCGCAGCATCGTGCGCGCCCGCCGCAGGCACTCGTTGCGCACGATGCGGAACATCCACGACGCCAAGGCACTGGAAGCCCGCAACATCCCGATCTTGCGGTACAGGATGATCAGCGCCTCCTGCGCCGCGTCCTCCGCGTCCTCGGGCGTCGCACACAACGAGCGGGCGAACCGTTGCACGTGCGGATGCGCCCCCGACACCAACGCGGCGATCGAATCGACGTCACCACGCTGCGCCGCAATGATCAACTGCTCACCCGGCCAAGCCCGGTCAGCCACGGCCCCGGCCTCGCTTGCGCAGCACGACGAAACTGCACGAGCACAGCACCACAACACCAACGGCCACAGCGATTCCGACGATCATGGCAACCTCCAGAGTCCCGTCCCGGCGTTCACCGGCACATGCATAAGAGACACGGACACCACGAAAGGATTCACCCCGATCTGCCACCACCCCGGCCGACCCCCCTCAACAAGATCTTCATGGGACTTCCAGAGAGTCAGCCCCGCCGCAAGGGGCAGGGCGGGGGCGTCTCACCGGTGGCGCTGAAGGTCCGGGGGCAGGAGATGGTGGCCACCGATCGGAGCTGCTGGCCGGGCGTCCAGTACGTCCAGACCACGTCATGGGGGAAGGTGCCCAGGAACTCCCGGGCATGGTCCAGGCGGACAACCGGGTCGAGGTCCGTCTCCGGCGCGGGGGAGTCGGCGAGCTGTTTGCCCAGCCACTCCATCGCTTCGGCCGGATCGTTCGTCGTGAGCCTGATCAGGGTCGCCGACTTGGCCAGCCAGTGCATCACCTCCAACGGTGGCACAGGGCTGGACCACACCGGCCGTACGCCGTTCTGCACCTCGGGGGGCCGCCGCTCGGCATCGTCGGGGCGTTTGCTGCCCACCCACGAGTAGCTGTGCCAGTGCAGTCCGGGCCTTACCCAGTGATCCATGTACGCCTACCCTGATCAGGGGCGGGCCCTCGCTCTCAGCTGCGATGAGAGCGAGGGCCCGCCTGTCTGCTGTGTACGTCAGACCGCCATGTCGAATCGGGCCGGGTCGATGCCCGCCGCCGCCAGTTCGGCCGTGGTGAACCTCAACTCCGCGCCGGGCCGCTTGGTGTCGCCCATGACCCACAGGCCACCGGCCACCCCGGGCACCTCCCGCAGGGTGGCGCAGGTCTCGTGCTCCGACTGCTGGTTCCCGCCGCACGCCTTGAGGGCCGTCAGCCCCTCCGGGATCTCGATCGCATACAGGTCGCTCACTGCGGTGCCTTTCTGTTCGGCGCTGCGGGGATGCCCTCCCCGCACGGGTGGTGCACCCGCGTCCAGCCGAATTCCCAATCAGCCGGCTGCGGGGGTCTTGGGGCGCTTCAGCACCTCGGGTGGTTGGCCTCGCGGACCCGGGCCGGCGGCAGCGCTCGGCACTGCCGTCCCTTCCACCGAGATATCACCAAGATCCGGCAGGCGCCCGGGACGGTGAAACCTCACCCGAAGGACACTTCAGAACGCCCCTAGCGCGATAGAACGTCCCTAGCAACGGACCAGCCGCCTGTGGGGAGACAAGCCGGATGCCGAACGAAGGACTGAAGGCCGTTATGGCGTCCGGCGGTTGGACGTGCGCCGCCCTGGCGGAGATGACCGGAGTGGACACCAAGTCAGTTGAGCGGTGGGCCAACCAGAACCGAACGCCCCGGCTGAGGACAGCCCGCGCGGCCGCCGAGGTCCTTGGAGAGGACATGTTCGCCCTGTGGCCGAGCCTGCGACAGCCACGCGCCGCACGGGCGGTAAGCCCCGAACTGGTGGCCCTCTACGAACAGCGGGCCGACCTCCCGGTATCCACCATCGTGAAGCTGCTCGGAAACGCCGCCAAGCGCATTGACGTGCTGGTCTATGCCGCTGTTTTCCTCCATGAGGCGTACCCACGGCTCAACGATCTTCTTCGCGAGCGCGCCGCTGAGGGCTGCACGGTCCGGGTCGCCCTCGGCGACCCTCGCAGCGAGAACGTCAGGCTCCGCGGGGAGGAAGAGAGGTTTGGTCACGGCATCGAGTCCCGGTGCAGGCTCGCCCACATGCACTATCGCCCGCTCGTCGGCACCCCGGGAATCGAGATCCGTACGCATGGGACCACCCTCTACAACAGCCTGTACCGAGCGGATGATCAGGTACTGGTAAATGCACACGTCTGGGGCGTCAACGCCTTCAAAGCCCCGGTCTGGCACCTGCGCCGGACCGGGGCAGGGACGCTGTTCGACACCTATGCCGCGAGCTTTGATGCAGTGTGGGACGGCGCCCTGTCAGTTGAGGAGATCTGATCGCATGGGACGAACCGAGTACTACGACGATCCCGAGGCTCCCAAGCCGAATCGACTCGTCGTGGCGGCCTCGGCCGTGGTGACGGACGACGCAGGACACATCCTGCTCCAACGGCGTACTGACAGCGGGCTGTACGCCATGCCCGGCGGGACGATGGATCTCGGCGAGTCGCTCCCCGGGACAGCCGTCCGGGAAGTCCGGGAAGAGACCGGCCTCGACGTCGAGATCACCGGGCTGGTCGGCACGTACACCGACCCCCGGCATGTCATCGCCTACGCAGACGGCGAGGTCCGCCAACAGTTCAACGTCTGCTTCACCGCGCGCATCACGGGTGGAGAGCTCCGCATCTCCGACGAGTCCACCGACCTCCGGTTCGTGGCCCCGGACGACATCGCACGACTTCCGATGCACCACACCCAGCGACTCCGGCTCGAACACTTCCTGGAGCGCCGGACAAGCCCGCATCTCGGCTAGGTCGGCGACATCTGAGCCGACCGCCCCGACCCCGGAGGCGACTTCTCGGCGGGCGCCCGGAGGGGGAAGTCGATCCCGCCGACTTTCCACTCCCCGCCACTCCCCGCCCCCTCTCGGCGCCATCGGGCGAGATCAATCTGCCGGTGAATCTGCCCCTGACCTCCACTTCAGCTGTCCTAGCCTGACGTCCGGCGCTCAAGCACAGGCTGACGCGTCATCAGATACGCAGTCCCGTACGCCTGCTACGTCCGGAAGGATCTGAAGTCCACCCATGACCAGTATCCGTACACGAGCCGCCGCCCTGGCGGCCGTCGTCGCGATCGGGTTCGGCACCCTCAGCGCGGGCATCGCCCATGCCGCACCCGCACCCGCCGCCGCGCCGGCCGCCGCGACCGCCGCACTGTCGGCGCCCACCCGCATCCCGATGAACAGCGTGCTCTCCAAGAACCAGGGCTGGTACTCGCCCAACGGCCACATCATGCTGGCCATGCAGGGCGACGGCAACGTCGTCCTGTACCGCGACACCACCCCGATCTGGGTCGCCCGCGGCGCCATGCCCAACGGCAACGTCCTGGTCATGCAGGGCGACGGCAACCTCGTCGTCTACGCCGCCAACAACACCCCGCTGTGGTCGAGCGGGACCGACAACCACCCCGGCGCCGAGCTGACCATCTACAACGAGGGCGCCATCGCGGTCGAGCAGAACGGCAAGATCCTCTGGACCTCCGCGCCGCCCGCCACCAACCCCTACCAGTGCCCGCCGTGGGGCCCGCCCTACCCCGGCCAGTACATCCCGCCGTGGTGCCCGGTCTGGCCCTTCTAGGGCCGCGCCGCCCCGGGGCGCGGACGTGCCGGGTGGTGATCAGCCCGCGGAATCCGCCCTCGCGGCAGCCGTTCGGACCCTGATCGAATCATCCCCACCGCCCGTGACGGATTCATGACTGTCCGTCAAATCCGCTGCTCTTCTGGCGTAAGATTTTGGCCGCCACCCGAACTCGGGTGGCGGCCATCACGGTTCAACGCGCACGCCTCTTCTTGGCGGTTGATGTCGCGCACGTTGTTCCAAACAACTGGGCCAGTATGCCAGCAGCGTGGCGGTTCAGGCGGACGCCTTCGCCCACATTGCCCGTGCATCGGCCCCGAAAGGCTGAACGTGCACGTCGCTCCCCTCACCGCCGACATGATCGCCCTCGCCCGGCCGACCGGGATGCCGCCGGCGAACGAGTTCCGGCTCCGGCTCGGGCAGTGGATGCAGTCCCTCCCCACCGGCGGGGCCTGGCGGTCGCTCGGGCCGTCCTTCGTCCTCTTCCTCATGCACGCCGCGCAGAAGGCCGACGCCGACGGCACCAACCTGCACTGCCCGCCCTCGAACCTCTGGTTCGCGCGGGCCTGCCGCGTCTCCAAGGACTCCGTCCCCGGCTTCTACCGGGCCGCCGAGGCCGCCGGGTTGATGGCCCTGCTCTTCGGCCCCTCCGGCGCCCGCGTGCGCGGCTACGCCGTCACCCTGCCGCTCGGCGGTGAACCCGACTGGGACGCCGCCCTCGCCGTGCTGCGCTCCGACACCCGGCGGACCAAACAGGAGCAACTCCGCTGCGCCGCCGGTAAGTCCGCACGTGCGGTGCTGCCCAGGCAGCGCCGCGGCGAGAGCGAGTCCGCACGTGCGGAGTCGGGCAGGTCCGCACGTGCAGGCTCACTGATCCGCACGTGCGGACACAACCAGGAAGTCTCTTACCAGGAACAGGAGATGGTTGCTGTTGTAGTGACAGTGACCCCTCCGCGCGCGAGCGACGAACCACCGCCACCGCCCCCACCACCGCCCCCACCGCCGCCTCCGCCCCCGCCCCCGCCTCCACCGCTGCTGCCCGACCGCTCCGGGTGGGACCGGATGGCCGACCACCTGCCGCCCGGCCTCCAGGAGGCCGCCCGCGCCGTACCCGAGGGCAACCTGCTGCGCCGGACGGCCGCCAGGGCCCTCCGGGACGGCTGGGCGAGCCCCGGGTGGCTCGCCGCCCGCCTGGCCTCCCGGCGGCCGCCCGGCGGCCCCGCGGACTCCTCCGGCGACTCCTCCGGCGACTCCCCCGGTGACTCCCCCGAGGACCGGCTCGCCGCCGGTCTGGCCGCCGCCCTGCGGGCGCTGGCGCCCTGGCCCGAATCCCCCGAATCCCCCGGATCACCGGACGACCAGGCCGAGTTCACCCGGCTCCTGGCCATCCGCACCCCCGGCGCACACCTGCTGTCGGACGGGGCATAGCTTGTGCCGCGTGAACGACGAGACTGCGGCGCTCCCGCCGACCGTGTACCCGTCCGCCAAGGGCCGGACACTGCTGATGCTGCTCGGCGCGATCGCCTTCGTGGCGGTCGGAGCGGTCCTGCTGCTGCAGCAGGACGGCGTGAAGAACGTGGTCGTCGGGGCGGCCGCGGTGCTGTTCTTCGGCCTCTGCGCCGTGCTGCTGCTGGCCCGGCTGGTGCAGGGCCGACCGGAGCTGGTGCTGGACTCTGCGGGGCTGGAGCACGTGCAGCTCGGCCGGATCGGCTGGGCCGAGATCGGCGCCGTGCGGATCCGCGAGATCCGGGTCAGGAACACCCACCAGCGCATGATCGAACTGCTGCTGCACGACCCCGCCGGGTACGTGGCCCGGGCGCCCCGGCTGGTCCGCGCGACCGCCTCGGCCAACCGGGGCCTCGGGTACGGCCCGGCCAACATCTCCGCGAACACCCTGCCGGTCGGCCTGGAGGACGTGCTGGCGGCGATGGTGCGCCACCACCCGCACCTCCTGGTCGTTCAGCCGTAGGCCGGCCGTCAGGCCAGGGTCTGGACGGCCGCCCGGACCTTCTGGGCCAGGGCGGGCGGCAGGGTGCCGTACCCGAGCCCGGCCGCCGACCGCTGGGCGTCCGCGCCCACCGCGTACACCACGAACGGGCGGAGCGCGCCCAGCGCGGACGCCACGTTCCCCCGGTCGCACACCAGCGCGTAGCCGATCTGGATGATCGGGTAGGCGCCCTCGGTGCTCGTCGTGAAGTCCACGTCCAGCGCCAGATCGGCGCCGCTGCCCACGATCCGGGCCACCCCCGCCGCCCGGCCCGCCGACTCGGTGTCCACCGCCACCGGCGCGGGAGCGCCCGTGGCCAGCCGGACCGTCCTCAACTGCCGTGCGGCCCCCGCCGGGACGAAGGAGATCGCGCCGTTCGTCCCGGTCACCTCGCGGGCGAGGTCACCGGCCGAGGCCGGCTGCCCGCCCCGGATCGGCCACGACCTGGCCGGCAGGTGCGCCCAGTCGGCGGGCGCGGCCGTGGCCAGGTACCGGGTGAAGGTGAGCGTGGTCGACGAGTCGTCGGAGGGGCGGAACACGGTGATGCGGGCGGCCGGCAGCACCGCCTGCGGATTGAGCCTGGCGATCTTCGCGTCGTTCCAGACGGTGATCCGGCCGTCGAAGATCTGCGCGATGGTGGCCGCGTCCAGCACCAGGGCGTCCACGCCCTCCACCCGGTACGCGACGGCGATCGGCAGCACGCTCAGCGGCAGCTGGACGGCCCGGCCGCCGACGCAGCGGCGCCCCGAGTCGATGATCTGACGTGACGTCAGCGAGGCCTCGGTGAAGGCGAGATCGGGCCAGCCGGACAGGAACTGCTGGAAGCCGGTGCCCGCGGAGAGGCTGTCGTGGGCGAGCTCCGCACCCGGGCAGATCCGCATGTAGTCGACGATCCAACGGTCCATGACCTCCTCCTGGAGGCCGTCGCCGCCGATCTGGACCCGGCCGACCGGACCGCAGGGCGCCGCCGGGCCCGATGCGACGGGTGAACCCGCCGATCCCGTGCCACCGGTCGCCGCACCCGCGCCCCCGCCCGGCCGCTCGGGCCCGTTGAGTACCACGGTGAGCGCCACCGCCACCACGGCGATCACCGACGCACCGAGGGCGAGGGCGAGGCCCGCCCGGCGCCGGGCGGGCCGCCCGGGCCGCCCGGGCGGCGCGGGGGAAGACGGCGAAGGCGGCACGGGCGAAGGCGGCGAGGAAGAGGGCGGCGAGGAAGAGGGCAGCGGCACCAGCGGAGGGGCCGCCGACGAAGGGGTGACCGACGGAGGCGCGACCGGCGGCAGGACAGCCGGCGGATCCGGGGCGGCGGGCACCTCCACCACCGGCTCCACCCCGTCCGTCGCCCAGGCCAGCAGCCGCTCCACCGTGGGCCGTTGAGCGGCGTCCTTGGCGAGGCAGGCGGTGACCAGCGGCCGCAGCTCCACCGGCAGTCCGACCAGGTCGGGCTCCTCGAAGACCACCCGGAAGCCCATCGCGTGCACGCCGTCCCCGTCGAAGGGCCCCCGCCCGGTGGCCGCGTACACCAGCACCGACCCCAGGGCGAAGACGTCCGTCGCCGGGCCGACGGCGCCGCGCCGGAACTGCTCGGGGGCCATGAACGGCGGCGTGCCGACGATCGCGCCGGTGGTGGTGAGCGGAGCCGCGTCCAGCGCGCGGGCGATGCCGAAGTCGATGACGCGCGGGCCGTCGTCCGCGAGCAGCACGTTGCCCGGCTTGAGGTCGCGGTGCACCAGCCCGGCCCGGTGGATGTCCCGCAGCGCCTCCGCCAGCCCCGCCGCCAGCCAGCGCAGCTGCGCCACGGACAGCGGCCCCTGCTCCTCGACCCGGTCGGAGAGGGTGGGGGCGGCGATGAAGACCGTCGCCAGCCAGGGCGCCTCGGCGTCGGCGTCCGCGTCGACCACGGAGGCGGTGAAGGCCCCGCTGACCCGGCGGGCGGCCTCGACCTCCAGCCGGAACCGGGCCCGGAAGGCGGCGTGCTCGGCCAGCTCGGGACGGATGACCTTCACGGCGACCTGCCGCCCGGACGCCGACCGGGCGCGGTAGACCACGCCCATCCCGCCGGTGCCGAGCCGGTCCTCCAGCCGGTACCCGCCGATCACCCGCGGATCGGTCTCCCGCAGCGCCACGCACCCGCCCCCTCTTCCCCCGGATCAGCGTAACCGCGTGCCCTCCGGCGCGGGCCGGGGATGCAGGGCCGGGCGGCTTCTCGTAGGGGAGGCGGGGGTTGCGCGGGCGCCGGGACGCGCCCGCGCCCGGCGCCTCGCGCTCCGACCGGGGCCGTGGCTCCGCCGATTCGCATCGCCCGCCCGGCGGCCTTCGCCGGGCCCTGCCCGGACCGGACTCCCGCAGCGCCCGGGCAGGGCGGCGGGCGACGGCCCCGGTGCGAGAATCCCGGTGCGACCACAGCCGGATCGCCGGACCGGCGGCACAGCGCAAAGGCCCTCATGACGACTTCCTGGACCGCCTTCGGCGGCGATCTGCACCTCGACCTCACCGGCCGGCGGGCGGCCGGGAGCGGCCTGCGGGCGGCGCTGGAGGACGCGCTGCGCGAGGCCGTGCAGGACGGCCGACTGGCCCCCGGCACCCGGCTGCCGTCCTCCCGGGCGCTCGGGGAGGACCTCGGGATCGCCCGGAACACCGTGGTCGAGGCGTACGGCCAGCTCACCGCCGAGGGCTGGCTCACCTCCCGTCAGGGGTCCGGGACGACGGTCGCCGAGCGGGCGGCGCCGCGCCGCACCGCGGCCGCCCCGAGCGGGCCGACCGGGCACCCGGCCGCCCGGTACGACCTGATGCCCGGCCGCCCGGACGTCTCGCTGTTCCCGCGCGGCCCCTGGCTGGCCGCCGCCCGCCGGGCGCTGGCCGTCGCACCGCACGAGGCCTTCGGCTACGGCAGCCCGCGGGGGCGGATCGAGCTGCGGCAGGCGCTCACCGACTACCTCGCCCGGGTGCGCGGGGTCCGCACCGACCCCGAGCACCTGGTGATCTGCGCCGGCTTCACCCAGGGCCTGGGCCTGCTCTGCGGCGCCCTGCGCGAGCGCGGCGCCCGGTCCCTGGCCGTCGAGGCGTACGGGCTGCCGCCGCTGCACGCCGGCGCCCGGGCGGCGGGGCTCACCACCCTGCCGCTGCCGCTGGACGGCTCGGGGGCCCGGACGGACCTGCTGGACGGGCGGCCAGGCGCCGTCCTGCTCACCCCCGCCCACCAGTACCCGACCGGGGTGCCGCTGACCGCCGAGCGCCGGGCGGCGGCCGTCGGCTGGGCCCGGCAGCACGACGGGTACGTGATCGAGGACGACTACGACGGCGAGTTCCGCTACGACCGGCAGCCGCTCGGCGCCATGCAGGCGCTCGACCCCGAGCGGGTGGTGTACGCGGGCACGGCCGCCAAGAGCCTCGCCCCCGGTCTGCGGCTGGCCTGGCTGGCACTGCCGGACGCGCTGGTCGAACCGGTCGCCCGGCTCAAGCAGGTGGCGGACACCATGTCCCCGGTGCTGGACCAGCTCACCCTCGCCGAACTGATCACCTCGGGCACCTACGACCGCCACGTCCGCCGATGCCGCCTGCACTACCGCCGCCGCCGGGACGCGCTGGTCGCGGCGCTCGCCGAGCGTGCCCCGCGGGTCCGGGTGACGGGCATCGCCGCCGGGCTGCACGCCGTCCTGCGGCTGCCGCCGACCGCGCCGCCGGAGGCCGAACTGGTGCAGCGCGCCGCAGCCGCCGGCCTGGCCGTCAGCAGCCTGGGCTGGAACCGCTCCGACGCCGCACTCGACCCCGTCGCCCCGCCCGGACTGGTGATCGGCTACGCCACCCCGACCGACCACGCCTTCCCCGGGGCGCTCGACGCGCTCTGCGAACTGCTGCGCGACTGCTGAGGAACAGCGCACGACCGGGCGCCCGACCCGGCCGAACCCGGGCGGGTCGGCCGGGTCGGGCGGGTTCGGGCGGGTCGGTCACTTGTTCCGGTTGCCCAGCTCGAAGAGCAGCATCAGGAAGCCCGCGAAGCCGTGGGTGGCGACCATGTAGATCAGCACCCGGATGCCGACGCGGCGGTTGGCCCACTTGCCGGCGTCGACGGTCTTCGGGGCGTCGGCGGGGGCCGCGACGACGACGGCGGCGGGGGCGGGAACGGTGGTGGGATCAGCCATGGGAGATCTCCTCCGGGAGTTCTGACGACGGGTCAGTGGGGCGCGGCAGGGCCGCCGCCGAGGCAGAGTTCGCCGCCGGGGCTCTGCAGCAGGGTGTGGACGAAGAGCAGCTCCACCCCGTGCGCCGACTCGGCGGCGATGCAGTGCGGGGTGAGCGAGTCGAAGTGTGCGGAGTCGCCCTCCGCGAGCAGGTGGACACGGTCGCCGAGGGTGAGCCGCAGCTGCCCCTGGAGGACGTAGAGCCACTCCTCGCCGGGATGCACCCGGACGACGGTGTCCTGCACGCCCGGGGGGACGTGCACGCGCAGCGCCTGCATGGCCCGGCCGGGGGCGCCGGCCCGGCGGTAGCCCCAGCCGCCGGCCCGGCCCGGCTCGATCACGCCGCCGCGCACCACCGGGTCCGGCTCGACCATGGCCTCGCCGAGGAGGCCGGAGACCGACGTGCCGTAGGCGCGGGCGAGGCCGAGCAGGACGGGCAGCGAGGGCTGCCGGCGACCGGTCTCCAGCCGGGAGAGATAGGCTGGGGAGAGTCCGACCCGGGCTGCGGCCACCTCCAGGGTGAGGCGGCTGCCGAGTCGGTGCTCGCGCAGTCTGGCGGCGAGGCCGGCCACTTCCTGGTCGTCGAGCCGGCCCTCGGCGGGCCGGCCCTCCGGCTGGTCACCGGGCTGGTCCCCGGCGGGCGGGCCGGGTGGGCTGCTGGTCATGTGACCAGTGGACACCCCACGTGCCGCCCGGGCAAGAAATTTGCCTCAGAGGCAAAAGCGCCGCGGTCCCGTTTCCTGTCCTGCCCCCGGCCCCGCCCCGCAACGCCCTCCCGCGGCCCCGCCGCGTCACGGCCGGGGGCGGCATCACGGCCGGGGGATGTTCCGCAGATTGCTGCGGGCCAGGTCGATCATGCGCCCGACCCCGCCCGAGAGCACCGTCCGACCGGCCGCCAGTGCGAAGCCCTTCAGCTGGGCGGCGGTGATGTGCGGCGGGATGGAGAGCGCGTTCGGGTCGGTGACCACGTCCACCAGGGCCGGACCGGGCCGCTCCAACGCCTCCACCAGTACCTCCCGCACCCGCGCCGGGTCGGTGACCCGCTTCGCGGGGATGCCCGCCGCCCGGGCGATCCCGGCGTAGTCCACGTCGCCGTTGTCGATGTCCGACTCGGGGTAGCCGGAGACCAGCATCTCCAGCTTGATCATGCCGAGCGCGCCGTTGTTGAACACCACCGTCTTCACCGGCAGCCGGTGCCTGGCCACCGTCAGCAGCTCGCCGAGCAGCATGGAGAGGCCGCCGTCCCCCGACATCGAGATCACCTGCCGCCCGGGGCAGGCCAGTTGGGCGCCGATGGCGTGCGGCAGGGCGTTCGCCATCGAGCCGTGCAGGAAGGAGCCGATCACCCTGCGGCGGCCGTTCGGCTGGAGGTAGCGGGCGGCCCAGACGTTGTTCATCCCGGTGTCCACGGTGAACACCGCGTCGTCGGCCGCGACCTCGTCCAGCACCGACGCCACGTACTCGGGGTGGATCGGCAGGTGCCGCTCGATGTCCCGGGTGTACGCGCCGACCACGTCCTCCAGCGCGCGCACGTGCCGGTCCAGCAGCCCGTCGAGGAAGCGGCGGTCGTCCCTGGCCTCCAGCAGCGGCAGCACGGCCCGCAGGGTGGCCGAGACATCGCCGTGGACGGCGAGTTCCAGCGGCGTGCGGCGGCCGAGCCGGGTGGCGTCGTGGTCCACCTGGACGGTACGGGCCTGCGGGAGGAAGGAGTCGTACGGGAAGTCGGTGCCGAGCAGCAGTACCAGGTCGGCGGAGTGCAGCGCCTCGTGGCAGGCGCCGTAGCCGAGCAGACCGCTCATCCCGACGTCGTACGGATTGTCGTACTGGATCCACTCCTTGCCGCGCAGGGAGTGCCCGACCGGCGCGTTCAGGGCCTGCGCGACCGCCATCACCTCGGCGTGCGCCCCGCGCACCCCCGCGCCGCAGAACAGGGCCACCGTGCCGGCGGAGTTGAGCGCCCGGGCGAGCGCCTGCACCTGGGACCAGGGCGGGGCGGCCACCGCCTGCTCGGTCAGGAAGTGGCTCGTCCCGGTCGGCCCGGCGGCCGGCTCGGCGGCGACGTCGCCGGGGAAGGACAACACCGAGACGCCGGGGGAGCCGAGCGCGTGCTGCACGGCGATCCGCAGCAGCCGGGGCAGCTGGGCGGGGGTCGAGACCAGCTCGCACCAGCTGCTGCAGTCGGTGAACACCCGGTCGGGGTGGGTCTCCTGGAAGAAGCCGGTACCGATCTGGCCGGACGGGATGTGCGAGGCGAGCGCCAGCACCGGCAGGCCGCTGCGCTGGGCGTCGTAGAGGCCCTGGATCAGGTGGGTGTTGCCGGGCCCGCAGGAGCCGGCGCAGACCGCGAGCCGGCCACTCAGCTCGGCCTCGGCGGCGGCCGCGAAGGCCCCGGCCTCCTCGTTGCGCACGTGCACCCAGCGGATGCCCTCGGCGCGGCGGATGGCGTCCACCACGGGGTTGAGGCTGTCACCGACGACGCCGTACACCCGCTCGACCCCGGCCTGCCGGAGCACCTCCACCATCTGCTCGGCCACACTCACCACGGGGGCTCTCCTTCACCGGCCGCCGGTTGCCACAGGTCACCAGCACCCTCCGGCGTCCGGCGCCCCCGCGCAGCCGGGGAGGCGCCGAACGGGTGAGCGGGCCCGGCCCGCGCGAGCGGCTACTCGGCCGCCAGGTGGTCCGGCCCCGGACCGACCATGCCGGTGACCACGCCGGCCTGCGGCTGGCGGCGGGCCGGCTCCCGGCCGGGCGGCTGGGTGCAGCGCTCCTGGGCGGGCGGGACGACGGTCGGCCGGGTGACCGGGGAGCCGGCCTTCACCTGCACCGGCTCGCCGTCGTGCCGCAGGTGGATCACCTCGCCGCGCCGCAGCGTGTACGTCGTCCCCTCGTGGGTGATCCGCACCCCGAGCAGCCGGCCGCGCACCACCAGCGAGAAGCTCAGCCGCATCAGCCCGGCCGGCAGCCGGGGCCGGAAGGAGAGCGACTCGCCGTGGTCCCGCAGCCCGCCGAAGCCCGCCACCAGGGCGATGCAGGCCCCGGCCAGCGAGGCCATGTGCAGGCCGTCCCGGGTGTTGCCGCCGAGGTCGTGCAGGTCCATCAGGGCGGCCTCGGCGGTGTAGTCGTACGCGAGGTCCAGCTGGCCCACCTCGGCGGCGATCACCGCCTGGGTGCAGGCGGAGAGCGAGGAGTCCCGCACGGTCAGCCGCTCGTAGTACGCGAAGTTGCGGGCCTTCTGCTCCTCGGTGAAGGCGTCCCCGCGGACCTGCATGGCGAGCACCAGGTCGGCCTGCTTGACCACCTGCTTGCGGTACAGGTCGAAGTACGGGTAGTGCAGCAGCAGCGGGTAGTTCTCCGGCGGGGTGCGCTCGAAGTCCCAGACCTGGTGGTCGGTGAACCCGTCGGCCTGCGGGTGCACGCCGAGGTTCTCGTCGTACGGGATGAACATCGCGGCGGCGGCGTCCCGCCAGGCGGCGGTCTCCTCGGTGTCGACGCCCAGCGCGGCGGCCTCCCGGGCGTGGCGCCCGGCGGCCTCGGCGGCGGCGCGCAGGTTGCTCTGCGCCATCAGGTTGGTGAAGACGTTGTTGTCGGCGACGGCGCTGTACTCGTCCGGGCCGGTGACGCCCTCGATCCGGAACCGGCCGGCGGCGTCGTGGTGGCCGAGCGAGCGCCACATCCGGGCCGTCTCCACCAGCAGTTCGAGCCCGTACTCGCGCTCGAAGGCGGTGTCCGCGGTGGCGCGGACGTACCGGGCGACGGCGGCCGCGATGTCCGCGCCGATGTGGAACGCCGCCGTGCCGGCCGGCCAGTAGCCCGAGCACTCCTCGCCGCGGATCGTGCGCCAGGGGAACACCGCACCGGACAGGCCCAGTTGGGCCGCCCGCTCGCGGGCCAGCGGCAGCGTGGTGTGCCGCCAGCGCAGGGCCTGGTTGACGGCGCTCGGCAGGCAGTAGGTGAGCACCGGCAGGACGAAGGTCTCGGTGTCCCAGAAGCTGTGCCCGTCGTAGCCCGGGCCGGTCAGGCCCTTGGCGGGGATGGCCCGCTCCTCGCTGCGCGCACCCGCCTGCAGCACGTGGAACACCGCGAACCGGACGGCCTGCTGGAGCTCGACGTCGCCCTCGATCTCGACGTCGCTGGTCTCCCAGAACTCCTTGAGGTACTGCTTCTGCTCGGCCACCAGGCCGGCCCAGCCGGTGTACCGGGCGGCGGTCAGCGCCGCCTCCACCTGGTCCCGGACGGCCGGCAGCGAACGGGTCGCGGACCAGCCGTAGGCCATGAACTTGACCAGCCGCAGCCGCTGTCCGGGCTCCAGCACGGTGGTGACGCTGATCCGGCCGTGGTCCGCCTCGCTCTCGGCGACGGTGTCCAGCCGCTCCGGGCCCTCGATCACGTGGTCCATCCCGGCCGCGACCCGGATCCCGCTGTAGCGGGTCCGGTGCACCAGGACGGCCTTGGTGGCGCTCGCGTGGTGCACCTCGGAGAGCAGCGGCGCCTCCAGCACGGCGGCCGCGCGCGGGTCGCCCTCGGCGCCGCCCGGCAGCTGCTCGTTGGCCACCAGCTCGGACTGCAGGACGATCCGCACCGGCCCGTCCACCGCCTCCACCGTGTACTCCACGGCGGCGACCGCCCGCTGGGTGAGCGAGACCAGCCGGGTGGAGTCGACCCGGATGGTCCGCCCGGCCGGGGAGGTCCACTCCGCCTCGCGGTGCAGCAGCCCCTCTCGGAAGTCCAACCAGCGTCGGTGGCTGCGCAGTTCGCCGTAGCGGAGATCGAAGGGCTCGTCGTCCACCAGCAGCCGGATGATCTTGCCGTTGGTCACGTTGATGACGCTCTGGCTGGACTCCGGGTAGCCGTAGCCGCCCTCGCCGTACGGCAGCGGCCGCAGCTCGAAGACGCCGTTCAGATAGGTGCCGGGCAGGCCGTGCGGCTCGCCCTCGTCCAGGTTGGCGCGCAGGCCGATATGGCCGTTGGAGAGCGCGAAGACCGACTCGGCGCGGGCCATCGAGGCCAGGTCCAGGCCGGGTTCGATGATCTGCCAGGGGTCGACGACGAAGGGCTGCTCGGCGCTCATGCGCCCTCCTCGGGGATCAGCTCGGCCAGGTCCGTGACGACCACGGTGGCGCCGTCGCGGCGCAGTTCGGCGGCCTGGCCGGTGCGGTCCACCCCGACCACGGCGCCGAAGCCGCCGGCCCGGCCGGAGGCGACCCCGGCGAGGGCGTCCTCGAAGACGGCGGCGTGCGCGGGCTCCACGCCCAGCGCCCGGGCGGCGGCCAGGTAGGTGTCGGGGGCCGGCTTGCCCGGCAGGCCCTCGCGCCGGGCCACGATGCCGTCGACGACCACGTCGAACAGCTCCTCGATCCCGGCGGCGCGCAGCACGTCGCGGCAGTTGGCGCTGGAGGAGACCACCGCGGCGGGCAGCCCCAGCGCGCGCAGTCGCCGCACGTAGGCGACCGAGCCGTCGTACGGCAGGACGCCCTGCTCGCGGATCATGGCCAGCACCGTGTCGTTCTTGGCGCTGCTGATGCCGTGCACCGTGCGGGCGCCCGGCGGGTCGGCGTCGGTGCCCTCGGGCAGGTCGAAGCCCCTGCTGCGCAGGAACGCGCGGGTGCCGTCCAGGCGCGGGCGGCCGTCGACGTGGGTGTCGTAGTCGACGACGGCGTCGAAGGGCACGAACTGCCCTCCGGTGCGGTCGGATTCGGACCGCAGGAAGTCGTCGAAGGTGCGTTTCCAGGCCGCGGCGTGCACCTTGGCGGTCTGGGTGAGCACCCCGTCGAGGTCGAAGAGGAAAGCGCGGATGTCGTCCGGAAGCCCCAGCATGGGTGCAGTCTTACGCGCCCTCGCGCCGGATGCCGCCCATTCCCGGCGGCGCGTCGCGGGAACGGGCGGCATCCGGCGGTCTCGCCTTCGGCGGCACGGGGGCTCGGCGGCTACGGCGAGTCGGGCGAGGCGATCAGCGCGAAGACGGCGCCCTGCGGGTCCTGGACGACCGCCATCCGGCCGGACTGCATGTCGAACGGCGGCTGGATCACCGAGCCGCCCGCCCGCACCAGGGCGTCCACCGTGGAGTCGGTGTCGTCCACCGAGAAGTACGTCATCCAGTGCGGGGGCGTGCCGGGCGCCAGGTACTCGGCGGTCTTCTGCATGCCGCCCACCGTGCGGTCGCCGACGTTGAGGGAGTAGTAGCCCTCCATGCCCTGGATGGTGGCCGGGCGCAGGCCCACGGCCTGGTGGTAGAAGCGGCCGGCCGCGTCGGTGTCGGTGGTGTTGAGTTCGTTCCAGACCAGCGCGCCGGGCTCGTTGACGATGCCCGCGCCGATGAAGTCGACCTTCTGCCAGACGCCGAACACCGCGCCGGTCGGGTCGGCGGCGACCAGCATCCGGCCGACGGTCCCGACGTCCATCACCGGGTAGAGGATCGTGCCGCCGCTGTCGGCGATGGCCCGGGCGGCGGCGTCGGCGTCGTCGGCCGCCAGGTAGGTGGTCCAGGAGACGGGCGGGACGGGCTGGCCCTCGGGGGCCATCTGGGCCATGATCCCGGCGACCGGCTTGCCGTTCAGCGAGCACATGGCGTAGCCGCCGAACTCGGCCGGGCCGACCTCGCCCTGCCAGCCGAACAGGTCGCGGTAGAAGTCGAGCGCGGCCTGCTGGTCGCTCGCCATCAGGTCGACCCAGCACGGGGTGCCGGGCTTGTACGGGGCGGTGACTACGGGCATTGCGGTGCCTCCAAGCGGTGGTCCTCCGCCGCGGACGGCGGGCGCTGGGTGGTCGGGGCGCCGGGATCGGTCGCCCGGGCCGTGGCGGTCGCACGGCCGGATGGCGGGTACACCGCCCACGATCGCCGTGCCGCCGCGATCCCGCCACCGGACGGCGCCCCGGAGGGGGAACCCGGCCCCGGCGGCGGCGGTGGCAGCGGGCCCGGTGCGCGACGCTCCCGGACCCGCTCCGGCCTGCCCCGGCCTGCGCCTCAGCGCTACGAAACGTCCTCGCAGACGTCCTCGTCCGCGGAGCGGGTCGCGCCGGTGACGCTGGTCGGCAGCGGGGCGGGCTCGGTCGGCGCGGCGGCGGCGCCGCCCGGGGTGGCTCCGGCGGCCGCGGGTGCGGGTGCGGCCGCGCCGCCGTTGGCGGCCGCGAAGTCCTTGCCCACGATGACGGTGATGCCGGCCGAGGAGCCGGACTTGACGCTCGCCCCCGGGAACAGCGCGGCGACCTTCTCCGCGTTGGCCTTCTGGCCGGAGCCGTACTCGATCATCGTGGTGGCGTACTTGGTGCTGGCCGCGAGGCCCATCTTGGTGGCGTTGAACTTCGCCGCCTTCAGGGCCTCCGCCGCCTTGCCGTCCATCGCCGCGCTGGTGGTGCCGTTGTAGACGCCGACCTTGATGGCCGCGTTGCCCGCGTCGGAGGCCGGAGCGGTGGTGGTGGGCGCGGCGGGGGCCGGGGCCTCCGGCGAGGCGGGCGCGGCCGGCTGCTCACCGGTGGCGTTCTGGCCGTCGATGGTCCGGTCGGCCTTGATGGTGTCCCAGAGCTTGTTGGCGTCCGGCTGGATGATGTCGATGTTCTTGTCCTGGGTGCGGAAGCGCCAGGGCAGGGTGACGAACTTGAGGTCGTGCATGTCGATGCTCTTCAGCGACAGCGCGAACGACATCAGCTTCTCCACGGAGCCGAGTCCGGGATCGACGGTCATCGACTTGGTGGCGGCGTCGGCGAGCGGCAGCAGGGTGGTCGGGTTCAGGCCCTGGTTCTTGATCTTCGCCGCGAGCGAGCCGAGGAACGCCTGCTGGCGCTTCATCCGGCCGATGTCGGAGCCGTCGCCGATTCCGTGGCGCAGGCGGACGAAGTCGAGTGCCTGCTGCCCCTCGACCTTCTGCTTGCCCTGCGGCAGGACGACGTTGCCCTTCTTGGGCAGGTTGGGGTTGATGTCCCCCTCGTAGATCGGCTTCGGCAGGCAGACGTCCACCCCGTTGACGGCCTTGGTCATCGCGGAGAAGCCCTGGAAGTCGACCACGATGGTGTGGTCGACCCGGATGCCGGTGAGCTTCTCGACCGTATTCTGGGTGCAGGCCGGGTTGCCGTCGTCCGTCTCGCCCTTCGAGAACGCCGCGTTGAACAGATCGCTGGTGACCGCCTTGGACCACTTGCCGTTCGGCAGCTTGCAGGACGGGATCGCCACCATGGCGTTGCGCGGGATGGAGATGCCGACGGCGTGCTTGTGGTCGGCGTAGACGTGCAGCAGGATCGTGGTGTCCGAGCGGGCGCCGCCGTCCTCGCCGCCGCCGAGGTCGGAGTTGTTCTTGCCGCGGCTGTCCGAGCCGATCAGCAGCACGTTGACCGGCTTGTTGCCGTCCGCGTCGGCCTGCGCCTCCGGCGGGCGGTCGGCGGCTATCGCGTCCGCGTCGAAGGACTTGATGTTGCCGTTGAGCTTCAGGTAGATCGCGCCGCCGGCGCCGGCTATCAGGACCAGGACGCCGGCCGCGGACCAGGCGACGATCTTCTTCACGTTCTTCTTGGGCTTGCGGCTGTTGCGCGCCGCCGCCCGGCCGCCGGCCGGGCCTGCGGTGCCCGTGGTGCCCGCGGCCGGTCCCCCGTTGCCGGGTCCGCCCTTGTCCGGTCCGCCCCTGCCCTGTGCCGCCCGCCGCGCCTCGGCCCGGCCGCCGGCCCGTGGCTGCGGCACGCCGGCTCCGCCGGTGCCCTCGGTCGTGAGCGCACTGGGCACGTCCTCGCCACGACCCGGGCCCTCGCCCCACTGACCTGACATCCGTGTACCTTTCACCGGCTGACGCGGCGCCCTCAGGAGCGGGCGCACTGCACACAGAGAGACGGGTGGGACCGCCCCCGGGTTGCACGTGCGAACGTCGTAATGCCCGACGAGCACACCCCCACGGCCTTCCCAAGCCCCCCTGCAGGACCGCTGCGGTGGCAGCAGGCCCTCTCGGAGCATACAAGCCGGTCATATTTTTCCTGGGGCCCCATCAGGTGGCCCCGGTGGGCGGCGACATCCGGCGGTGACCCGCCTCACGTCATCGCCCCACGTCACCGCGCCGCGCCACCGCACTGCGCCACCGCGCCGCGGCGGTCGGCGGCTCAGCGGTCGGCGGCTCGTCGTCCGCGCTCCCGGACCAGCGCCGCCAACCGGTCCAGCCCGGTGCCGATCTCCTCCGGTCGGAGACCGCTGAACGAGAGCCTGATCTGGTGGCGGCCTCCGGCGCCGCCGTAGAAGTAGGACATCGGGGTCCAGAGCAGTCCGTGTGCGCGGGCCGAGTGCTCCAGCAGGGCGTCGTCCACGTCGAACGGCACCGTGAGGGCCAGGAAGAAGCCGCCGGCCGGGCTGTTCCAGGAAACGTCGGACCGGTCGGCGAAGCGGTCCGACAGCCCCTGCAGCATCAGCCGCCGGTTCCGGTCGTACAGCGCGGTCTCGCGGTGGTTGCCCGCCCGCAGGCTCAGCCCGTGGGCGAGCAGGCAACCGCCCACGACGGCCTGGGCCAGCGGCGAGGTGTTCACGCTGAGCATGCTCTTCAGCACGGAGAGCCGGTCGGCCAGCAGACCGGCCACGCCGTCGGCCCCGGCCACCGTCTGGTCCGCCACCAGGTACCCGACCCGGGCGCCGGGGACGGACGTCTTCGCGAAGGACCCCAGGTAGACGACCCTGCGGTCGGTGTCGAGGGCCTTGAGCGACGGGATCCGCCCGGCCCCCGCGAACACCCCGTACGGGTTGTCCTCCAGCAGCAGCAGGTCCTCCTCGGCGGCCACCGCGAGCAGGGCCCGCCTGGTCTCCAGGTCCATGCTCACGCCGGTCGGGTTCGCCACGTCCGGGATGACGTACAGCGCCCGCGGGCGCAGGCCCTCGGCCCGCGCCTCGGCCAGCCGCCGGGCCAGGTCGTCGAGGTCCACGCCCCTCGGTCCGCCGTGCACCGGCCGGACGGGCAGGTCGCAGAGCCGGGCGGCGCCGGCGAACCCCACGTAGGTGGGCGAGACGGCCAGCACGACGTCCCGCGGGCCCCGCCCGAGCGCGCGCAGGACCAGGTACATCGCCTCCTGGCAGCCGTTGGTCACCGCCACGGAGTCCGGGTCCGCCGTGATCCCCTCGTCCACGGCGAGGTGGGCGGCGATCAGCTCGTGGATGATCCCCTTGGTCCGGCCGTACTGCATCAGCGTCCGCCGGACCTCCTGCTCGGACAGCCCGCGCTCGGTGCGCAGGTACCCGGTGAACCGGCGCAGGTGGCGGTGGACGTCCTCCAGGTCGAAGAAGTCCTCGGTCGGGCGGCCGGCCGCGAACGAGACCGCCCGCGGGTACCGGGCCGAGATCTCGTTCAGGAAGTTCATCGCGTTCATCGCCGGATCCGCCAGCGAGCCGTGCAGCTCCCCCAGTTGCAGGTCCGCCGGGGGCAGGACGGCGACGTGCGGGGCGTCGGAGTGCGGGGCGTCGGAGTGCGGCCCGCCGGAGTGCGGGGCGCTCACCACGGCCGGCTCCCGCAGGAGCAGGCGTCGGCGGAGGTCCGCAGTCCGGCGACGGCCGCCAGGTCGGGGCAGCCCGCGAGGGCCATCGCCTGCCGGAACTCCTCCCCGAGCAGCCGCAGGACGTCGGCGCAGCCGTGCTCCCCGCCTGCGGCCAGTCCCCAGACCAGGGGCCGGCCGAGGAGCACCCCGGAGGCGCCCAGGGCGAGCATGGCCAGGACGTCCGACCCGCTGCGGACCCCGCTGTCGGAGAGCACCAGGCAGTGCTCCGCCCCCGCCGCGCGCAGCCGGCGCACCACCGCGGGGAGCGCGACGGCGCTCGGCACGGCCCCGTCCAGCTGGCGGCCGCCGTGGTTGGAGACCACGACCGCGGCCGCCCCCGTCTCGGCGGCCCGGACGGCGTCGCCCGGGTCCAGCACCCCCTTGACCACCAGGGGCAGGTCGGTGACCCGCCGCAGCCGGGCCAGGTCCCGCCAGCCGACCGAGGCGGAGAACACCTCGGCCGTGTGCGCGGCCACCGCCGAGGCGTGCGCCGTCCGGCGGTGCGCCGCACTCGCGCCGGGGGTGTCGAGCAGCACGGCCCGCACGTCCTGCGGAAGGGCGAAGCCGTGCCGCGCGTCGCGCAGCCGGCGGCCCATGAACGGCACGTCGACGGTGACGACGAGGGCCCGGCAGCCGGCCTCCTCGGCCCCCCGGACCAGTCGCAGCAGCAGGGCGTCGTCCTTCGGCCAGTAGAGCTGGAACCAGAGCTCGGCCCCCGTCGCCGCGAGCTCCGCCAGCGGCGTGCTGGTCAGCGTGCTGACGACGAACGGGATGCCCGCTGCCGCCGCCGCCCGGGCCGCGGCCGCCTCCCCGTCGGGGTGGAAGAGCCGCTGGTAGGCGACCGGGGCCACCGCCACGGGCAGCCGGGCCGGGCGGCCGAGCAGCACCGCGCCGCTGTCGCAGGACGCCACGTCGGCCAGCACCCGGGGCACCACCGAGATCCGGTCCAGGGCGGCGCGGTTGGCCGCCAGCGTGCGCTCCTGCCCGGCGCCGCCCTCCAGCCAGTCCCACGCGGGCGCCCCGAGCACCGAGCGGGCGCGGTCCGCGTAGTCGGTGACGGACAGCGCGACGGGGTGCACGGCGGGCGGCTCCGTGGCCTGCGCGGCGGGCTGCGCGGCGGGCTGCGCGCTCACCGTCCGACCCCCGTGGCGGACCGCTGCAGCTCGACGGCCTCGTACAGCGCCCGGATGTTGTTGCTGCCGAAGCCGCGTGCCCGGATGCGCTCGATCACCTCGAAGAACAGCGTCCGCCGGGGGTGCTCGGAGCGGGTGAAGATCTGGAAGAGCTGGCCGTGGTGGTCCTCGTCCACCAGGATGTCGCCGTCCCGGAGCCGGTCCGCGCCGTGCCGGCGGGGCGTCAGCCGCTCGCCCAGCAGGTCGTAATAGGCCGACGGCGCCCGCAGGAACGGGGTGCCGAGCCGGCGCATCGTCGCGACGGTGGCGACGATGTCCTCGGAGGAGAAGGCGACGTGCTGGACCCCGGCCCCGCCGTGGTCGGCGAGAAACGACTCGATCTGGCCCGCCTCGGCCCGGGAGGCCGGCTCGATCAGCGTCAGGGTGACCTCGCCCGCGTCGTTCTGGACCACGGTGGAGTTCATGCCCAGCGGGCCGACCGCGATGTTCTCCTCGAAGATCACCCGCATCCCGAACACCTCGGCGTAGAAGCGCACGGCGGGCTCCAGCCCGCCGGTCGGCAGGCAGACCGCGAAGTGGTCCACCGCGCGCAGGCCGACCGCACCCGTCCCGACCGCACCGGAGCCGACCGCACCGGAGCCGGCCGGCCCGCCGTCGGGCGCGTCCGCACCGCGCTGGACGAGGTGGTGGACGACGTCGCCGAAGGCGGCCACGGTGGCCCGGGGGCGGCCGTCCCGCACCGTCGGCGGCTCCACCGTGACCGCGCCGCGGGCCACCAGCCGGGCGTGCACCGCGACCGGGTCGGCCACCCCGAGGGCGATCCCGGCGACGCCGTCCCCGTGCCGCTCGACGAACGCCCGGGCCGGGTGGTCCGCGTCGAGGGCCTGGACCACGAGCAGCCGGATCCGGCCCTGGCCCAGCAGCACGGAGAGGTGCTCGCCGCCCCGGCCGTCGCGGGCCACCGGGGCGAGCGGCTCGAATCCGTAGGAGGAGGTCAGCCGGGCCACCGTGGCGGCCAGGTCGGCCACCTGGAGCTCGACGTGGTCGATCACCGCGTCGGCGATCGGGGACCGGTCCGGGTCGGTGGACAGCTCGGTGGACGGGTCGGGCGAGGGGGTTGTCAGCACGGGGGACTCACTTGCTCGTCGGAGGGGTGGGGGCGTCGGCCGGGTTACCGCCGCCGGACGGGCGGGCCGTCGCGCAGGGCCGTCAGCATCAGGTCGCGGAACAGCGGTGCGAACCCGGGCGAGACCCGGTCGGTCCGGTAGGTGATGTCGACCAGCAGCGTGCCGTCGGCGCGCGGCCAGACCTCCGTCACCACCTCGCAGACGCTCTGCGCCGCGGGCAGCCGCACCGGGACGGCCACGGCCGGGCCGAGGTCGAGCGGCGTGGGCGGGGCGTCCTGGTAGACGAAGAGGAACTGGTAGAGCGGGTCCCGGTCGGTCCGGGCCGGCCGCACCAGGCGGACCACCTCGGCGAAGGACACGTCCTGGTTCGACAGGGCCGCCGTCACCGCCCGCCGGGTGCCGTCGACCAGCTCCGCCCAGCCCTCCCGGCCGCCGTCCAGCCGGACGCAGACGGTGTCCACCAGGCAGCCGACGGCGGCGGCGAGCAGCGGGGAGGCCCGGCGCGACACCGGCACCCCGATCGCGAGGTCGCGCTGCCCGGTGACGGCCGCCAGGACGGCCGAGGCGGTGGCGAGCAACACCGTGAACGCGGTCGTCCCGTGCTCGGCGGCGAGCCGCTCGACGGTCGCCGCCTCCGGGCCCTCCAGCACGAAGCCCAGCACTCCGGCGGACCGGTCCGCCGGGCCGCCTTCCCCGGGCAGCGGCAGGCGCAGCTCCGGGGTGTCCCGCAGCGCGCCGCGCCAGAACGACCGCTGGGCCTTGAGGTCGACCAGCCCGGCGAGCGCGGCCGTCTCCCGCTCGACCTGGCGCAGGCCCGGGGCCGGCCCGGCGAAGACCGGGCGCTCGCCGCGGGCCCGCGCGGCGTAGGCGAGGGACAGCTCGGAGGTGAACACCGGCTCGGAGTGCCCGTCGAAGGCGATGTGGTGGAACGCCAGGCCGAACAGGGTGTCCGCGCCGCCCTCCAGCGGGACGAGGACGGACCGCCAGACCCGGCCGGCCTCCGGGTCCAGCGGGCGGGCCAGCGCGCGCCGCGCGGCCTCGACGGCGGTCGGCAGGCCGTCCGCGGGCGGCAGCCTTCGCAGCAGGGGGCCGGCTCCGGCGGGAGCCGGGCGCGGGACGGCCACGGGGACGGGGTCGTAGGCGTCCTCGTCCAGCGTGTAGACGGAGCGGAGCGCCTCGTGGCGGTCGGCCAGATCGCCCAGCGCCGCCTCCAGCGCGTCGGCGTCCACCGGGCCCCGGAGGTGCCAGAGCAGCGGGCAGAGGCCGGAGAGGTCCTCGGGATCGGCCGCCTGGCGGGCCCAGAAGACGCTCTGGGCGTCGCGCAGCGGCACGGCCGGGCCCGGCTCGGCGGACCCGGTGGGCTCGCACGGCTCAGTGGACGGGCCGGGCTCGGCGGCGCGCAGGCCGATCCAGGCGGCGAGCTCCCGCACGTTCGGCCGCCTGATCACCTCCGAGACCGGCAGCGGGAGGCCGAGCGCGGCGGTGAGCCTGGTGCAGACGACGCCCAACCCCAGGGAGGTACCGCCGAGGTCGAAGAAGCCCGCGTCGACGGGCACCGGGTCGACGCCCAGCACCGAGGCGAAGACCGCCGCCACCGTGCGCTCCAGCTCGCCGGCCGGCCCGTCGACCGGCCCGTCGACCGCTCCGTCGGCCGGTCCGTCGGCCGACTCGGCTCCGGGGAGGCCGGTCGTCCGCTGCTCCTCGACCAGGCGCAGCAGCGCGGCCGCGTCGGCCTTCCCGTTCGGGTTGAGCGGCAGGGCGTCCAGCCGGAGCACCGTGTGCGGCACCAGGTAGGCGGGCAGCCGGGCGGCCAGGTGGGCCGTCAGTTCGTCCCCGGTCGGCCGCTGCCGCCGGCCGGTGGTGAACGCCAGCGCGAGGCCGCGGCAGCCCCCGGCGCCGTCGGGCAGCGGTACGGCCGCGCACTGGTGGACGCCGTCGAGCGCGCCGGCGGCCCGCTCGACCTCGTCCGGTTCGACCCGGTGCCCGCGGATCTTGACCTGCCGGTCGGCCCGGCCGTCGAAGTGCAGCCGGCCGTCCGCCGTCCGGTGCACCAGGTCGCCGGTGCGGTAGACCCGGGTGGCGACCCCGTCGATCTCCACCGTGGGGAAGGCCTGCGCGGTCCGCTCCGGGGCGCCCAGGTAGCCGGTCGCGAGGCCGTCTCCGGAGATCAGCAGCTCGCCGGTCTCGCCGGGGCCGCAGAGCCGTTCGCCGTCGTGGACGTACAGGCCGGTCCGCGGCACCGCCGTGCCGAGCGGGACGCCCTCGGGCAGCGCGCAGTCCCCGGGGCGGACCGGGTGCACGGTGGCGAACAGGGTGGTCTCCACCGGTCCGTAGCAGTGCAGCAGGCGCAGCCGGGGGAAGCGCTCCAGCAGGGCCGCCAGATGGCGCGGGGAGACCTTCTCCCCGCCCACGAAGACCTGGTCGACACCGGCGAACGCCTCCGGGTCCTCGTCCACGAAGACGTTGAACAGCGTCGAGGTGAGCGAGAGGCAGTTGACCCCGTGCTCGGCGACCAGCTCCCGCAGCGCGGCCGGGAGCAGGTAGGGCTCGTCCACCACCACGGAGCAGCCGCCGTTCAGCAGCACGCTCCAGAGTTCGAGCGTCAGGGCGTCCCAGGGGACGGCCGAGGTGAGCGGCATGACGGTCCGCGGGCCCAGCTCCGCGAAGGGGCAGCCGTCGAACAGCCGGACCGTCCCGGCGTGCGGGGAGAGCGCCCCCTTGGGCTCGCCGGTGCTGCCCGAGGTGAAGAAGACCGCGGCCGGGCTGTCCGGGCCGATCTCCACCACCGGCACCGGGCGGCCGGGGATGGGGCGGCCCGGTGCGACGGCCCGGGTGCCGGCGGGCGGCGGGCCGTCGGTGACCGTCAGACCCGCGCCCATCAGCCGGACCAGCCGGTCCAGCCGCTCCTGCGGCCAGCGGGGGTCGAGCGCGGCGTACGCGGCCCCGCACTTGAGGATCCCGAGGAAGGCCACCACCAGCCGGATCGACCGGGGCATCAGCACCGGGACGAGGTCGCCCGGGGCGACGCCGGCCGCGGCCAGGTCGGCGGCGAACGCGTCGGAGGCCTCGGCCAGCTGACCGTAGGTCAGCACCGTGTCGCCCTGGACCAGGGCGCGGGCGTCCGGGGCCTCCTCCGCGCGCCGGGTGAAGAGCGTGTGGATCAGGCCGCCGTGCCGGTCCGGCTCGCGGTGCGTGGCGGCGGCCGCGGAAGGTGTCGGGTTCATCGGTGGTTGCTCCTTGTGCTGCTCCCGGTCCGGGGAGGCCGTGCGGTGCCGGGCTGGGCCGTGCGGTGCCGGGCTGGGCCGTGCGGTGCCGGGCTGGGCCGTGCGGTGCCGGGCTGGGCCGGCTCTAGGCGATGTCGAGCGGGAGGCGGGTGATGCCGAGGATGAAGTTGGACCGCAGCCGCCGGGGCTCGCCGGCGGCCTTGAACCGCAGCCCGGAGGAGGTGATCCGCTCGAAGAGCAGCGACAGCTCGGACTGGGCGATCGGCGCGCCGATGCAGCGGTGGATGCCCGCGCCGTAGGTCAGGTGCCGGTTGGGCCGGCGCTCGATGTCGAACTGCCCGGCGTTCTCGAACTGCGCCTCGTCGCGGTTGGCCGAGACGTTCCAGAGGGTGACGGAGTCGCCCTCCCTGATCTCCACACCACCGCGGTCGACGTCGCGCTTGGCGACCCGCTGGACGTAGGCGTTGGTCGAGCTCCAGCGCAGGATCTCCTCCACCGCGCCGCCGAGCAGTCCGGGTCGCTCGACCAGCCGCCGGTACTGCTCGGGGTGGTCCATCAAGGCCATCAGGCCGGTGCAGGCGGTGTACGAGGAGGTCTCGTTGCCGCCGACCGCCACGTTCATGCAGTTGTAGAAGATCTCCTCCTCCGTGAACGGGCGCCCGTTGATCTCGGCCCGCAGCAGCAGGCTGACCAGGTCGTCGCCGGGCGACCGGCGCCGCCGCGCGACCAGGTCCGCGAAGAACTCGAAGATCTCCGCCTGGACCCAGGCCAGCCGCAGCCGCTCGTCACCCCCGGTGTCGACGAACACCTCGTCGCGGAAGCCGATCATCCGGCGGGTGAGGCCGATCAGGTCGTGCGCCTCCTGGTAGCCGATGCCCATCACCACCATGAGCGCGCCGGCGGGCAGTTCGGTCGCCACCTCGCCCGCGAAGTCGCAGCCGCCGGCGCTGCGGGCGCGCTCCAGCGCCCGGTCGACCAGCAGCCGGACCTGGGCGGCGACCCGGTCGACGACCGCGCTGGACATCGCCGGGTGGATCCGCTGCTTCAGCATCCGGTGACGGGGCAGGTCGGCGGCGACCAGCATCCGGCCGCCGGCCGAGTCCTCCTCGCTGCGGAACGACCCGCCGAGCACGGCGCCGCGCGCGGAGCCGAAGACGGCGTGGTTGCTGTAGGCCCAGAGCACGTCGTCATAGCTGGTGAGGGCCCAGAAGCGGTTGCCGTCGGCGCCCTCGTTCCAGTGGATCGGCCGGTCCCGGCGCAGCCGGGCGAACACGTCGTGGTGCTCGCCGCGCAGGAAGAGGTCGACGTCGGTCAGGTCGACGCCCGCCAGCTCGGCGGCGGTCGTCCCGGCGGTGTCCGTCGTCCCGGCGGTGCTCGTCGGCCCGGCGGTGCTCGTCGTCCCGGTCACTGGTCGCCGTCCTGGGTCGCGGAGTCGGTCACGGAGTCGATCGCGGAGTCGATCGCGGCGGCGAGGTCCCCGAGGACCGGGCTCCGCATGATCGTGGAGAAGTCCAGCCGGACGCCGCGGTCCCGGCGGATCCGGGTCTGCATGCGGAACGCGAGGATCGAGTGGCCGCCCAGCGCGAAGAAGTCGTCGGCGAGGCCGATGTCCTCCACCGCGAGCAGCTCGCCCCACAGCTCGGCCAGGTAGCGCTCGGTCCCGGAGCCGGGCGCCCGGTAGGACTCCTGGCGCCGGTGGTGCCGGTCGAGCAGCTCGTGCAGCGCCTCCAGATCCCGCTTGCCGTGCTCGTTCGCCGGGATCTCGGGCAGCGCGACGAAGCCGCTGGGGACCATGAAGTCCGGCAGCTCGGCCTCGGCGAAGCCGCGCAGCGACCTGAGCGCACGGGGGTCGTCGAGGACGACGAAGGCCACCAGCCGGCGGTCGTCGCCCTGCCCGGCGGGCAGCACCACGACCTCGTGCACGGCCGCGTGCCGCCGCAGGCCGCGCTCCACCTCGCCGGGCTCGACCCGGTAGCCGCGGATCTTGACCTGGTTGTCGGCGCGGCCCACGAACTCCAGCACGCCGTCCGCCCGCGACCGGGCGAGGTCGCCGGTGCGGTAGAGCCGGTCCGGCCCCTCCGGGGTGGGGTTGGTGACGAAGCGCTCGGCGGTGAGGTCGGGGCGCTCCAGGTAGCCGCGGGCGAGGCCCGGGCCGCCGACGTACATCTCGCCGGTCTCCCCCGCCGCGACCGGTGTGCCGTCGGCGCCGAGCACCAGCACGGTGACCCCGGCGAGCGGGCGGCCGATGGGGACGGAGTCCGCCTCGGCGTCCGCCGCGGTGACCCGGTGCGCGGTGCACGCGGTGGTGATCTCGGCCGGCCCGTAGAGGTTGTGGAGCTCGCCCCGGAACCGCCCGGCGAGCAGGTCGCGGCAGGCGGAGGGCAGCAGGACGTCGCCGCCGGCCTGGAGGATGCGCAGCGAGGCGAACGCGTCCCGGTCCTCGCGCACCACGTGGTTGACGACCATCGTCGGCACCAGCATCGCGGAGATCCGGCGCCGCTTCATCTCCCGCTGGAAGTCGGCCGCGAGCAGGTCCGGGACGGGCGGCAGCACCACGATCTCGGCACCGGACGCGAGCGTGCTCCACATCTCGAAGTGGAAGGCGTCGAAGGAGAGGCTGGAGATCTGGCCGACCCGGTCCTCGGGCACCAGCGCGGGCAGGCTCGGGTTGCAGGCGAAGGACACGATGTTGCGGTGCTCCAGGACGATCGCCTTCGGCGTGCCGGACGACCCGGAGGTGAAGAGCACGCTCGCGGCGTCCGAGGCCCCGACCGCCGCCGGCCGGACGCTCCCGCCCGGTACGTCCGCGCCCGGTACGTCCACGCCGAGTACGTCCACGTCGAGTACGTCCACGCCGAGGTGCGCGAGCCGCTGTGCCAGCTCGCCGTGGCTGAGGACCACCTTGGCGCCGGACGCGGTGAGCATCAGGTCGCGCCGGGCGTCCGGGTAGCGGGTGTCGACGGCGACGTAGGCCGCGCCGGCCTTGAGGATGCCGAGGATCGCGGCGACGACGTCCACCCCGCGGGCGAGGTGGAGGCCGACGCGGTCGTCGGTGCCCACCCCGCGCTCGCGCAGCACGGCCGCGATCGCGTCCGACCGCCCGGCGAGCCCGGCGTAGGTGAGCGACGCGGTGTCGTCGCTGACCGCGGGGCGGTCGGCGAACTGCTCGGCGCTGCGCTCGAAGAGCTGGACCAGCGTGGCCGCAGCCCGCTTCGAGTCTGACCTCGTGGCCAATTTAATCTCCACTCAGGAAACGGGTATCCGAGTACTGCCGCCCGGGTTTTCAGCCCCAGTAGAGGCTGTCCAGGACGACGGTGGTGGCGGTGCCGGTCGCCGCGGTCTCGGCCGGGGCGGCGTTCGCGGTGGCGGCCGTACCGGCCAGCGAAAGGGCGGCGACGGCGAGCGCGACAATACGGGCGAGCTTGGACATGGAAGTACTCCTGAAGATTCTCCGGAACGGTCCGGAAGGGTTCGCGATATGCGCGCCGAAGAGGCGTCGGATTTCACTCGGTGATGCGCTCCGGGCTTGAATCCGCCGGGCGTCTGGAGAAATCATGCAGGCTGTCGGAGTTTCTGTCAGCCGTCCGACCTGGCAGTTTGCAGCACTGGCACCTTGGTGCCCGACCGGCCGGATGACGGGGGTCAGGCGGGCGCGGCGGACGCTCCGGACGGGAGCCGGACGGTGGCGCCCGGGATGGCGGCGGCAAGCCTGCGCACCTCACTCAGCGCATGGAACTCGGCCTGCGCCCGGGAGTCGGCCCGGACGAACAGGGCGAGGTCGACGCCGGCGGGGGCGGCTCGGGCCCGGACGTGCTGGAGCGGATCCGCCGCGGTCCGGCCCGCCATCAGTACGGCTGCGATCGAGTCCGCGTTCAGCGCCGCCGGCTCGGCGACGGAAGAACCGATCCCCACAATGATCACGTACACAAAGGAAACCTTCCTCGGCTGGATGTCACTGCGCGTGACGATAAGGGGGGGTGAACTCAGTTCGGGTAGCATGGCTCGGCAGGTCGTCGGACGAGTGGTGTCCCAATCGCCGCGAGGTCGTCGACCGAATGCGACTGAGCGCCCTTTCGATGGACCCACCCGCCCGATGATCGGCTCACCATGATTCACCCGTCGAACCGTGCCGCGGAATGCATTTCGCCGTTATCCGCGCCATTTCCTGGAATGCCTGAGTAATCATGCTGGAATGTCTTGGCCTGAGCTCCCACGCCGAATCGGTCTACCGCACGATGCTGCTGCACCCCCGCTGGGGGGTCCAGGAGCTGGCCGTCCATCTCGAACACGACGAGCAGCGGGTGCGCAGGAGCCTGGACGAGCTGGCCGACCTGGCCCTGGTCCGCCCGTCCCGGATGAACTCCGAATCGGTGTTCGCGGTCAGCCCCCGGGTCGGGCTGTCGGCCCTGCTCTCCGAGCGGGAGTCGCAACTGCTCGAACAGCAGCGGGCCGTCACCCAGGGTCGTTCGGCGGCGGCCCGGCTGATCGACGAGTTCTCCGAGCACCGCAGCGCGATGAACTCGGTGAGCATCGAACGCCTCACCGACCTGGTGGAGGTGCGGGAGCGGATCGAGGAGCTGTCGCACAACATCCAGCGCGAGGTGCTCAGCATCATCCCGTTCACGCCGCTCGACCCGGCCGGCCTGGAGGCCAGCCGCGACCTGGACCGCGACCTGCTGGAACGCGGCATCAAGATGCAGACCGTCTACCTGGACAGCATCCGCAACGACCCGACGACCCGCCGGTACGCGGCCTGGCTCACCAGCATCGGCGGCGCGGTCCGCACCGCGCCGACCCTGCCGCTGCACATGATCGTCATCGACAAGGCCTTCGGCGTCCTCCCGATCGACCCGGAGAACAGTGCCGCGGGCGCCCTGGTGGTCCAGGAGAAGAGCATCCTCACCGGTCTGACCGGCCTCTTCGAGAGCCTCTGGGAGGCGGCGACCCCCTTCGGGGTGCCCGAGGAGCGCGACGACCGCAGCCTCACCCCGCAGGAGCAGGCCCTGCTCAACCTGCTCGCCACCGGCATCACCGACGAGGCCGCGAGCAAGCGGCTCGGACTCTCGCTGCGCAGCGTCCGCCGCCTGATGTCCGACCTGATGAGCCGGCTCGGTGCGAGCAGCCGCTTCGAGGCCGGACTGCGCGCGGCGGAGAAGGGCTGGCTGTGACGACGGCCCGCCCCGCCGCCCGCGGGTGCACGGCACCTCCTCAGCCGACCGGGTGGGCCCGGCCCAGGCCGTCCGGCGAGTAGTCCTTGCGGACCCGGATCTCCCCGTAGGGGCCGCTCTCCACCCGCCGGGCGTCGGCCAGGTGCTCCGCGCAGCAGGAGGACCAGCAGCTCCGAGGCTCCGAGCGGGGGTACGGGTGCCGACGCCAGCAAGGCGGCAGCCTCCTTCCGGTGAAGTCGAAGGGGGGTGGCAACGCCGGGACTTCCCCCGGGTGTGCGCCGAACGGTGATCGGCGGGAATACCGGGGAATCCGCCAGAAGGAATGGGGACCACCCGGCCGGAATCATCCGGGGCCGATTTCCGGGAATCCCCACAGGGCACCGGAAAAGGTACGGGACGGGCGCCTGAATGAGCGCCCGGACGGGGCTTGGAATGCCCGGGTCGGCAGCCTACCCCGCCGGTATCCCGATGAGGCAAGACCCTACCGCCGGAAAAGCGCACCGCTCCCGCGGCCGCGGCGGGCCGGGCGCCGCGGAGCCTGGCCGGAGCGGGCCGGATGGTGCAAACACCCAGCTCAGAGCAGCCCGACCGGCAGCCCGGACCACTTCCGGCGACCCCCGGGCGTGAAGCTGCCCATGCAACTTGATGCCAGCGGAACCCGGTGACACGCCACCGGTCGCATGCAAATATCTGTCCAGGCAGTCGGACCGCCGAACGAAAGGGCGTCGCAGCCCGGAATTCCCCTCCGACCCCCTTTCCGGAAGTCTCTCGACCGCGCCGGCGGTTGCCCCCGTTCGCGTCGACCGCGACCACGGGCCATGCACAGAGCTACCGAATCCTCGGACGACCTCGGACGACCAGAAAGTCACCAAGACCATGAAGACCGATTTCTCGCACGGCGGCTGGCGCCCCTCCCCGGACCGGTTCCTCGACATCCTCGACGACCCGATGTACCGGACGCTGGTGGACCTCCAGGACCTGGTCACGACGGCCACCAGCGGCTTCTGGGCCGAACGCGGCGTCAAGTCGCTCCACCTGCCGATCACCACCGGCACCATCTCCAGCCCGATGGGCCGCGGCAGCGACTCGCTGCCGGTGCAGATCGACCTGTTCGGCCAGCCCACCTACCTCGCCGACTCGATGCAGTTCATGCTGGAGTACGGCTGCCGGCTCAGCCCCTCGGGCGCCTGGTACCTGATGCCCAGCTTCCGCGGCGAGGACTGCGACGAGACGCACCTCAACCAGTTCTTCCACAGCGAGGCGGAGCTCCCGGGAGACCTCGACGCGTGCATGGAGGTCGTCGAGGCCTACATGCGCCACCTGGCCGCCGGCGTCCTCGACAAGCACCGCGACTCGGTCCTCGCGGTGGCCGGCAGCGTCGCGCACATCGAGCAGATGCTCGCCCTGGACGCCTTCCCCCGGATGACCTTCGACGAGGCGGTGGCCCACCTGGGCGACGACCCGTACGCGGTCACCGACCACGGCGACTGGCGCACGCTCACCCGGCGCGGCGAGCAGCGGCTGCTCGAAGAGGTCAGCCCGGTCCTCTGGGTCACGCACTACGACCACCTGTCGGTGCCCTTCTACCAGGCGTACGGCGACGAGGACCGGCGCACCGCCCGCAACGCGGACCTGCTCTTCGGGCTCGGCGAGATCGTCGGCTGCGGCGAGCGCCACCTGGACGGCCACGAGACCCGGGCCGCGCTGGCGCACCACGAGGTCGCGGAGGCCGACTACGAGTGGTACGTGCGGATGAAGCAGGAGCGGCCGATGCACACCACCGGTTTCGGCCTCGGTGTCGAGCGCTGGCTGATGTGGGTGCTCGGCCACAAGGACATCCGCGACCTGCAGCTCGCCCCCCGGCTGAACGGCGTCGCCACCGCCCCGTAGCGGCCGCTGCGACCGCCCGCACGGGCGGCACCACCCTCCCGACCGCGGACAGCGCGGGACCTCACGGCAGAAGAGAAAGCGATCATGGCACTCAGTACCCCGGGCCGGCTCTCCCTCGCGGGCCGCACCGTCGTAGCGGTGGCGGACGCCGCCCAGTACGCCGAGTACGCCTCGGGAGTCGAGGGGGCGGCCTCGCCGCTTCCCGTCCTCGCCGACGCCTGGGAGCGCTTCACCGCCTCGTGCGGGTCGCTCCCCACCGCGGGCGAGGACGCCCCCGGCCCGGCCGGGCCGTCCTGGCAGGGCACGGTGTTCGTCTGCGACCCGCAGTACGCGGCGGTCGGGCGGGTGCTCGCCGGCGCCACCGGCCGGCCGCTGCTCGACGGCTCCTTCGCCGAGGCGGTGGAGCTCGCCCGCAGCACACCGGTCACCGTCGTCGCGGGGCCGTCCGTCATCGGGCCGGAGGAGCTCGCGGCCGTCCCGGTCGACGCGCAGCTCGGCTTCTTCACGGCCCGCAGCGCGGGCGCCGCGAGCGCCCTCGCCGTCCGCACCCTGCTCAACGGCCCGGCGGCCGCCGCGCTGGGCGACGTGTTCGTCGACGCGCTCTCCCCGGAGGAGTCCGCGCCCGGCCGGCTCTTCGGCCCGGACGCCTCGCCGCGCCGGCTGCGCAGCGTCATCGGCGAGGGGGTCGCCGTGCTGGCCGGCCGGGGGCACGCCCGCGACTGCGTGATGCACCTCAACGGCGGTGGCATCTGCGGCCGTTCCGAGGAGCAGCCGCTGCTCGCCGTCCTCCCGGGGATCGGTACCGAGTGGTCGGAGCACCTGACGGCCTGCCAGCAGGGCGAGGGCTGCTGGCGCGCGGACGTCCCGATGGAGAAGCACCTGCGGGCGTCCCAGGTCCGGGCCGCCTTCGTGGTGCTGGACAGCTGCCGGACGGCCGTCGCGGGCCGGGGGTCGGTGCGCACCGACGTGTCGGTGCCGCTGAACATGCTGGAGGGATCCGCCCTCGCGGTGGCGGTCGCCGCCGGCACCCGTGGCGGGGCCGAGTACGCCGCGCCGCTCTTCCAGGCCCTGGTCCGCAGCGGGCTGACGCTCGGTGCGGCGCTGCGCGAGACCAACAGCGCGATCGACGCGGACCGTGAAGGGGTCGGCAAGCTCGTCCTGTTCGGCGACGCCGGACTGGTCCCCGCCCCGGTGTCGCCGGGCCGGCCCGCCGGGGCCCCCGGCGACACCAGCGACACCTGGGACACCTGGGACACCGTGGGCACCGGGGACACCGGGCAGCCGCTCCCCCTGGTGGACGGCGCAGTCGACGTCGCCGAGGGCCCGGGCGCCCTGCTGGTCGCCGCACCGGACCTCCTCGCGGACGACGAGGACGGCCCGCTCGCGGTGACCCGCGCCGACGGCGCCTCCAGCTGGGTGCTCACCTCGGCGGCCGGGCGCGGCGCCGGCCGCCTGCACCCCGCCCCGCCCCAGCTCGACACCGCCTGGACGCAGCGCGCCCTGCCCTGGCTGGACCGGCTCCGCGCCCTGGACGGCATGGGCCTCAAGCCCAACCGCGCGCAGCTCGACAACCTCCGGCACCAGGCCGTCACCGCCGTGCGCGACCGCGCCGAGGCGACCGGGCTGCGGGCCGCCCAGGAGGCGGTCGACGCGTTCGCCGAGGCCCTGGACGGGCTCTCCCGGCTCCAGGAGCGGCTGCTGGCGGACGAGACCCGGTGGGTCAGCACCTCCTTCTACTCCGCCACCGACGGCTGGCCCAGGCCGTGGCGGGCCCGGACCGGGCCCGGTCTCGGCGACTGCCCGCAGTGCGGTGCCGAGGCCCTCGTCCGGCACGACATCAGGACCGGGGCGGGCGTCGGTCTGCCGCTGCACAGCCTGGTGTGCGTGCGCTGCGGCGAGGTCGAGGCCGGAGCGGCGGAGTTCGCGGCGCAGGTGGCGGTGCAGAGCCCGCCGGAGGTCCGCCGGGGCGAGCCGTTCACCGTCCGGGTCACCGTCACCGCCCCGGCGGACCGCCCGGTCGCGGTGGCGCTCGGCGCGGCCGTCGTCAACGAACAGCTCCTGCACTGCACGCTCGCCCGGACCACCGCCGTCGAGCTCGCCCCGGGCGAGTCCCGGACGGTCGAGTTCGCCGGGAGCAGCGACGGTGCGCGGGCCAAGACCGACCTGCAGCCGGTGAAGATCCTGGTCGCCGCCGACGGCGCGGTGCGCTGCCTCACCCGGAACGTGTGGCTGCGGGTCTGAGCCCGCGCTGCCCGGCCCCCGAAGGTCCGGGCCCCAGGCCCCGGACCAACCCCCGAGCGACGCCCCACGACAGGAGAGAGCGGCCCGCATGCTGCTGATCAAGGACATCCAGGCCCTGCCCGCGCGCAGCAGACGGCTGCTGCTGCTCACCATGGTCAACAACCTCGGCGCCGGCCTCGTCACACCGTTCCTGGTGGTCTACGTGCACCAGGTGAACGGGCTGCCGCTCACCGTGGCGACCGCCGCGATGGCCACCGTCTCGGTGGGCGTCATGCTCGGCAGCCTGCTGGCCGGGCGGCTGACCGACCGCCACGGCGCCGAGTTCGTCGTCACGCTGTACATGGTGGTCCAGGCGCTCGGCCTGGCCGGGTACGCGGCCGCCGGCCAGGGCTGGCACTTCATCACCGCCGCGGCGGTGGTCGGCCTGGGCCTCGGGGGCTCGGCCGCCTGGAACACCATGCTCGCCGGGTCGGCGCCCAGCGCGCAGCACCCCGCGATCTTCAGCCTGAGCTTCACCGGCGCCAACGTCTCCCTCGGTGTCGGCGGTCTGCTGGGCGCCGCCGTGGCGGCCGGTTCGAGCCACCTCGCCTTCCGGGGGCTCTACCTGGCGGACGCGCTCAGCTGTCTGCTCGTGGGGGCGGCCTTCCTCCGCCCGGCCCTGCTGCGCGCGGCCGGTCCGGCCGGCGGGCGCCCCACGGCCGGGCCCGGGGCCGACGGGACCTCCTACGCGGTGGTCCTGCGCCAACCGAGGTTCCTGCTGCTGCTGGTGCTGGGCGGCCTGCTGTTCTGCGTCAGCTACGCGCAGCTGGAGTCCGGGCTCCCGGCCCGGCTCACCTCGGGGCTCGGGATCGGCCCCGCCGCCCTGGCCGTGCTGTTCGCGGTGAACACCGGCGGCGTCCTGCTCGGGCAGGTGTTCCTGCACAAGCAGCTGAGCGCCGTGCGCCCCGCCCGGCTGGTCGCGACCGCGGCCGCCCTCTGGGCGGTCAGCTGGGCCGCGATCCAGGCCGCCGGATCGGTCGCCGGCGGCACCGCCAGGTTCACGGTGCTGCTCGCCGCCCTCGCCGTGTTCGCCGTGGGGGAGACCTGCTTCGCGGCGGGGATGCCGACCCTGGTCAACGCGCTCGCCCCGGCCGACGCCCGCGGCCGCTTCAACGCGGCCTACAGCATGGCGATCTCGGCCGGGTTCATCCTCGGCCCGCTGACCGCGGGCGCCGTGATCGGCAGCGGCGGCGGCAGCGGGTTCATCGCCGGACTCAGTGCGACCTGCCTCGCCCTCGCCCTCGCCGTCCGGGCCGCCGAGCGGTACCTCACCGCCCCGGCGCAGGCCCTGCCCGAGCCGGCCGGATCCCCGGCCTGACCCGGCTGGTCCCCATGTCCCCGAGCCCCATCCCCCACGAGGAGTCGACGTGCCCGAATCCCCGGCAACCGTCCGGCCGCCGGCCCTGCGGCCCGGCGACACCATCGCGGTGGTCTCACCGGCCTGCCCCGCCACCGCCTTCCTGGTCGAGGAGGTGCGGCGCGGCACCGAGGCCCTGGAGCGCATGGGCTTCACCGTCCGGATGATGCCCCACGCGAAGGGGGTGCGCGGCTGGACCTCCGGCTCGGTGCAGGAGCGGCTGGACGACCTGCACCAGGCGTTCGCCGACCCGACCGTGCACGCGGTGCTGTACAGCATCGGCGGGCTGCACTCCGCTCAGCTGCTCTCCGGCCTGGACATGGAGCTGATCGCGGCCAACCCCAAGGTCTTCTGCGGCTACTCGGACGCCACCTCCCTGCTGAGCGCCGTGCACACCGCGACGGGCCTGGTCACCTTCTACGGCCCCGCGCTCATCCCGCAGTTCGGGGAACTGGCGGAGCCGTACCCGGAGACCGCCGAGCACTTCCTGCGGGTCGTCCGCGAGCCGGCGCCGGCCGGTCCGCTCCCCCGGATCCCGTACCAGGTCGTCGACCTGGACTACGCCCGGCGGGAGCGCGAGCAGCGGCCGCGCGACCGGACCCCGGCCCCGGCCCGCGGCGTGCTGCGCCCGGGCCCGGGCACGGCGAGCGGCCCCGCACTGGCGGTCTGCCTGCCGTCGGTCCGCGACCTGATCGGCACCCCGTGGCAGCCGGACACGACGGGCCGGGTCCTCTTCGTCGAGACCCCCGAGCCGCCGTACTCCCCGGCGACCGCCGACGCCGACCTGTGGCACCTGCGCAACGCGGGCCTGCTGGACGACGTGGCGGCGGTCGTCCTGGGCCGCCCGCTCGGCTGGGACGCCACCGAGGTCGAGGCGTTCACCGAAGCGGTCGCGGAGTGCCTGGACGGCCTGGCCGTCCCGGTGCTGACCGACGTCGAGTTCGGCCACACCAACCCGATCCTCACCCTGCCGAACGGCGTGCACGTCGCGGTCGACGGCACCGAACTCACCCTGCTGGAACCGGCGGTCGGCTGAGCCCCGCCCGGTCCCGGCACCCGCCGAACCACCCTGACCCTTCACCACAACCACCACGTCGAGGAGACACCATGACTGAGAACTACCAGGCCGAGGTCACCCAGTACTTCCGGAAGAAGGCCGACGGGTACGACCGCGTCGACGAGCAGGTCTACTGGCGGCTCTCCGACGAGCTGCTCTGGGAGGCACTGGAGCGCTACGTCCTGCCGTCCGTCCCCGAGGGCGCCAAGCTGCTCGACGCCGGCGGCGGCACCGGACGCTGGAGCGACCGGCTGCTGCGCCACCGCAAGGACATGTCGGGCGTGCTGTTCGACCTCTCCCCGGACATGACCCGGCACGCCGCCGCCAAGTCCGTCGAGCACGGCTACGCGGACCGCTTCCAGGTGCTGCAGGGCGACCTCGGCGAGCTGGGCGGGCAGGTCGAGGATGAGCAGTTCGACCTGGCCATCAGCTTCCACAACGTGCTGGGCTTCGTCGACGACGTCCCCTCGGTGCTGCGCCAGATCACGGCCGCGCTGAAGCCGGGCGGCCAGGCCGTCCTGGTCATCCCCAACCGCTACCACGCGGTCTTCTTCAACATCTTCACCGGCAACCTGGACGAGGCCGAGAGCGCGGCGTTCGAGCGCCGCGGCCGGTTCACCCCGGACATGCCGGCCATGCACCTGTTCACGCCCACCGAGCTCACCGGCACGCTCAACGAGATCGGCCTGCCGGTGTCCTTCCTCACCGGCTACCCGGTCGCCGTGTACCCCGGCTTCCAGGAGACCCAGCTCGACGGCACCAGCGCGACCGTGCGGCAGACGCTGTCCGACGAGGCCGCGTACGGCCGCATCAAGGACATCGAGCTGCGACTGCTCGGCGAGCCCGGCCTGGCCGAGCGCGGCAACAACCTCTTCGTCGTCGCGCGCAAGCCCAAGTAGCCCCGGCGCCCCGCGGGGTCCGGTCCCTCCACCGGCGACCGGCCCCGCGCGCCGCGGGTCCCACCGGACCGCCTGCTCCGCCTGCCCGTCAGCCCGATTCCAAGGGGGCCCCACCATGTCCCAGATCGTCCTCACCGGACGGATCTTCTCCATCCGGCCGATGGGCAAGCGGCTGGCCTTCGCCACGCTGCGCTGCCCCGACCGGGAGTACCTCTGCGTCTTTCCCGGCCGCCCGGCCATCGCCGAGGAGAGCGTCGTCCGCGTCGCCGGCACTGCCCGGCTGAGCGAGAAGTCCAGGAAGTTCTCCGAGGAGGTCCACGTCGAGTCCTTCGAGGTGGTCGCGGAGAACCGCTCCATCGCCTCGTCCCGCCTCAGGCAGATGCCCTACGGCAAGGAGATCCTCCCGGACCAGCACGTCTACATGCGGCTCCCGGAGGTCCGGGACCGGCTGCTGAAGAAATGGACGGCGATCAAGGCGATCCGCGACCTGATGGCGGCGGAGCAGTACGTCGAGGTGCAGTCCCCGCGGCTGGTCGGGCGGATGACCGACGGCCCGACCATGAAGTTCAAGGTGGACTTCTTCGGCCAGGAGGCCTATCTCTCGCTCAGCAACCTGCTGTTCCACACCGCTTTCGCCGCGGGCGACTTCGCCTCGGTCTTCGAGATCTCGCCGCTCTTCCGTGCGGACATCAACCACAGTTCGCAGCACCTGAGCGAATTCCTCATCCTGGAGGCGACCTCCGCCTACCGGAACCGGGCCGACATGATGGATCTGTCGAACCGGATCGTGCGGTCGGTCTGCGCCCACACCGAGGCCCGGCTCCCGGAGGAGCACCTGGCCGACATCCCCGTCGTCACCTACGACGAGATCTGCGCCATCACCGCGAAAAGTGATTGCGCGCCCCTGGTACGCGGCGGGAAAATCAAGCGGTACCACGCGAACGCCGTCGCCCGGCACCTGGACCGGACGCTGTTCTGGGCGGTCGACCTGCCCGCCGAGCACAAGGCGTTCTTCTCGTCGACCCGCTACGAACCGGCGGTCGGCGCCCAGGTGGCGAACGACTTCCGGCTCTACTGGAACGAGGTGGACATCGTCGACGGAGGAGAGCGCGTCATCGAGCCCGCCCGCCTCCTGGAGCGGATGGCGGAGCAGAATCTCGACCCCGAGCATTTCTCCTACTACCTCAACGTCCTGGAGGGCGGAGTTCCGCCGCTTACCGGATTCGGGCTGGGTATCGAGCGGCTCCTGACGAAATGCCTGGATCTCGGGAACATCCGCCAGGTCGTCCCGTTCCCCCGGTTCGTGGGACACCTCGAACCGTGACCGGCCCCTGATCGGCCGCGACCGGCAACGGTCGAAACCGATCAGCCCTCAGCAAAGCGTTGACGGAGACAAGTAGGCACGGACCGCACGAGCCGAGAGAGCCGCCGGAAGCTGGGAAGGCGGCCTCGTGTCCGCTGCCCAAGACCCTCCCGAGCGCGGGGAGGAACGGCCCCCTCGGGGCCCAATGCCCCGCCGGCCGCCCCCGTCACGGGCGCGAATGAGACTGCCCCGTTCCCCAGCGGCGGCAGTGAAGCGTGGTGGCACCGCGGGCACCCTTCCCGCCCACGCTCCCAAGGGATCATGACGATGTCCGCGTGGAGGACAACAATGATCCAGTCGAACGCACGAGTCCTCGTCGGCGACCTGGCCCGACACATCGGCCGGACGGTATCCGTCTCCGGCTGGGTGAACACCCTGCGCCTGCAGCGCACCATGCAGTTCGTCCTGGTCCGCGACCACACCGGTACGGCCCAGGTGACCCACCGGCGCGACGGCAGCGCGCTGGAGGCCGGGCTGGAGGGGCTGACCACCGAGTCCGCCGTCCGGATCACCGGCCGGGTGGTCGAGAACCCCGTGGTGAAGCTCGGCGGGGTGGAGATCGTCCCCGAGTCGGTCGAGGTGCTGAACCGCGCCGAGGCCCTGCTGCCGATCGACGAGAAGACCGGCGTCGAACAGCGCCTGGACTGGCGCTTCCTCGACGTGCGCAGGCGCCAGGCCGCACGCCTGCTGTTCGCCGTGCAGACCACCCTCGAAGCGGGCATGCGCGAGTACGCCTACGCGCAGGGCTGCACCGAGATGCACACCCCGAAACTGATGGGCGCGGCCTCCGAGTCGGGGGCCGAGGTCTTCAAGCTCGGCTACTTCGACCGCAGCGCCTACCTGGCGCAGTCGCCGCAGTTCTTCAAGCAGATGGCGATCGCGGCCGGCATCGACCGGGTCTTCGAGATCGGCCCGGTCTTCCGCGCCGAGCGGTCCTACACCTCCCGCCACGCCACCGAGTTCACCGGCGTCGACGTGGAACTGGCCTGGATCACCGACGTCGAGGACGTGATGGCCTTCGAGGAGCAGATGCTCGCCCACGCCCTCGCCAAGGTGGCCGAGGTGCACGGCGAGGAGATCCGGGAGCAGTTCGGCACCGAGGTGACCGTCCCCGCCACCCCCTTCCCCCGGGTCACCATGGCCGAGGCTCAGGCGATCCTGCGCGCCAGCGGCTGGGACCCGCAGGGCGAGAAGGAGGACCTCGACCCGGAGGGCGAGCGGGCCGTCGCCGCGCACTTCAAGGAGCTGACCGGGCACGAGTTCGTGTTCGTCACCCACTACCCCAGCAGCATCCGGCCCTTCTACCACAAGCGCCCGGCCGACCGCCCCGACCTCACCCTCAGCTTCGACCTGCTGTGGAAGGGCCTGGAGATCACCACCGGCGCCCAGCGCGAGCACCGCTACGACGTCCTGCTCGACCAGGCCGCCGAGAAGGGCGTGAACACCGACCCGATGCAGGACTACCTCAACTGCTTCCGCTTCGGCTGCCCGCCCCACGGCGGCCTCGGCATGGGCCTCGGCCGGGTCCTGATGGTGCTGCTCGGCCTCGACTCGATCCGTGAGGCGACCTTCCTCTTCCGCGGGCCGAACCGCCTCACGCCCTGACCGCACGGGAGCCGGGCCGGAGCACCGCCGACCCGGCTCCCGCACGGCGGGCCGCCGGTGCCCGCCTCCTGAACGGCCCCCGACCGGAAGCGGACCGGAAGCAGCTGCGCCTTTCCCCGGAAGCGCCCCGACTGCTGTGCTGTCCACCGGAGGGGAGCGGACCGCCGCCGCAGGGGGGACTGCGCGGTCCGCTCCCGCCCACCACCACGGCGGGAGGGGACGCATGCGCAGGCGCCGGCCGCGGGCCGCGGTGCCGGCCCGGTCCTCAGCCGCGGTGCCGGCCCGGTCCTCAGCCGCGGTGCCGGCCCGGTCCTCAGCCGCGCCGGTACGGGGCCTCCTGGAGGAAGCGCTCCAGCTCCAGCAGGTCCGTGCGGCGCAGATCGTCCGGGTGCACCACGAGCCGCAGCTCGGGCGCGACCGGGGTGCCGTCCAGACAGGCCCGGACGAAGGACTCCACGATCAGCCTGGCGAGCCGCCCGCGGTCGAGGTCCACGATCCGGGCGAGCCCGGAGCCGAGCATCGGCACCGCGACCGGGCGGTACTGCCCGTGCAGCGCCACCGCCTCCCAGAGCCGGTCCAGGGCCAGCGCGAGGTGCTCCGGACCCGACCGGGCCACCATGTCGTTGCCCAGCCGCGAGTACGCGGTGGCGAAGACCCGGCGGCGGCCGACCGGCACCGCCACCGTCGTCCCGATCGGATAGCGCAGCCGGCGCCCGCGGGGCTTGTCCCGGCTCCGCTCCCGCTCGACCACCGGCACCGGCCGCAGCGCCCGTTCCAGCTCGGCGTCCAGCAGCTCGCTGCGGCCGCCGAACAGCCGCTCCACGAGCTGTCCCTGGATGCTCGACCGGCTGATCACGAGGTCCTGGTCGATCTCGGTGTCGAAGGTGTCGGTGAAGCCCGCCACGAGGTTGGCGTCCTCCTGGTCGAACAGGTCGCCGCAGATCACCACGACCTCGATCGCCCGGTCGGGCAGCGCGATGCGCAGCAGCTCGTCGTCCCAGCGGCCGCGCAACCCGTCCCGCAGCCGGCCGAGTTCGGAGGCCCAGGACGGGTCGTCCGGGCGGTCCCGGACCGCCGCCTCGGCGACCGGCAGCGCGAGTTCCGGCCGGCCGAGTCTGACCCGGCAGGAGATCAACTCCCGCCGGGCGGTGTCCTGCAGACCGGTCAGCCGGCGGATCAGCGGTTCGGCGAACTCCTCGCCGGCGGCCTCGGCCAGCGGTCTGCCCCGGACCATCCCCAGCGCCTCCTCAAGACGCCAGGCCGCCATCACCGGTCCGACCTGGAAGGAGTCGTTGACCAGCTCGGTGAAGCGGGCGCTGTCGAGCTCCGCCGGCGCGAGGCTGAGCCGGTAGCCGGTCTCCGAGCCCCGGGCCGTCGACAGCTGCTCGGTGCGCAGGACCCGCGCGCCCAGGAGCAGATCGCCGCCGCCGATCGCGCGCCGCAGTTCGACCACCCGCTTCTGCACCTCGTTGCGGCCCCGCGCGCCCTGGCCCGGGAGATCGGCCTGCCGGCCCCAGACGTCCCAGCGCAGCTGCCGGACCGGCACCGCCTCGCCATCCGCCGCCACCAGCCGGACCAGCAACCGCCTGGTCAGCGGGGTGAGTTGGACCGGAACCCCGTCGGACTCCACCCGCACCGGCCCCAGCACGCTCACGCGGACACCCGTCATCGGAACCCCCAGCTGCCTCGGCCCCGGCCGGGAGCCACCTCGTACGAAGCACCGGCCAGGATAGCAACCACCGTACCGGGCAAGCCGGTTGATGATCGGCGTGTCGAATGAACAGCCGGCCGCCGGCCCCTCCCCGGGTGTCCCGGCGCACCGCGTCCGCGTTCCTGCGCAACGCCGCGACCGCCTTCGGCGGGGTCGCGGTGGCGGGTCAGCTCGCCGGACCGCTCTTCCCGCACGGACTGCCCGCGCCCGGCTGGGTGACCGCGGGCTCCGCCGGGGTCTGCGTGCTCTGGGGCGCCTACCGGGCGCGGCCGGTCCCGGTGGTGCGCCAGGAGTTCCGGCGGCCCGACATGACCGTGGTGGTGGAGGCCGGCGACCTCTTCGCGGCGCCCGGCCACCTCGTCGTCGGCTTCTGCGACACCTTCGACACCGCCCCGGCGGACGGGCGGCTGATCAACGAGGGCAGTGTGCAGGCCCAGTTGCTGCGGCGGCGCTACGACGGGGACCTGGACCGGCTGGACGCCGAACTCTCCGCCGCCCTCGCCCCGGTCGCCCCGCTGTCCCGCGAGCTCCGGGCGGACAAGCCGCTCGGCAAGCTCGACCGCTACCCGCTCGGCACCGTGGCCGTCCTCGGCGCCCCGCCCCGGCTGGTCTTCGCCACCGCCTACAGCCGGCTCGGCCGCGACTTGGTGGCGGCGTCCGGCGTGGAGGACCTCTGGTTCGGCCTCAACCGGCTCTGGGACGCCGTCGACCGGCGGGCCCGGACCGACTCCGTCGCGATGCCGCTGGTGGGATCGGGGCTCGCCCGGATGGACTACCTGGACCAGGACAGCCTGCTGCGGCTGATCCTGATGTCGTTCATCGCGCGGTCCCGGGAGGGCGCGGTCTGCCGGGAGCTGCGGGTCGTACTGCGCCCGGCGGACCTGGCGAGCGTCTCCGTGCCGGAGGTCCGGGCGTTCCTGCGGAGCATGGCCGAGGGCCTGGCCGACCGGTGACGGCCGCGGCTGCTGTGACGAGGCCGATGACGCCCATGACACCGATGACGCCGGCGAGGCCGATGACGGTGATGACAGGGATCACGGTGATGACAGGGACGGCAGGGACGACAGGGACGGCGACGGCCCGGCCGCGGTGGTGCGCCGCGGCCGGGCCGGTCCGTCCGGCGCCGGGTCAGCCCCTGCGGCGGTACGCCCCGAGGTCCCGGAACGGCTCGGTGTCCAGCCAGTCGTGGCCCCGGTCGTCCACCGGGCAGCCGGCCACCTCCAACCGCTGCGCGACCTTCCGCAGCGCGTAGGCGGGGTTCCCGTCCGCGGTGAACCGGACCACGTTGCGGCCCGCCAGGTCGGAGGCCGGCCGGACGTCCCCGAACTCGACGATCACCGTCCGCTCCGGGTAGGCCATCAGCACCATGCCCAGTTCGATCAGCACGTTCTGGCGCGGCTGGCCGGAGGGGAGCCGCTCGTGCGCAGGCTCGGCGGACCCCCGCAGATCGTCGTGGAGCACGGCGACGTCGTCCGGGGTGAGCAGGACGAGCGCCGCCCCGGCCACCGTGGGCGCGTGGGCCACCACCTCGCCGATGAACGGGGAGGGCAGGCCGGTCGCCCCGACCAGGTGCTCCCACTCCAGGGGGTTCAGTCCCAGCCTGCGCAGCAGTCCGAACATCTCCCGCCGGACCTGCTCGTCGCGGCCGTGGACCACGAACACGTTGCGGCTCAGCTCCGTCCCGGTCGGCTCCGGCGCGCCCGCCGTCCGTCCGGCGGCCTGCCGGGGACCGCCGCGGTTGACGGTCTTGCCGGTGGAGAAGTCGATGTTGCCGGTGCCGAAGTGGTTGCCGTAGACGGCTCCGCCGCGGCCCGCTTCCTGGTCCGTCATGAGGTCGGGTGTCCTTGTTCTCGGTGGTCGTGCCCGGGTTCGGGTTCGTGGTCGCGGCCCGGCCTGGTGCCGGCGGCGCGGGAGATCAGTTGTTGACCTGCTTGTTGCGCGAGAGGTCGATGTCACCGGTGCCGAAGTGGTTGCCCGCCAGGACGGTGGTCTGGTTGCGCCGGTGGTCCGCCAGGTCGACCTGGTGCTCGCGCAGGAAGCGCTCGACGAGGTGCAGGAGGCGGCGCTCCACGATCCGGGTGTACTTGTCGGCGTCCGACTCCTGGAAGTAGTGGTGGTAGGCGTTGCTGCAGGCCAGCTCGCGGATGCTGGTGCGCGCGCCGCGGTTCACCGCGAGCGTCGCGTACCGGCCGAGGCGGAACTCGCTGCGGTCCGGGACGGTGACGAGCTCGACCGAGAAGCGCCGGCCCTCCCGGTAGTGCCCCCGGAGCCGCGCGAACCCCGCCAGCAGCGGGCCCAGCGGCAGCAGGACCACCCAGGCCCGGCTCGCCACGTGGCGCAGGGAGTCCCAGGCCGCCCGCAGCAGCAGCGGTCCGTCCAGGCGCTCCGGCAGCCGGTCGACCAGGTGGAACTCGGAGATCACCGGGGTCAGCACATGGCTGTGGAACTCGGTGTGCAGGGTGTTGCCGCGGATGTCGAAGCCCACGAACACGGAGGTGACCAACTCCTCCTCCCAGGAACCGATCCGGGCGCACAGGTACTCGCGGGACGCGCCGTAGCCCTCCGCCCAGTGCCCGCCCCCGTCGTCGCCGATCGCGGGCAGCGGGCTCCAGCCCTCCCCCGCGGACCGGTCGTGCACGGTGACCGCCCGGGCGTAGCTGCGGCGCTCCACCGTGAGCGTCGCGATCCGCTCGGACTCCCTTGCCTGGTCCCGCAGTTCGGCGGTGATGTGGTGCTGGACGAACGCGGCCAGCTCCGCGACGTCGAACGGCACGACGGGCCGGCGTCTGGTGACGACCGGGCCGGTGGGCTCCTCGGACCCGTACCGGTCCGTCCGGCCGGTGAGCCGGGCGATCAGCTCCGCCGGGTCGTCCCCGTCCTCCGGGGCCCCGAGCAGCAGCTGCGCGTTCGACCACCGGCGCAGCCTCGCGCCCGCCCCGACGAACGGCCGGTAGCCGCCGAAGTAGGCGAGACCGTCCCGGGCCGACTGCTCGCGGTCGATCTTCTCGACGAGCTCGTCGCCGAGGAGGGCCGCCGACGGGCGCCCGCCGTCGAACCCCCCGCCCGGCCCGCCGTCCTTGAGCCGGGTGACCAGGGTGTGCAGGGTGGCCACCCGCCGCAGGTAGTCGGCCGACCACCAGAGCCAGACGGCGAGCAGCATCAGGGAGAAGGCCCCGATCACGCCGGTGGCGGCGAGGACGAACAGGAGGACGGCTCCGATGCCGAGGTACACCCAGGAGTTGCGTTGCAGCGCGCGGGCCGCGAGGGCGTGCGCGAGCACCGGCACGGCGTCGTAGCCGAACGAGGGGGCGACGGCCCGGGCCCGGTTGGTCAGAAGCTCCCTGATGACCGCGCTGCGGTAGTCCGGGGAGAGGTAGGTGCCCGCCGCGAGCAGCCGGGTGGCCCGGCTGCGGGCGTCCACCCCCGGAGGAGCGGTGGGCCCGGACGGGTCCGGGGGCGCGGCGAGGGAGGCGCCGTGGATGGTCATCCGTCGTTCAGAGCTCCTGTCGTGGAGGGGTCCGGTCCTGTGGTGGAGGGGTCCGGTCCTGCCGCGGTCCGCGTCCCGGCCCGCGGGCGGCCGGGAGCGGCGCCTGCGCGCCCGGGCCGGCCCACCGTCATGCCGTCCGGTTGACGGTGGCCTTGGTGATGGCGCCGTCGGTGACGGTGTAGACGCCGCGGAAGTGCCGGACCGTGCCGTCGGTCTGCCGGGCGTCCAGCGTCGCGGTGACGGCGGCGCCGTCGACCGAGAGCACGGTCACCGTGGTGGAGGTCGTCCCGGAGAAGCCGGCGACGAAGGTGTCGTAGTCGCCGGCGAGGTTGCGCCCGCCGAGCTGCCAGGCCATGCGGAAGGCCCCGGTGTTGATCGCCGCGTAGTAGTCGCGCAGCACCGCGTCGGGCTGGGCGGGCCCGGTCGGCGTGGCCGTGGCCGTCGTTGTCGATGTCGTTGTCGCCGTCGCCGTGGCGGTCGTTGTCGATGTCGCCGCCGTTGTCGCGGAGCCGGACGGTAACGGGCCGAACCAGGAGGCCGACGGCGAGGTCAGGGCCCCGGGCGTCCGGGTGGGCGAGGTGGTGGCGGTGGGCGACCGCGAGGGCGTCCGGGTGGGCGAGGGAAGCGTCCGCGAGGGCGTCACCACCGGCGGCGGCTCGCCCTGCACCCCGTAACCCCCGCCCCGGGCACCGGTGAAGAGGCTCTGGTCGATGCCGCCCCCGTCGTCCGACCCGACCGAGATGCCGCCGCCCAGCCCGAGCAGCAGCACGAGCACCGCCAGCGAACCCCCCGCGACCGCGAGCACCCCGGTCCGGACGTTCCCGGGCGGGGGCAGCAGCGACGGCGGCGGGTGGACGGGCCGGGCGGCGCCCGGTGCCCGGACCTGCGCCTTCACCGGGGCCGACGGCTCCGGGATCTTGTCGTTCAACGCGGACCTCCTGTGCGGTCACCGGCGGACTCGGGTGCGGGACCCGGCGCCTTCGGCCGCGCGACCCGGCCGTCCTGTCGCCGGCCCCGGCCTGCGGGCCCACCGGTCACCGCCCCTCGGACCGATCCGACCAGCCCCCGTGCTTCCGCGGCCACAACCGGGGCTCTTCCGATCCGCTTCCGATGCGGTGGCGGACTCACCGGAAGGACGTCGACGTCAGCCGTGCGTACGTCAGCATCACGTCGCGGCAGCAGAGTTGGACGGTGGGCCACCCGGGCGCCCGCGTCGGCCGCAGGCTCACGTACCGGGCCGCCCACCAGGCAGGACACAACGGGACACGCGGGAACGACCGACCGTCCGATGCCGGGCAGCGGCGGATTCCCCACCCGTTCCCCGCCCGTCCCTGCCCGTTCCCTGCCCGGCCCAGGGAACCGCCCCGGCGCCGACCATGACGAAGGGCGCCCTCCTCGCAAGGAGAACGCCCAGGTCAGGCACGATCTGATCGTGTGGGCCGCCAGGGGCTCGAACCCTGAACCTACGGATTAAAAGTCCGCAGCTCTGCCAATTGAGCTAGCGGCCCGTGGCCCGTCCCGTGCGGGGCGGGCCACGGTGATCCTACCCGGTAGGGCCCAGGGCTCCGCCAGTGGATTGCGGGGGCGCGCCGGGGTCAGCGGGCGGGCGGGGCGGGCGGGGTGTAGTGGGCGGCGCGGACCCGGCGGAGCCAGGCCTCGGCGGGGCGCGGGTCCGGGGTCGCCGGGAGGACGCCGGGGCCGGTGAGGCGTTCGTCGGCATCGGCGAGCAGGCGTTCGGCGGTGGCGGGGCGGTCGGCGATGCGTTCGCCGAGGTCGCGGACGCGCTCGGGGTCGGGCAGCCGGACCACGTTCTCGCCGGTCGAGTGGAGCCGGACCCCTTGCTCGACCAGCCGGACCAGGTGGCGGGCGTGCTTGGCCGCCCGGCGGCGGGTGGCCGGGTCGGCGGTGTCGCGGGCCAGCAGTTTGCGGAACTGCTGGTCGGCGTAGCCGAGATAGGCGCTCCGCACCGCGCGGGCGCTCAGGAAGGAGTCGCGGATCGCGATCAGCTCCGCGCCGAGCGGGGTGCGCACCTCGTACAGGTCGTCCGGCAGCCAGACGAGTTCGGAGGCGGTCGGGTTGCAGGTCAGCGCGAGGCGGCACCACTTGGCCGCCTCGTGCAGGGTGAGGTCGGGCTCGGTGGTGACGTGCGACTCGGCCGGACGGTGCAGACCGTGGAACTCCTCGGTCGGGGCGGCGAACAGGCCGAGGCGGTCGACGTCCGAACCGGCGTGGGCGAAGCCGTACGCGGTCGAGCCGACGATGCCCGAGAGCAGGACGGTGCCGGAGAGCAGGACGGTGCCGGGGGCCATGGGGTCTCCTTCCTCGGGCCTCGCGGTGGTCAGTGGAGTCTGCCCGCCGGGGCCCGCGGCGGGCCAGCGAATTCCGGCGGCGGCCGCACCGGCCCGCGCTCCGCCCGCGCCGCGCCCGGCCAACGGCCCACCAGCGGCTGGCGGCTGGCGGCTGGGCTACCGTTCAGGGCATGAGCTCCTCGACCGGCCCCGCCCGCACCGACGTCGTCCTGGTCACCGGCGGCGGGCGCGGCATCGGCGCCGCCACCGCCCTGCTGGCCGCGCGCCGCGGCTACCGGGTCGGCGTCAACTACCGCGCCGACGAGGCCTCCGCCACCGCCGTGGTCGAGGCGATCCGCTCCGCGGGCGGCACCGCCGTCGCCATCCGGGCCGATGTCACCCGCACCGCCGAGGTCGAGCGCCTGTTCGCCACCGTGGACGCCGAACTCGGCCCGCTCACCGGCCTGGTGAACAACGCCGGCACGCTGGAGCGGCAGTGCCGGCTGGAGGACCTGGACGAGGACCGGCTGACCCGGATCTGGGCCGCCAACATCACCGGCCCGTTCCTCTGCGCCGCGCAGGCCGTGCGCCGGATGTCCACCCGGCACGGCGGGCGGGGCGGCGCCATCGTCAACGTCTCCTCGGCCGCCTCCCGGCTCGGCGCACCGAACGAGTACGTGGACTACGCCGCCGCCAAGGGCGCCGTCGACTCGATGACCCGCGGCCTCGCCCTGGAGGTCGCCGCCGAGGGCATCCGGGTCAACGCCGTCCGCCCCGGCCTGATCCGCACCGGGATCCACGCCCTCGGCGGCGAGCCCGGCCGGGTCGACCGGGTCGCCCCCGAGCTGCCGATGCGACGCGGCGGCACCGCGGAGGAGGTCGCCGAGTCGATCCTCTTCCTGCTCTCGCCGGCCGCCTCGTACACCACGGGCGCCTTCCTGGACATCGCCGGAGGGCGCTGAACCGGGCGCGGCCGCCGCAACCGGCCCGCCCCGCACGGTCGGGACGGCCCCACCCGATTCCTTCCCCCGGCCGTCCCCGCCCCCGTACGGTGGAGGCCATGACCGACCTGCCGGGCCGTGAACCCGATCTGTCCGCCTTCATCGACATCCCCGGCGTGCGCAACCTCCGCGACGCCGGCGGCGTGGGCTCCCTGCGCCGGGGCGTGCTCTACCGCTCCGGGTCCTTCCACACCCTCACCCCGGAGGGCGCCCAGCGCCTCAAGACGCTGGGCCTGCGCACCGTCATCGACCTGCGCAGCGACGCCGAGCTCGAACTCTGGCCCGACCTGCGGCACGGCCTGGACCACGAGACGCTCCACCTGCCGACCCTCCCCGCGGACCGGGAGAGCGTCGACCGCCCCTGGCCCGAGGACCAGGTCTCGCTCTACCCCTTCATGGCCGAGACCGCCGGGCCGTCCCTCGTCGCCGTCATCCGCCGCCTCGCGGACCCGGGGGCCCTGCCGGCGCTCGTCCACTGCGCCGTCGGCAAGGACCGCACCGGTCTGACCATCGCCGTCCTGCAGTCCCTGCTCGGTGCCTCCGACGCCGAGATCGTCGACGACTACCTGCTCTCCAACGCCGGGCTCGGCCTCCTCGACGGCCCCACGCCCTACCTCGACGAGACCGGCACCGAGCGGGTCTCCCGCCCGATCTCCGCCGAACTGCTGGCCTCCTCGCTCGCCTGGATCGACGCCCACCACGGCTCCGTCCCGGCCTACCTGGCCGCGCACGGCACCACCGAGGACGAGCTCACCGCCCTGCGCGCCAAGCTCTCGGCCTGACGGGCCTGACGGGCCCGACAGACCTGACGGGCCGGAAGATCGGGGCCGGGCGGGCGGCCGGACGTACGGACGGCGCTACGGGCGGCGCTCCAACCGCCACCACTGGGAGGGGGAGTCGGTGTCCTCCCACTGGTGGACGGGGGCGCCGGGGGTGGTGGCCGCCTCGGCGACGGTGAGCGGTTTGCCACTGATGAAGCTGGTCAGCGTGTAGGTGCCGGGGTCGTCGAGGTGGTGTTCGAGGAGCCACTCCTGGGCGCCGAAGGCATTGGCGGACCACTGCTGGACGAGCACGCCGTTGTCCGGGGAGGCCCCGGTGACGTCGAGGCGTTTGCCGCTGCCCGCGTTCTCCACGTGGTACAGGGCGCCGCCGCGGTGGACGGCGGTGAGCCGCCAGAGCTGGGCGTCGGAGCCGTCCTCCGCGCCCTGGCGGACCTTGGCGCCGCTGCGGCGGCTGCCGTCGGCGACCTCCAGCAGCAGTCCGCTGCCCACGTTGCGGATCCGGTAGAGGCCGTCGGTGATGAGGTGGTCGGTCACGGGGGGAGTCTCTCACCGGGGACCGACACCGCCCCGGCACCGGCGGCCCGGCGGTGAGGCCGGCGGCGGGGCCCGCTGCTGCGGGCCCCGGAGCTGTGCGGCGGCGGTGCGGCGGGCACCCGGCGCCGGGAGCGTCCGGACGGCCGCCTAATATGCGGCGAATGGTGTCCGACCTTAACTCCACGCCCGACCCGCGGAGCGCCTACGCGTACCCGTCGGTCCGTCAGGAACCCACCCTCGCCAGCCCGCTGGCCGATGCGCTGGCCGACCTGGAGGCGGCCCTCGAAGCCGCGGACGGCGAGCGCCTCAGCACCGCGCTCCAACAGTTCGGCAGCCGGCTCGGGCCCGCCGGGCCGCAGGAGTCGGCGGCCGTCGGCCCGGCGCTGGCCGCCCTGCTGCCCGCCGTCCCGCCGTTCCCCCGCGCGCACCTGGCGATGATGGTGGGTGCCTGCGTCGAGCGCGGCGCCGACCCGGCGGCCTGCGCCGGCCCCGTCCTGGCGGGCCTGCGCGGCGCGCTCAGCGGCGCCCTGCTGCTGCTCGACCGGTGGAAGGAGACCGGCGGCGGCCCGCTGCCCGACCCCGACGAGGAGAGCCCGGCCCAGGCCCACCAGCGGATCGAGGACCGGGAGCAGCTCGACGAGTGGAACGCCCACCGGGCCGTCGCCGGCTGGTGGACGCTGCACCTGTGGCAGATGGCCTCGTTCGCGGTGTACTCGCACGCGGCCGTCCGCACCTCGGCCCGGGCCTCCGGGGTGACCGACGTCCTGCTGGAGCTGGTCGACCGGTACAGCGCCGAGCAGCACGACCTGAAGGGCCTGGCCTACCTGGCCCGGACCCTCGACGACGAGCCGCTGCTGGTGCTGGACCGCCCGACCGGCACCGGCTACCTGCTGCGGATGGACGGCCTGGCGGACAACTTCCAGCTGCACACCCTGCTCGCCGACCAGCTGATCGGCGGCGGCCACCTGCCGGGCGTCGCGCCCGACCCGGAGGTCGTCGCGCTCAGCCGCACCGAGCAGGTGGACGGACACCGCCGGCTGATCGCCCAGGGTTCCTTCAACCTGGTCGCGCCGGACGGGTCGTGGATCTGGAACGAGGGCACGCCCGGCGACATCCCCGTGGTGGACGGGATCCGCACCCTGGTGCTGGACCCGCAGCCGTACGAGCGGAGCTGGTCCGCCGGGCGGTTCATCCAGGAGATCCCCGGCGACCTGCGCCTGGAGCGGGTGCTCACCCCCTCCGAGGCCGCGACGGCGCTGGCCGGGGTCGCGCCGGCCCAGCCGTCCGAGCAGGCCTTCCGGTAGCCCGCGGCGGCCGGGCCGAACCGTTCATGCGCTGTCGGTGAACCGGGCCTCGAAGGCGGCCCGGTTCGCCGAGACGGGCGTGCGGTCCCAGACCGCGAACACCACCCGCTCGAAGGCCGCACCGTACTGCGCCAGCGCACCCTCGAAGGCCTCCGCGACCTGGGCCGGGTCGTTGCCGAACACCCCGCAGCCCCACGCCCCCAGCACCAGCGCCCGGACGTCGTGCTCGGCCGCCGCCGCGAGCACCCGGACCGCCCGCTCGGCGAGCACGCCCCGGACGTCGACCTGCTCCGAGCGCCGCGCCAGCTGGCCGGCGTTCGGCGCGGGCGAGGTCAGGAAGGTCACCGGGAAGGGCCGCGCCAGCAACTCGCCCTTGTCGCCGCGGATCACCGGCACCTCGGGCGAGACGATCACCCGGTGGCTGTACCTCAGGTCGCTCGACGCCCGGTGCGCCTCGTAGTAGTCCGGCGCCTCCAGCAGGCAGGTGTAGAGCAGGGCGCTGCGGCACAGGTCCTCCTCCTGGGCCCGGGCACCGCGCAGGTAGCCGCCGCCCGGGTTCCGCGCGGAGGCGAAGTTGAGCACCCCGACCCGGCCCGCCCCGGCCTCGACCAGCCGCCGCGCGGCCTGCACACTGCCCTCGGCCGTCACCTCGACGGGCCCCGCCGCCGAACCCGCCAGCGGCCCGGGGCCCCCGCCCCGCACCAGCCCGTCCAGCGCCTCGGGCGGGTACGAGACCGTCCCCGCCCGGGCCGCCGCCAGGCGCTCCCCCACCTCCACGAGCTCGCCCCCGGCCGCCCGGTAGCTCCCCCGCTCCGCGATCTCCTCGTTCACCGCCGCCACGTGATGCAGTCTGCTGCTCATGTCCGAGACCGTAGGGGACGACCCCTCCCCCGCGCCACAGGTTATTCTCACCAGCAGAACAACGCCCCGGCCGGGCGCCCGGAACGCCGAACGGGCCCGCCCCACCGAAGTGGAGCGGGCCCGCCGCATCAGCGCTCTGACGCCGGCTCCGGAACCGGACCGGACGTCAGGTCCGGGTCAGGAGTAGTACCCGAACACGTCCGCGATCACATGGGTCGAGTCCCAGGCGCCGTTGAACAGGTTGACCTTCCCGTCCGCACCCACCGGCACCACCAC
>NZ_JBHVUV010000002.1:131234-359351 GCF_042883905.1 Kitasatospora sp. NPDC058170
GTCGTCTGACCCGCCACCCAGTTCAGGTTCGAGGAGTCCGGCCGCGCCGCACCCGAAGCCCACGCCGTCAGATGACCGGGCCCCTTCGGATCGGTCGCCGTCACGTTCAGCACGACCGCCTTCACCCCGGACGCAGGCACCCCGGCCAGACCGGCCACCTGCACCGAGACCGTGCCCTGCGCCGCCACCGGCAGCTCACCCGAACGGCCGATCCCCTTGCGGGTGTCCAGCACCCGGACGGGGCCGGCGGCGGTGTAGCGCCCCTGCCCCGGCGAGACCGGATCGACCACGGAGTAGGACTGGCGCAGCGTCAGGGAGGTGCTCCGCTGGTAGACGTCCGGCGAGACGCTGATGCCCGCCAGGTTCGGCGCGATCCCGGTGAGGTCGACCTCCGCGGTGAGCGACGTCCCGTCCGCGGCCGCGCTCCTGACGGTCGCCGACCGCGACGGCAGGTTGTAGAACTGCACCGAGACGGAGTCCTTGGCCGTCAGCCCGGTGCCCTTGACCGTGAAGGTCGCCGGCCCGCCGGTGAACCCGGCCGAGGGCGAGACCGACTCCAGCGAGGCCTTGGCCCCGCCGCAGTTGCGGGAGTCACAGGTGGCCTGGACGTTGTAGTCGATCGCGTCCGAGCCGGGCGGCAGCGTCAGCAGCAGCACGGCCTTGGCCTCGGGCGACTGGAAGCCGATCCGGCAGGCCGCCTTGGTCTCGCCCCAGTTGGTCGAGCAGTAGTCGGACTGGTTGGTGCCCTGGGAGCTGGCGTTGGGCGCCATCAGGCTCACCCGCGGGTACCCGGGGGTGGAGCTGGAGGCCACACCGGTCACCGTGAACTGGTCGCTGGCCTTGACCGGCACGGTGGCGCAGACCGCCCGGTGGTCCGGGGTGAGCCGGCCGGCGAGCGGGCCGAAGGCGACCCGGGAGTCGACGGTCGGGCACTCCGCGGGGAGGCCGGAGTCGGTCGCGAAGCGCCAGACGTCCAGCCGGGAGTCGATCGGGGTGCCGTCGTAGTTGGACGCCTCGACGATCATCCGGTACTCGATCGAGCCGGTCACGTCGCAGTAGTTGGTGAACCGGCCGGCCGTGCAGATCTGCTTGCCCTCGGCGTCCAGCACGGTCACCGTGGTCCTGCCGCCGTCCGCACCGGTCGAGATCCGCAGCTGGTCGGCCGGGGCCGCGGCGACCCGGGTGCAGCGGGCGTCCAGGTCCGAGGCGATCCGGCCGGGGGTCGGCGCGCCGCCCACCGTGCTGGAGACCGCGTTCTGGCAGTCGGCGCTGCGGCTGACGTCCCGACGCAGCAGCCGGAAGTCGTTCGGCGTGCCGTTGGCGACCAGCAGTGCGGCGTAGTCCTTGGCCGGGTCCAGCGTGCAGAACGCCTCGGAGGACCCGTAGCTGTACGTCCGGCAGGCCTGCGCACCGGACGGGTCCAGCAGGAACAGCTCACCGGCCAGGGAGGTCGGCGGCGTCCCGTTGAGCGAGCTGTAGGAGAAGGCGAGCATCTCGTGCGCCGTGTGCGCGCCCGCCGGCACCCGGAAGCAGGTCACCCGGTGGTCGGCGTCCAGCGAGGCGGTGGCGCCCGGCGCCCCCGGGAAGCCGCTCTGCGCGAACGGCGCGCAGCCGCTCAGGCCGGCGGTCCTGAACACCGTCACCTCGTACCCGCCGGGGCTGTTCGCGCCCACCAGCAGCCGGTACGGCGCGGTGCCCTTGAGCTCGCAGAACTGCAGGTCCGAACCGCTGCACTGGGTGGCGTCGGCGGCATCGACCACGGTGACGCCGGGGTAGGCGACGAAGCCGTCCCGGTGTCCCGGCAGGACGGCGATCCGGGTGCCGGTGGCGCTGGGGAGCAGATGGCAGTTGACCTGCGAGGTGTCCGCCAGGCTGCCCGTGAGCGGTCCGTCGGCGAGGCCGGTGTCGTTGCCGGCCACGCAGCCGGCGGTCTCACCGGGCTGCCGGAAGACGAGCGAGGCGGGCTGCTGCCGCAGCAGCGCCGTGTACGTCCCCGCGGCGGGGAAGGGACAGGGGTTGCCCCCGTAGCCGCAGAGGCTGGTGCCGTCCGGCCGGAACAGCGTGAGGATCGCGCCGTAGGTCGGCGACTGGACGGTGTAGCTGCCGGCCTTCGGCACCTTCAGCGTGAAGCACGGGCTCGGCGAGGCGGCCGCCGGGAGCCCGAACGCCTGCGGGGAGAGCGGCGTGCAGCCGACCGGGTCGGAGATCCGGTTGAGCGGGAACCGGTACGGGCCGGGCTCGCCGCTGCCCAGGTGGAACAGCACCCGGTACGGGCCGCTGCCGGGCAGCACGCAGCCCGGGTTCGCGAAGTCCTGGACGCACAGCTCGGCACCACTGGCGTCGGTGAGCCAGCGGCCGCCGGCGTCGGCGCCGAGGATCCGCTCACCGGGCCTGGCGTCGATCGACCGGCAGTCGAGCTGGACCGGCGAGACGGTGGTGCCGGTGATCTCCGGCTGGTCGAAGCCGGTGCCGAGCGGGGTGCCGCACCCGGCCGTGGCGCGCAGCGGGTAGACCGCGACCTGGTGGTCGGTCGGGCCCCAGACGCCGGACGGGACGACCACCAGGGAGTAGGTGCCGGCGGCCTTGATGTCGCAGCCGGCCATCGGCGCGTACAGCCAGGGGCCGCAGACCGCGGTGCCGGCCGCGTCGTACACGGTGGCCGCGGTGGTGGTCATCCGGATGCCGAGCCGGCCAGGGCCCGTGACGGTGACGGCGTAACAGGCGGAGCCGTCCACCGGGAGGGTGCCGCGTCCGACCGCGGTGCCCGGGTCGCCGAACGCGGCGAGCGGCAGCGCGGTGCAGTCCTGCTGCCGTACCGGGGGAGCGGCCGCGGTCTTCGGCGGGACGGGCTGTGCGGCGGCCGGCTGCTCCGGCGCACCGGAGGCGGGGGCTGCGCCGGGGGCGGCCTTGGCCGCTCCGGACGTCGGTGCGCCCGCCGGTGCGCCGGTCGGTCCGGCCGTCGGGGCGCCGGTGGCGCCGGGCGAGGCGGTGGCGGCTGCGGGGGCGGGCGCCGGGGTGGTGGTGATGCCCACCGCGCCGGAGCTGCCCGTCGGCAGCAGCACCGAGGCCGTGGTGGCCAGGGCGACGACCGCACCGGCCAGGAGCCTGCGCAGCGGTGCCGGTCCCGCCGTCCCTCCTCTCCCGGTGTCGGGTACGACGGTTCTGCGACTTGGCACGAGACCCCCCTGGTCTGCGGGCGACTGCGCGGGCCCGGGCCGGGCCAGCGGCACCGGCAGCGGCGCTCGACACGACGGCGGCCGGGCCCGGTCACCTGTGGGGCGGGGGTGGGGCCGGACGGCGGGCGGCGCTCGCTGCGACGACCTCCGGCCAGGCCCTGTCCGGCCCTAGTTGTGAAGATCGCACAAATGCGCGCGGAGCCTACCACCGGCCGCCGGAGCCCGGAAAGCCGAGGGGCCCGGCCACCGAAGTGGTCCGGGCCCCAGGGCCTTCACTGTCCGAAAAGGTCAGTTCTTCCAGCGCGGCTTGCGGTCGTCGCGGTTGAAGCCACCGGAGTTGAAGCCACCGGAGCGGCCGCCGCGGTCGTCGCCGCCGCGGTCACGGTTGAAGCCACCGGAGGCCTGCGGGCGGCCACCGGAGCGGTGGTCGTCACGACGGGAGAACGGACGGCTCGCGCTGCTGCCGGCGCCGCGCTCGTCGCGGTCCCGGCCGAAGCTCGGGCGGTCACCGAAGGTGCGGGCCGGACGGTCACCGAAGGAACGGCCGCCGCGGTCGTCACGGTCGCGGTTGAAGCCGCCACCGCGGTTGTCACGGTCACCGAAGGAACGGCTGCCGCGGTCGTCGCGGTTGAAGCCGCCGCGCTCGCCACCGCGGTCGTCACGGTTGAAGCCACCGGTACGGCCGCCACGGTCGTCACGGTTGAAGCCACCGGTACGGCCACCGCGGTCATCGCGGTTGAAGCCACCGGTACGGCCGCCACGGTCGTCACGGTCACGGTTGAAGCCACCGGAGCGGTTGTCACGGTCACCGAAGGAACGGCTGCCGCGGTCGTCACGGTTGAAGCCACCGGAGCGGCCACCGCGGTCGTCACGGTCACGGCTGCCACGGTCGTCACGGTTGAAGCCACCGGAGCGGCCACCGCGGTCGTCACGGTCACGGCTGCCACGGTCGTAGGCCGGACGCTCGGTGCGCGCCTCGCGGTAGGAGGTGGTGCGCTCCTCCGCCACCGGGGCGGCGGACTCGGTGGTGGCGGCGGCCTCCGGGGTCTCGGCGGTCGCGTCGGCCTCGGCGGCCGGCTCCTCGTCCACGATGCCCAGGTCGGCACGCTCGCGCGCCGCACGGGCGGCGAGGCGGTCGGCCTCCTCGCGCAGCTCGTTGGCGCGGCGCTGCGCGCGCTCCAGCTGGCGGGTCATGTCGGCGAGCTCGCGCTCGGCGGCACCGGCGATGCCGGCCGCGCTCTCGGCCTGGACCTCGATCAGCGAGCGGGCGCCGGTGATCTTGGCGACCTCGGCGTCGAAGGCGTGGTCGAGGATGTGGCGCGAGGCGTCGACGCCCGCGTCCTCCATCAGGCGGAACACGCCGCGGCGCTGGTGCGGCAGCACCAGGGTGACGACGGCGCCGGAGCGGCCGGCCCGCGCGGTGCGGCCCGAGCGGTGCAGGTAGTCCTTGTGGTCGCCGGCCGGGTCCACGTTCAGGACCAGGTCGATGCCGTCGACGTGGATGCCTCGGGCGGCGACGTCGGTCGCGACGACGACGTTGACGTAGCCGTCCTTGAAGTCGCCGAGGACGCGGGTACGGGCGCCCTGGGTCATCCCGCCGTGCAGCGCGTCGGCCTTCACGCCGGCCTCGATGAGCTGCTCGGCGACGCGGTCGGCGCCCATCTGGGTGCGGACGAAGATGATCGTGCGGCCCTTGCGGGCGGCGATCGCGTTGGTGATCGGCGCCTTGTCCTTGGGCTTCACCACGAGGATGTGGTGGGTCATGGTGGTGACCGCGCCGGCCGACGGGTCGACCTCGTGGGTGACCGGGTTCTTCAGGTAGCGCTTGACCAGGGTGTCGATCTCGTTCTCCAGGGTGGCGGAGAACAGCAGGCGCTGGCCGCCGGCCGGGACCTGGTCGAGGATCTCGGTGACCTCGGGCAGGAAGCCCATGTCGGCCATCTGGTCGGCCTCGTCGAGCACGACGGTGCGGACGTCGCCGAGCTTGGCGCTGCCGCGGTTCAGCAGGTCGCGCAGACGGCCGGGGGTGGCGACGAGGACGTCGACGCCGCGCTCCAGCGCGTAGATCTGGTTCGACATCGAGGTGCCGCCGCAGACGACCTTGAGCTTGAGGCCGAGCACCGAGCCGAACGGCTCCAGGGCGTCGGCCACCTGCATGGCCAGCTCACGGGTCGGGACGAGGATCAGACCGCGCGGGTGCTTGGGCTTGGTGCGCTCGCCGTCGGCGAGGCGGGTCAGCAGCGGCAGGCCGAAGCTGAGGGTCTTGCCGGAGCCGGTGCGACCGCGGCCCAGCACGTCCTTGCCGGCCAGGGCGTCCGGGATGGTCGCGGCCTGGATCGGGAACGGGGTGGTGACGCCGCGCTTGGCGAGGGCGCGCACGACGTCGTCGTGCAGGCCCAGGTCGCCGAAGGTGATGGTCGGCTCGGCGGGCTCGGTGGCCTCGTCGGCCTCGACCTCGTCGGCATCCAGGTCGGCGTTTCGGTCGATGTCCTGCTCGGCGTCGATCAGGTCGACCTCGGGGGCATCGATGGTGGTGACATCGGCGGCGGACTCGCTCGCGGGCATGGCGAAGCGGGCGTCGTCAACGAGAGACATGCAAAACCTTCCGGAAGTGGCACGCGCCAAAGTCCGGGTTCTGTTTCACAACCGCCTCTATGCGGTCAGCCACGGATCGCCGGAACGCGCCAAGGGCGCCAGATGGGAATTAGGGCGCCAATCAAATGAATCAAACGAACGATCTACCACCATAGGCGAACCTAGGGATCAGAGGCAAATGCGCAGGCCAGAGCGCTAATGTCCGCCCGCGGCCGGGCTCGGCGCCGACGATCCGGAGTTGCCGCCGGGGTTGCTGGCGGAGGGCTCCGGGACCGGCGGAGCGGTCGGCGCGGCCGAGGTGTGCTCGGGCTCGGGGGAGGCCGGGGGCCTGGTGGTGGGGCTGGCGGCCGGGGTGCCGACCGGTCCGCCGCCGGTTCCTCCGCCGCCGGTGCCGCCCGTCCCGCCGCCCGCGGAGCCGCCCGGGCCACCGGTCGCCCCGCCGGAGGAGGAACCGGTCGGCGGATGAGGTGCGGGGCTGGCGCTCACGCCCCCGGCCCCGCCGTTCGCGCCCGGCGCGGCCTCCTCGGGGGGCGCGCCCGGCACGGGCACCGCGCCCGCGACCGCGCCGTTCACCCCGGGACTCGCCTCACCCGGTGGCGAAGTGGCGCCTGCCTGCGGCGCGTTCTCGGCCTGCACGCCCCCGGGCCGCTCCGAGCGCCCGGCACCGATCTGGTGGGCGCCCACCGGCGAGGCGGAGGCCCCGCCGACGGCCTTGCCGGGCGTCCCGGCCTGCCCGACCGGCACCACGCCGTGCTTCTCGTCCGCCGCCGGCCCCACCGACATGCACCCGGTGAGCCCGAGCCCGGCCACCGCCAGCACCGCCGCCGCCCGCACCACGCCCGTCCGCACCGCCGCGGCACGCGGGTCGGCCACCCGGACCGGCACCTCGCGCACGGGCACCTCACGCACGGGCACCTCACCGGCTCCTGCCAACCGGCGACCACCCGCGCCGTCGCGGCCACCCGCAACCCGGCCAGCCACGACCTGAGCACCCGCATCCCGAACCGCACGCATCACACGCACCGCCGCCACCGAGCTCCCTCTCGTCCCGCCCCACCCGGGCCGCCACCGTGCCGCGGCCACTTTCGGTGCCCAACGCGCGCCCGCCCGAGGGGGACACGGGCAGCGCCGCAGGAAGGCCCCGACCGCCATCCACCCGGCCCAACGGACGCGGTTCAAACCTCCCCGGCCCGTTCCCGTGCCAGGGGACCGCCTCAGCCCCAGAGCGCCGAGGCCAGCCCCGCCCCCGCGTACACGGCCGCCAGGCCCACCGCGAGGCTCCCCGCCACGTTGGCCAGCGCGTACCGCCCGGCACCGCTCTCGGCCAGCCGCAGCGTCTCGTACGAGAAGGTCGAGTACGTGGTCAGCGCCCCGCAGAAGCCGGTCCCGACCAGTAGTTGGACGTGCGAGGACGCGGCACCGGCCGCCACCGCGCCGGTCAGCAGTCCGAGCACCAGGCAGCCGACCGCGTTCACCGCGAACGTGCCCCACGGGAACACCGAGTCGTGCCGCGCCTGCACCGCCCGGTCGCTCAGGTACCGCAGCGGCGCGCCCACCACCGCCCCGGCCACCACCAGCAGCCAGTTCACTCCCCCGCCCCCTCCCTCGACCCCTCGCCCGGCTCCGCCGCCGTCCCGCCCCGGCCGACGTACCGCACGACCTCGCACGGGTCGAGCACCACCAGCCCCTCCGCCACCAGGCCGTCCAGCTGCGGCAGGAAGCCCCGCACCCGCTCCTCGGTGTCCACGATCACCACCGCCACCGGCAGGTCCTCGCTCAGCGACAGCAGCCGCGCCGTGTGCACCAGCGACGAGGCCCCGAACCCCTCGATCCCCCGGAACACGCTCGCCCCGGCCAGCCCGGCGGCCCGCGCCCGGTGCACGATCTCGCTGTACAGCGGGCGGTGGTGCCAGCGGTCGTTCTCTCCGACCAGCACGGTCAGCCGCAGCGCCGGCCCGCTCGGCCCGCTCGGCCCGGTGGACCCGGTGGACCCGGTCACCGCGACTCCCCCGCCCCGCGCCGAACCAGACGGCGCGTCAGTCCGACCGCCGCCCACACCGCCCCCAGCGCCGCCAGCAGCGTCAGCCCCAGGTACGCCAGGCCCGCGCCGGGCCGGCCCTCCTCCAGCAGCCGCCGGATGTCCACCGCGTACGTGGAGAAGGTGGTGAACCCGCCGAGCACCCCCGTCCCGAAGAACGGCCGCAGCAGCGGATGCGCGGGCCGCCCCTCCGTGATCACCACCAGGAAGACGCCGATCACCGCGCAGCCCGCCACGTTCACCAGCAGCGTCGTCCACGGAAACCCGGCCGGCCCGGTCGGCCAGAGCAGTCCGGCCCCGTACCGGGCCGACGCCCCGATCGCCCCGCCCAGCGCCACCACCGCCGCCGCCGGCCCCTGTCCGCGCAGCGCCGACGGCCGCCGCGGGGCCCCGCCCGGCCCGGCCTCCGCCCGCACCGCGCCGCCCACCGCACCGTCCGAGGTCGTCATACGCCCATGAAACACCTGCCCCGACCGCCTGGCACACCGTCACCCCAGACCCGACAATGATCCGGTGGAGATGACCCGGGAAGAGTTCGAGACGCTGGTCAGCGACGCCCTCGACCAGATTCCCCCGCAGCTCGCGGCCATGATGGACAACGTCGCGGTGTTCGTCGAGGACGAACCCGACGCCACCGACCCGGAACTCCTCGGCCTCTACGAGGGCACCCCCCTCACCGAGCGCGGCGAGTGGTACGCCGGCGTCCTGCCCGACCGCATCATCGTCTACCGGGGCCCGACCCTGCGGCAGTGCGAGAGCCGCGAGCAGGTGGTCGAGGAGGTCCGCACCACGGTGATCCACGAGGTCGCCCACCACTTCGGCTTCGACGACCACGAGCTCGACGAACTCGGCTGGTCCTGACCCCGCCCCCCGCCGCCACCCGGCCGAAACCCGTTTTGGCGTTCCGCCCGAAATCCCATATGCTTCTCGACGTCCCCGAACGCTGGAAACAGCGGGACAGGCCGCAAGCCCTCATCGTCTAGTGGCCCAGGACGCCGCCCTTTCAAGGCGGTAGCACGGGTTCGAATCCCGTTGGGGGCACGCAGTACCGTAGTAAAGTCAGTGCCGCAAGACCTAGTGGTTCACGCCACACAAGGTCCCGTGGAGCAGTTGGTTAGCTCGCCACCCTGTCAAGGTGGAGGTCGCGGGTTCAAGTCCCGTCGGGATCGCTCGTCTCGCAAGAGACGGTGCAAATGCAGTACGGCCAGGTAGCTCAGTTGGTACGAGCGTCCGCCTGAAAAGCGGAAGGTCGCCGGTTCGACCCCGGCCCTGGCCACATAGCCTGACCAGGCACGATGCCCTCGAAGCAGCTCGCTTCGGGGGCATTTTCGTGCTGTCTGGCGCCAACGGCACGACGGACGGTCAACTGCCGGGGCGAGCGGAGCCCCGCGACGGTCGGAGACCGGGGTCAGCGGCAGGCACCGCGTACGAGCACTGTCCCTCCGGGCGCCGGACTACTCTGAGGATGCCGCCCCGGCACACCCCAGGAGACACCGCGCATGAACCCGGAGCACTTCGCACTCCTCGAAGAAGCCCGCCGGAGCCTGCCCGACGGCTTCAAGGTGGAGCTCTCGGGCGACACCATCGTCATGATGGTCAGCCCCTCGGGCATCCACCAGCGCAACCTGCTGGTGGTCCGCCGCCAGTTCGACAGGCATGCCCCGGTCGAACTGCTGCCGAGCGAGAACACCGATCTGGTCTCGCCCAATGTCGGCAAGAGCCGCAACCCGGACCTGACCTACCTTCCGAGCGAGGCCCTGGAAACGTCCGACAACCAGGTCCCGTCCCAGCTCGCCGCTGTCGCCGTCGAGCTGGTCTCCCCCTCGAACCCGGAGAACGACTGGGTGGGGAAGGTTCGCGACTACCCGATGATGGGCATTCCGCTGTACCTGCTGGTCGACGCCCGGCAGAAGACCGTCACCCTGTTCAGCCGGCCCGACGGTACGAAGTACCACCGCCGCGAGGACATCGAGTTCGGCGAGACGCTGCACATCCCCGAGCCGTTCGGCTTCGACCTGGTCACGAGCGACCTGCTGCCGTACTGACCCGCCACGACTCGGCCTGAGGAGCGGAACACCGGCGGCGCGGGCGTGGGCGACTCGCCGATCTCCGGACATCGGCATGCGTACGTGTACGGCCCTCTAGGGTGGGCCAGGCGGGCGAAGGCCCCGCACGAGGACGCGCCCGGGGGGACGCATGCCAAATCCTGATCTGGCCTCACAGTTCACGGTCAATCCGGCGGCGCTGGACGGCTGCGGGCAGAGTGCCCAGCACATCGCGCAGCAGGTACCAGGTGAGACCGCGAAGATCGTCGGCCCGAGCGACCAGGCGTCGGCGGCGCTGAAGGGCTGGCTCACCGCCGGAGCCCTGCACGACTGCTCGGCGAACTGGAAGACCCTGCTCGACAAGCTCTCCGGTGAGATGGCCGGCTGCGGCACCAGGCTGGTCCAGACGGCCGCCGGATACCGGCAGGGCGAGCAGAGCGTCTACGCGCACCTGCAGGGCGGCAGTCCGACCGTGGGTACGGGGGCGCAGGCCGCGGCCGTACCGGATCCGTGGGGGACGGTGCTGGCGGGCGAGGCGACGCCGACCGCAGCCGAGCGGAAGGCCCGGTAGCCATGGACATCGCCACGCTGCAGAACGCCAACATCAACAACCTCACCACCGCCAGGACCGCCTACGACACCCTCGCCACCGCCTTCGGCCGGCACGTCGAGGACTGGCAGCGGGAGGTCGCCGACCGCCTGGGCGGCTCGCACTGGACCGGGGCCACCTCCGACAAGGCCCAGGCGGAGATCAAGGCCCTGGGCGCCAAGCTCCAGGCCGCCCGCCAGGAGCTGGCATTCGTCAGCCGTGCCCTCGCCGACGCCGCCGAGGGCTTCGCGGCGGCCCAGGCCCACCTGATCAGCGCCCTCGACGACGCCAGGGCGAAGAAGTTCACCGTGGCCCCCGACGGCCGCATCAGCTGGGACAACGAGCCCTCCTCCGCCGGCTACGCCGGAACCGGCGCCGAGGCGAACGCCCGCGAGATCGGCAAGCGGATCACCGCCGCGCTGAACGAGGCCGCCCACGCCGACCAGGAGATCGAGCAGCGGCTCAGCCACCTCTCCTACAACGCGAGCAGCGGCACCGGGCTGGACAGCGCCACCGTGCAGGCGGACCAGGCAGCCGTGGCGGCCCGCGACCGGGTGCCCGCGGCCGGATCGAGCCCCGACGACGTCAAGCGCTGGTGGGACAGCCTCACCGAGGCGCAGCAGCAGCGCTTCGTCCTCAACCACCCCGACCAGGTCGGCAACCTCGACGGCATCCCGGCCGTCGCCCGGGACCAGGCCAACCGCATCACCCTGAAGCACAGCCAGGAGGACCTCCGGCTCCAGCTCCTCCAGCTGGGCCCCCAGCCGCCCGAGAAGATCGCGGGAGTGAACGGCGCCGTCACCAATCCCGACTTCATGGCGTGGGACGCCAAGAACTACGACCTCCAGGAGAAGCTCAAGGCGCTCGACGCCATCGAGAGCCGGCTGACCGGGGACAGGCTCCAACTCCGCGGCGGCGCCCCGGCCTTCCTGCTCGGCCTGGACACCAAGGGCCGGGGACGGGCGATCGTGTCGGTCAACAACCCCGACACGGCGGACAACGTGCTCACCTTCGTCCCCGGCACCTCGGCCAGGCTCGCCACGGCCCCGGGGGACGTGGACAAGGCCGACGAGATGGTGAAGGCCGCGAAGGGCGCGGACGCCTCCAAGACCACGGCGGCCCTCGCCTGGGTGGGCTACGACGCGCCGCAGAACCTCTTCCCGGACGCGGTGCGGGACGAGTTCGCCGAGAACGCGGAGAAGGACCTGGCCCGTTTCCAGACCGGGCTGCGGACCACCCACGAGGGCGCGCCGTCCCACAACACGCTCATGGGCCACAGCTACGGCAGCACCACCGTCGGCTTCACCATGCGGGACCACAAGGTCCCGGTCGACGACGTCATCCTGGTGGGCAGTCCGGGCGTCGGTGTCGACCACGCCAAGGACCTGAACATCGACCCGTCCCACGTCTACGTGGCGCGCGGGAGCGAGGACACCATGATCAAGAACGCGGCGGGCAGCAGCCTGCTGTTCGGGATGGATCCGATGGACACCCAGTTCGGGGCGCGGCACCTGCCCGCCGGCAGTACGGACCACTCGCACTACTGGCGGGAGAACTCGCCCTCGGTCACGGCGTTCGGCGAAGTGGCCGCCGGGACCAGGAAGGCCGGATGAGTGCCGTGCGCCGCAACCGAAGGCTCGGCCCGGTCCTCGTCCTCGCCCTGGCGCTGCCCCTGGCGGCGTGCGGCGGCGAGACCGACAAACCGACGATGACGCGGGCCGAGGCGAAGGCGCAGACCGAGAGCTACGTCGCCCGGGCCGTGGGCGCGCTTCCGCAGCCCGCCACGCCCGTCGCCGAGCGGGACAACGACGGCTACTGCTTCAAGAACGACGCCCCCTCCGAGTACGACGGCAAGGTCACCGCCGTCACCGAGCGGAAGCTGCCCGGGGTGCCGCCGGACCGGCATCCGGAGTACTTCACGGCCTTCCGCTCCCAGGTCGAGGCCATGGGCTTCAAGCTGGACGACGCCTCCGGCGGCTTCGACCACGCCCTCTTCTTCACCAACCACGCGAACGACTTCACCGCGACCCTGACGGAGCTCGGCGACGGCGACCGCACCCTGTCCGTCAGCTTCGTCTCCCCCTGCGTCTGGCCGGACGGGACGCGGCCTCCCGGGTAGCGGCCACTCCTGGCTGCCGAGGGGGCGGCGCGCGGGTCAGTGGGCCGTGAGGTGCGCGGTGAGCCAGTCGGCGGTCGTGGGGAGCCAGTCGGCGGTGGCGTTGCCGAGCAGGTGGTTGCCGTGGGGGACGAGGAGGTACTCGCCGTGCGGGGCGTGGCGGGCCAGGGGTTCGCCGTTGGTGGCGCCGGGGATGCCGTCCTCGCCGCCGTCGACGACCAGCAGGGGGCCGGGGATCCGCGGGGCGAGGGCCGTCAGGTCGACCCGGTCGGCGAAGGCGCGGGCGGCGGCGGTGGAGCCCGCGCAGCGCTGGACGAGGGTGGCGGTGACGAAGGGGACCAGCGCGGGCCAGTCGAGCCGGTAGGGGCCGCTGACGGTCGCGGTGGCGCGGACGCGGGGCTCGTGGGCGGCGGCCGTCGCGGCGTAGTAGCCGCCGAGGCTGAGGCCGATCACACCGATGCGGGTGGCGTCGACGTCCTCGCGGCCGGTCAGGGCGTCGATGACCCGGGCGACCACGCGGTGGTAGTCGGGTTCGACCTGGGTGGTGGCGGCGAGGACGCCCTGGCCGGGGCCGTCGATGGCGAGTACCGCGATCCCGCGGGCGAGCAGGGCCTCGGTGACGCCGTGGAACTCCTCCTTCCCGGAGTCCATGCCAGGGACGACGATCACCACGGCCGGACGGGCTGCTCCGGCCGGGCGGCGCAGCCAGCCGGCGTGGGTGTCGCCCTCGATCCGTTCGGCCGCCGGGTCCAGCCGGGCCAGCGCGCGGCGCATCGCCTCGTCCGCCTCGGTGGCGGCCTCGGCCGCCGCGGCACGGTCGGGGTGCGGCATCAGGCCCGCGAAGTGGAACCAGCGGGCGGCCCGGCGGTAGGCCTCGCCGGCGGTCACCGTCCGACCGTCGGCGTCGGCCAGGTCGGCGGCGGCGAGGTGCCGCCGGCCGGCTCGGCGGCAGGCCTCCGGCCAGTCCGGCGCGGCTGCGAGCTCCCCGGTGACGCGGCCGTACTCGTGCGGGTCGATCCCGGCGCCGGTGGCGCGGGGACGGGTCTCCTCGACGAAGGCCCGGAGGAAGCCGGGGAGGTCGAGGAAGGAGAGGTCGGGGGAGGTGGGGTCGGGCGAGGTGGTCATCGGAGGACGCCTTCGTCGGTCGGAGGGGTTCGGACAGCGGATCGAGCTGCTCACGGGCTCACGGACTCGCAAGCTCAAGGGCTCGCGGACTCGCAAGCTCAAGGGCTCAAGGGCTCAAGGGCTCAAGGACTCACCGTCAGCACGGCCTTGCCGCGGATCCGGCGCTCCCTCAGGTCGGTGAGGACGGCGGCCGTCTCCTCCCAGGGGGCGACCCGGCCGACCTCCGGGGTCAGCCGCCCCTCCCCCACCAGGCGGACCAGGGTGGCGAGGTCCTCCCCGTAGCCCGCGTCGGAGTCCGCGTAGTGGAAGTGCCGCAGGGTGGCCGACTCCGGGCCGGTGAAGAAGTCGAAGAAGTCCAGCGTCGCGGGCGTCCGGGAGGCCTGCCCGAACCAGATCAGCGTGCCTCGGCGGGCCAGCCGGGACAGCGCCACCGGCAGGCCGGCGCCGCCCGTCGACTCCAGCACCAGGTCGTACGGGCCGCGCGCCGCGCCGATCTCGTGGACGACGGCGGCCGCGCCCAGCTCGGTCAGCCGCCGACCGCGCTCCGGCGAGGCGGTGACGGCGGTGACCTCGGCGCCCGCGGCCGACGCCAGCTCGGTGACGTAGTGGCCGACCCCGCCGGAGGCCCCGGTCAGCAGCACCCGCCGACCGGCCAGGGCGCCCGCCGTCCGCAGCAGCCGCAGCGCGGTGAGCCCGGCCAGCGGGAGCGCGGCGGCCCTGACGCTGTCGAGCGTGTCGGGAAGCTCGGCGAGCGCGTCGGTGGGGACGCACACGTACTCGGCCCAGCCCCCGGCCGGCGGGTGGCCCACCACCCGCCGGCAGACCGCCGGGCCGGAGCCGTCCGCCGCGGCCTGGACGACCAGCCCGGCGATGTCCTTGCCGGGCCGCCAGCCCGGCTTCGGCGCCTCCAGCTGGAAGGTCTCGCCGCGGTTCACCGAGAACGCCTCGACCTTCACCAGGGCCTCGCCCGGCCCGGGCCGGGGCTGGTCGACCTCGGCGAACCCGACCGCCTCCGCGTACCCGCCCGCCTCGGCGAACCCGCCCGCCGCGTACCCGCCCGCCTCGGCGAACCCGCCCGCCGCAGCGGGTCGGCCGGTCGGCGTCAGCGCCTTCATGCGCACTCCTCGGTCCGTCGTCTGCCGGGGCACCGAAAGCCCCGGCGGGCGCCCAGCACACCCCGCCCCGCCCGCGGCGGTCCAACAACCCCCGTCCCGCTGCGACAACCGGGGGTTGTCGCCTATGGTGAACGGCCATGGATCTTGATCTCGCCCAGGTCCGCGCCTTCGCGGTGGCCGCCGAGGAGCTGCACTTCGGGCACGCCGCACGACGGCTGTCGATCACCCAGCAGGCACTGTCCAAGCGGATCGCCCGGCTGGAGGCGGTGCTCGGCGCCCGGCTGCTGGACCGCGACGGCCGCGGCACCGGGCTGACCGAGGCCGGACGGCGCTTCCTGGAGCCGGCCCTGCGGCTGCTCGCCCAGGGCGAGGCCGCGGTCGCGGCGGTGGCCTGCGCGCGGCGCCCGCTGCGCATCGACGTCTGGGGACACCTGTACGCACCGATGCGGACCGTCGCGCAGGCCGTCGAGGGCGTCCCCGGGCTGGAGGTGGAGCCCGTCCCCGGCCGCGACCTCCCCTCGGTGGCGGCCGCCCTGCTGCGCGGCGGGACGGACGCCGGGTTCGGCCGGGTCCACCCGCTGACCGGGGGCCTCGGCGAGGGACTGACCCACCGCCTGGTCCGGCTGGAGCCGGTCGACGCGCTGCTCAGCACCGACCACCCGCTGGCGGACCGCCCGGTGCTGCGCCCGGCGGAGCTGCGCGAGGGCGGCGGCGCGCTGCGGTACCCGGCCGCGGTGGACCGGCTGGACTTCCTGACCCGGTTCGCCGACCAGTTCGGGATCGCGGACCGGGTGGGCTCGGTCAACCTGGGGCTGGAGCACTTCGTGGAGCGGGTGCGGGCGGACCGGGACTGTTTCTCGCTCGTCCCCGCGGACTGCCCGCTGCCGGACCTGCCCGGGGTGCGGACCGTCCCGCTGGTCGACCCGACCCCGCTCTACGCCTGGTCGCTGCTCTGGCGTGAGGAACACCCCGCCGCGGTCGGCCGCCCGCCCTCGGACCGGCCCGTCACCGCCGAGCCCGGCCGGCCCGTCACCGCCGACCCCCGCCGAACCACCACCGAGCGCCACCACCCGCTGCTGGACCCGCTGTTGCGGGCCTTCGGCGAGGAGGCCCGGCGCAGCCGCTGGCTGGAGTACGACCCGGCGCGCGACTGGCTGCCGGAGGCCGACCAGGCCGCGCTGGACGCCTGAACCCGAACCCGGCCGTCCGGATGTCGTTCGCGGGCGTCCGGTGCACACGGACTTCTCGTGTGAACACGTCAGTTCCTTTCAGGGGGCTGTGCAATGCTCTTCTCATGTCTAGACCAATGCTCGAAGTGATCGCGTTGGACGCGCTGGACGCCCGGGCAGCAGCGCTCGGGGGTGCCGACCGGATCGAACTGGTGCAGGACATGGCGAGGTGGGGGCTGACACCGTCGGCGGAGGCGGTGCGGGAGGTGTGCGCGGCGGTGGACCTGCCGGTCCGGGTCATGCTGCGCGAGGCGGCCGGATTCGCCGCGGGGGACGTGGACCTGCTCAGGTCCCGGGCCCGGGCGCTGCTCCGGGCCGGCGCCGAGGAGTTCGTCCTCGGCTTCCTCACCCCGGACGGCGCGGTCGACCTGCCCGCCGTCGAGGCCGTCCTGGAGGTGCTGGACGGCCGCCCGTGGACCTTCCACAAGGCCATCGACTTCACCGCCGACCGCACCGCGGCCTGGGACGCCCTCGCCGGCCTGCCCGGACTCGACTCGGTGCTCAGCTCCGGCGGCCCGCAGGGCGTCGAGGAGGGACTCGCCACCCTGCTCGCCGAGCACCGAAGACTCGGCGACCGGCCCGGACCTCACGACGGACGCAGAGCCGACGACCGGCCCGGCGCCGACGACCGGCCGAGAGCCCCCGCCCCCCGGCTGATCGCCGGCGGGACCTTGCGCGAGCCGCACGTCGCACCGCTGCGCGCGGGCGGCCTGGACGCCTTCCACGTCGGCACCCGGGCCCGCCCGCAAGGCAGTTGGGACCGCCCCGTCGACCAGGCCGCGGTGCGGCACTGGCGGGAGCTGCTGGCGGGCGTGTCGTGAACGATCCGGGGGGACAGAACACGCAGGACCGGCCGAGGGACCGCCTCTCGGTGACGGTCGTCGCCGAGAGCGAGATGCACCGGCACGGCATCGCCGGCATGCTCGGCGGGCTGCCGCTGGTGGCCGAGGCCTCGACCAGGTCGCCGGAGCGGATCGGGGCGCCCGCCGAGCTGTGGAGCGCGGACGTGGTGACGCTGGTCTGCGTCGACGAGGTCGCGCCGTGGACCAGGTCGGTGCTGGCCGCCCCGCGCGGCGACGGCCGGCTCCTGGTCCTGCTCGACGCCGCCGCCGCACGCAGCCCGCACATCTGGGACACCGCCCGGGTGGACGGCTTCCTGCCCCTGGAGCAGGTCACCACCCCGCTGCTGGAGGACTCGCTGCGCCGCCTGGTGCTGCGGCGCGCCCCCTCACCGGTCCCGGGGCGGCCCGGCCCCAGGGTCCCGTACCAGCGCGGCAGCCTGCCGGGGGTGGCCGGCGGGGCGCTGACCGAACGGGAGCGCCAGACCCTCGGACTGCTGGTGGAGGGCCTGAGCAACAAGGAGATCGCCACCCGGCTCGGCATCTCGGTGCACGGCGCGAAGCGCCATGTGACCATGGTGCTGGCCAAACTCAACTGTCCCAACCGGACGTTGGCGGTGGCGATCGCCCTGCGCTACGGAATCGTGGACCCGGTCGGGGCTCAGGACACCGAGACCGGCCTGCGGGTCGCGACGAACTCCGCGATGTAGTCCCGCAGCGAGATCTTCGGCTCCCAACCGAGCTCCCTGGAGCGGGAGTTGTCCGCCCGACCACTGGCACGCTCACCCCGGCGGGACGGGATCATGGCGATCTCCCCACCGAACATCCGGGCCACGTCGATCAGTTGGTACTCCTCTCCCCGGCCCAGCAGGTAACCGTCCCCGGAGCCGCGCTCCGCGCACAGCAGCAGGCCCTCGACGATGTCGTCGATGTGGGTGAAGTCGCGGCTCTGGGTACCCGGTTCGACCACGGTCAGGGGCAGACCGGCCCGGTACTGCTGCTCGAAGATGCCGATCACGGTGGCGTACGAGCCGGTGGCGATCTGGCCGGGCCCGTACACGTTGTAGAAGTACGTGATCACGTGGTCCAGGCCGAACCAGTCCGCGGTGTTGCGGATGTACTCGATGTTCTTGGCCTTGGTCCAGGCGTACGGGTTGAGGTGCTCGTCCCGGCCGCCGTTGCCGAACTTCGAACTGGAGCCCGCGTACACCAGTTTGGCGCCGTGCAGCCGGCAGAACCGGACCACCTCCTTGGTGCCGTGCAGATTGAACTCCCAGACCCGGTCCGGCTCCTCGAAGGACTGCGGGATCCGCGAGTACTCGCCCAGGTGGTACACCACCGCGGGCGCCGGCAGGCCGCGCTCCGACCAGAGGGTGACCACGTCGGCGGTGTCGCCGTGCAGGTAGCGCACCCGGGGGTGGTCGACGTGCCGCTCGGGCGAGCCGGTGAAGTAGTTGTCCACCGAGACGATCTCCGCGAGCGGTTCGGCCGCCACCAGGCTGCGGATCAGCCGGCCGCCGACGAAGCCGGCCCCTCCGGTCACCAGGATCAGTTTCTCGGCCACTCAGGCCACCTCCTTCCAGCCGAGGCCGCGGTACGTCCAGCCGGCCGCGCCCCAGGCGCTCCGGTCCAGGCAGTTGCGGCCGTCGATCACGATCCGTCCGTTGACCAGGCGCGCCAGCGCGGCCGGGTCGGCCTCGCGGAACTCCTGCCACTCGGTCAGCACGCAGACCAGGTCGGCGCCCGCGCAGGCCTGCTCCAGGCGTTCGGCGTGGCCGAGTTCGGGGTGGCTGCGCCGGGCGTTGGCCCCGCCCAGCGGGTCGTACACCCGCACCTGGGCGCCGGCGCCGTGCAGCAGCCGGGCGACGGCCAGCGCCGGGGCGTCCCGGACGTCGTCCGAGTCCGGCTTGAAGGTGGCGCCGAGGACGGCGATCCGGGTACCGGTCAGCTCCGGCCCGGCCGGGCCGGCCACGCAGTCCAACAGCTCCCCCGCCAGCTGCAGAACGCGCTCCCGGCGCCGCTGGTTGATCAGGTCCACCTCGTGCAGGAAGCGCACGGCCGCCCCGGCGCCCAGCTGGTGGGCGCGGGCCTGCAACGCCCGGATGTCCTTGGGCAGGCAGCCGCCCCCGAAGCCCACTCCGGCCCGCAGGAAGTGCGGCCCGATCCGCTCGTCGTGGCCGAGCGCCTCGGCCAGCCGGGCGACGTCCGCGCCGGCCGCCTCGCACAGTTCGGCCATCGCGTTGATGAACGAGATCTTGGTGGCCAGGAAGGCGTTCGCGGCCGTCTTGACCAGCTCGGCGGTGGCGAAGTCGGTCTCCAGGACCGGGATCTCGCGCCCCTCACGGGCGGCCAGCTCGTGCACGCCGCGGTGCACCCGGTCGAGTGTCCGGCGGGCCCAGTCGCCGCGCGCGCCGACCACGATCCGGTCCGGGCGCAGCACGTCGTCCACGGCGTGCCCCTCCTGGAGGAACTCCGGGCACCAGGCGACCTCGGCGTCCGCGTCGTCCGGGACGTGCTTGCGCAGCAGCCGCTCGATCCACTCCGCGGTGCCGACCGGGACGGTCGACTTGCCGACCAGCAGCGTCCGGCCGTGCAGGTGCGGGGCGAGGGCCCGGACGGCGGCGGCGACCTGGCCGAGGTCGGCGCCGCCGTCGGCGCGCTGCGGGGTGCCGACGCAGAGGAAGTGCACGTCGGCGCCGGCCGCGGCGACCGCCGGGTCGGTGGTGAACCGCAGCCGCCCGGAGTCCAGGCCGCGCCGGACCAGTTCGGCGAGGCCCGGTTCGTGGAACGGCAGCTGGCCGGCGGCGAGCGCGGCGATCTTCACCGGGTCGACGTCCAGGCCGATCACCTGGTGGCCGAGTTCGGCGTAGCAGGCCGCGTAGGTGGTGCCGAGGTAGCCGGTGCCGAGGAAGGACAGCCTCGGCGGTTCCCGGTCGGCGGGCGGCGCCGGTGTCCCGGGCGCCGACGGGCCCGGCACGCCGGACTGCGGCACACCGGACTCCGGTAGGCCGGGCGCCGACAGACCGGGCGCCGGCGGTTCGGGCGTCCGGGGGCCGGACGCCCGGGTCTCAGGCGGTGACATCTCTTCTCTCCTCACTGCTGCTCTCCCACGGCCCACGGCATCGGTGGCACGGGCGCGAAGGTGGTGGTGGGTCTGGTGACGGTTCCCGGGCCCGCCGCGGAGATCGCCAGGGTGAGCTCCAGGACGTGCAGGGCGTGGTCCAGCGGCAGCCGGGAGGGCCGCCCGCCCTCGGCCGCGGCGGCGAGTTCGGCGACGCCGCGGGCGAAGTCCATGTCGTGCGTGCCGGGGTAGCGGTACGGCCGCTCCGGGCCGGGCACCGGCGGGACCGTCCGCGGTTCGCCGTCCGGGTGCCGGCTCACCGTGACGGGCGAGTCGTACTGCCAGGAGTCGGCGACGTGCAGGAGGCCCTCGTCGCCGATCACCCGCAGCGAGTAGTCCTTGGGCGCGTGGATGCTGGTGGTCAGCCGGGCGGTGACGCCCTGCTCGAAGCCCAGCACGGCCAGCGAGAAGTCCGGTGCGAGCGCGGTGCCCGCCGGGACGTGCGGGTTGGGCGCCACCCGGGTGGAGAAGGCGACCAGCTCGCGGACCGGACCGAAGAAGGCGGTCAGCCAGGTCAGCCAGTACCCGGCGTGCTCGACGGTGCAGCCGGTCTCGAACTCGTCCCGGTACGGCCAGGGCGCCCCGGACGGGCTGATCCACTCGTGGAACGGCATCCGCAGGATCGGGCCGTCGTCCAGTTCGGCGTAGACCAGCCTGGGGGTGCCGATCCGGCCCTCGCGCAGCGCCCGCCAGGCGGTCTGGGCGGCGCCGCCCAGCAACCCGCAGGGTGCGGAGGCTAGTTGGAGGCCGCGTTCGGCGGCGAGGGCGGCCAGCTCACGGGCCCGGTCGAGGTCGGTCGCCAGCGGCTTCTCGACGTAGACGTGCTTGCCGGCCAGCAGGGCGGCCCGGGTGACCTCGTAGTGGCTCTCCGGGTTGGTCAGGTTGACCACGGCCCGGACGGCGGGGTCGGCGAGCAGTTCGGCGGCCGTCCGGTAGCCGGGGACGCCGTGGCAGGCGGTGAAGGCGGCGGTCCGGGCCGGGTCGCGGTCGTACGCCCCGGTCAGCCGCAGGGACGGGTGGTTGGGCAGGGTCGCCGCGTACAGGTCGGCGACGTAGCCGCAGCCGATGATGGCGATGCCGAAGGAGTCCATCCCGGTCACGGCCTCTCGTGGCTGTCGTGGCTGTCGTGGCTCTCGTGGCTCTCGAAGCGGCAGAGCACGGCGGTGGCGTCGTCCTGGTGCTTGCCGGGGTAGCGGCCGGGGGCGGTGCGCAGCTCGGCGGCGCGGACCCGCTCGACCAGCTGCACCGGGCCCTCCCGCTCCAGCAGTTCCAGCAGGTCGGGCCAGCCGCAGCCGTACCGTTCGGCCAGCCGGGCCGCGCCGTCGGTGAGCAGCGCGGCGGTGCCGAGCCCGGCCACCGGGAGGCTGCCGGCCAGGGCGCGCCGGGCGGCCTCCGGCCTGGGGCCGGCCACCCAGAAGCCGCCGGGCCGGTTGCGGTGGCGGCGCAGCTCCGCCCAGGGCAGGTGGATCAGGCGTTCCAGGCGGTCGTCGGTGACGACCTGGACGGCGCCGGAGCGGTCCCGCAGCGCCACGGTGGAGTCGCCGAGGACGAGGTGCTCGACGGTGTCCCCGGCGAGCCTCAGCAGGGCGAGGGTGGCGGTGGGGCTGCACGGGTTGTCCAGGTCGCAGGTGCGGCCGTGGTCGGCGGCCAGCTCGGCCAGCGCGTCGTGGAGCAGTTCGCGCAGCGGCACCCGGGCGTCGGGGTCGTGCAGCAGGGCGCGGGCCAGGCGGGTGCCGACCTCGGCGACCAGCCAGCGGACGTCGTGGCCGCAGCCGGTGCTGGCGCCGGGTTCGGCGGTCGCGCCGTCCAGGACGAGGGCGAACTGCGGTCCGGTCAGCGCCAGGTCCTCGTTGGCCCCGCCGGGGGTGGCGATGCTGGCGGCCTCGGTGGAGAGCGGGGTGGTGGTCACTCGGCACCCCCGGTGGGGCGCGGTTCGGCCTCGTAGGCCAGCCACTGGGACCAGGCGCGCAGCCCGTCGGCCAGCGGGGTGCGCGGCTGCCAGCCGAGCGCCGCCGCGGCGGCCTCCGTCGAGCGGACCGGGTCCTCCTCGACCGGGTCGCCGGCTGCGTCCCGGTCCCCGGGACGGGCCGCCTCCACCGGCACCGGCCGGACGGCCGCGGAGGCGGCTTCGGCGAGCTCGACGGCGTTCAGCGCCCGCGTCCCGCAGACGTCCAGCAGACCCGGCACGACGTCCGGCAGGCCCTGCCCGGTATCCGGCGGGCCGGGCACAGCGGGCACGGCGGGCAGCAGCAGCGCCCGGTCCACCGCCTCGGCGAGGTCGTCGACGAAGACGGGCTGCCAGCGCCGCCCCGCCCGGGCCTCCGGACGGATCGGCCGGGCGAGCAGCGACCGGCGCACGGCCTGCTCCAGCACCGAGCCGTCCTGGATGCCGGGCCCGTAGACCAGGCCGGGCCTCAGCACGGTCGTCCCCGCGACCTCGGCCGGGCCGACCAGCACCGATCCGGCGACACCGGCCGCGGCGGCGGCCGAAGCCGTGGCCGCAACCGTGGCCGTGGCCGTGGCCCGGACACCCGCCGCGAGCGCGGCCGCGTCCTCGCCCGGCCCGGCGTCCGGGCCCACGTCCGGCCCGGCATCCGAACCGCCACCCGCCACCTGCAGCAGGGCCGCGGCGCCCGCCAGGCCCGTTCCGGGCTCGGCCGCCGTCACGCCCGGGTAGTCGGGCCCGTCCGCACCCCAGAGCGTGACGTCCCAGTCCCCGTCCGCGAGGATCCGGGCCAGCGCCCCCGCCAACTCGGTACCGTCCGGCCCGCCTTGACCGGTGACCACCACCCGCCGGTCCCGGGCCGGCCGCACCGGCCCGCCGCCGCCCGCGGCCGGCGTGCACCGCGCACCGACCGCCAACCCCTCGGCATAGGCGCTCCGGGCCAGTTCCAGCAGCCCCGGCCGCAGCCGCGCCAGCCCGTCGTCGCCGAAGCGGGTGCAGAGCCCCCCGGCACCGACCGTCCCGAGCGCCAGGTCGGCGAGCACGCCGTCCGGTTCGGCGGCGCGGCGGCGGGTGGCGGTGACCACGCCCATCAGCAGCGCGGTCTGCCAGTGCGCCTCCACCGTGGGCCGGTCGAGCTCCGCGAGCAGCCCGGCCGTGCGCGGCGTCGGTCCGGCGATCGACTCGCCGAGCCGCTTGCGCGACTCCTCCGGGTCGAGCCCGATCCGCCGCAGGTAGCGGTGCGCCTCGATGCTGGCCCACCGGCCGTCCGCGAGCCGGGTGGCGACCTGCGCCCGGCCGTACTTGAGGAACGGGATCGCGTCCAACTCCGCGAGTCCGCCGTCGAGTTCCCAGCCCGTCCCGGCGGGCAGGGAGGCGAAGCAGGCCGAACGGCGCGGCCCGTGGCCGCCGTTGGCGTGCATGCTCGGCACGTCGGCGTGGTCGGCCAGGTTGGGCGCGGCCAGATAGGTCGGCACCCCGGCCGCGCGCAGGTAGCGGCTCATCACCACGTCGTCGGCCCAGGTCGCGCCGTGCTCCCGGGCGTAGCGGGCGAACCCGGCCGCGACCGGCGCGGGCAGCAGCAGCACCACGGTCGGGGTGTACTCGGCGGTGGCCGGCGCCCAGCGGTGGCCGGACAGCACGGCCAGCCGGACGGCGGCGGCGTTGCGGGACTGCCAGTGCGTGTAGAAGGCGAGTGCGGCGTCGGGCACCGCCCGCGCCGCGGCCCGGACGTGGTCGAAGAAGCCGGGGGTGAGCACGGCGTCGTCCTGGAGCACCAGGCGGTGGGTGGCCCCCGCGGGCACCGAGGACCAGGCCCGGACGGCCGTGCGCAGCCCGGTCGGCGGGCCGTCCGGCTCCGGGTCGAGCACCAGGTCCAGCTCCTCCGGCCGGCAGCGCTCGATCAGCTCCCGCGCCAGTTCGGCGCGGCGCGGATGCGTCATCACCGCCCCGCTCACCCGCACCGCGCCCAGCTGTGCCGCGTCCATTCGGGGCTCCCCTCCGCCAGTACCTGCCGCTCGGTCAGGAGGGCGATGCTGACACGGCGGCGGGCGGCTGCGGCACGGCCGAAGCGGCGGTCGGCCGGGGTACCCGGTCGGGTACCACAGGCGTGTACAGACAGCCCCGGCCGGCGCCGGTTAGCTTCGGCCAATGCCTCGACTGACCAGGGACGCCACCACGTGGCTGCTCTACGCCCAGATCGCCGCGTACGGCTACTTCGTCTTCGGATTCGGCCCGCTCGTACCGCTGTTGCGCGACGAGCAGCACACCAGCCGCTTCGTCGCCAGCCTGCACGGCACGGCCTTCTCGGTGGCGATGCTGCTCTGCGCGCCGCTGTTCCCGCCCCTCGTCGCCCGGTTCGGCCGCGGCCGCACGCTCTGGGGGGCGATGGGCGGGGTGGCCGCCGGCTCGCTCGCCCTGGCGCTCGCCCACGGCACCGTGCAGACGCTCGGCGCGACCCTGGTGACGGCCTTCTTCGGCTGCCTCACCCTGACCGCGATCTGGCCCTCGCTGAGCGACCACCACGGCGCGGCGGGGCCGGCCGCGATCAGCGAGGCCAACGCCGCGATGTCCGGCATGGGCCTGCTGGCACCGCTGGTCATCGGCGCCTCGGTGAACGCCGGCCTCGGCTGGCGGCCGGGCATCGCGCTGACCGCCGTCCTGGTCGGCGCCGTGTTCCTGCTCGGCCGCCTGCTGCGCACGACGCCGCCCGCGTCGGCCGGGCCGGCCGACGCGCCGGGTGGCCCGGCCGCGGTCGAGGAGCGGGCACCGGCCGGCCGCAGCCCCCGGCTCTTCCTCGCCGCCCTCGGGGTGATCGTCGCCGTGGCCGGGGTGGAGGTCTGTCTCACCCAGTGGCAGTCCGACTACCTGCGCGAACACGCCGGGGTGAGCGCCGCCGGGGCCACCGCGGCGGGCTCGGCGCTGGTGGTCGGCATCTTCGTCGGCCGGCTGCTCGGCGCCCGCTTCACCCTGCGGTTCCCGGCGCCCACCGTCCTGCTGGGCTCGCTGGGCGTCTCGGCGGTCGGCTTCGCGCTGTTCTGGGCCTCGACCGACCCCGCCGTCGCGGTGACCGGCCTGGTGGTCTGCGGCCTCGGCATGGCGCTGCAGTTCCCGCTGGCCATCGTGCTGGTGCTGGCCACCGCCACCAAGGGCGTCGACGCCGCGTCCTCCCGGATGGGCTACGCCTCCGGGACGGCCTTCGGGGTGGCCCCGATGCTGCTGGCCGCCGTCTCCGACCGGGTCAACCCCGGCGTGGGCTACCTGCTGATCCCGCTGCTGCTCGCCCTGGCGGCCGTCCTGACCGCCGCCGTCCGCCGGGCCGACCGGCACTCCGCCCTGCCCGGGTCCACCCCGGGCCCCACCACGGGCCCCACCCCGGAACCTGCCACCGACCCCACCCCGGAGCTGCAGTCATGACCGCCACGGCCGAGACCACCGCCCTGCCCGGACTGCTGGGCGCCCACCACGCCGCCTACACGGTGCCCGACCTGGACCGGGCCGTCGCCTTCTTCACCGGGGTGATCGGCGCCGAGGAGCTCTACCGGGCCGGGCCGGTGGAGGACCGGGACGGGGACTGGATGGCCCGGCACCTCGACGTCCATCCGCGGGCCACCGCCGAGGTGGCGGTGCTCCGCCTCCCCGACGGCCTGGAACTGGAGCTGTTCGAGTACCGGGCCCCCGGTCAGCGCCGCGTCCTGCCGGCCAACAGCGACTGGGGCGGCCACCACCTGGCCCTGCGGGTCGCCGACGTGGACGCGGCCGCCGGGCACCTGCGGGCGCTCGGCGTCCGCGTCCTCGGCGAACCCCAGACCATCGGCCCCGGCCATCCCGTCGCGGGCACCCGCTGGGTCTACTTCCTCGCCCCGTGGGGCATGCAGCTGGAGCTCTACGCCCCGCCCGCGCCGTGACCGCCAGCCGGTGACGCGCCGTCACGGGGCGGCGCCGGACCGCTGTGCGGCACGGCGCCGACGACCGGCGGGAGGTTCAGGCCAGCCAGCTGGTGTTGGTGGCCAGCAGCGCGCCGTCCGCGCCGTAGACCGTGATCTCCCCGCCGGGCCGCTCGGCCCGGCGGGGGATCGCGGCCCAGCGGACCGGCGAGTCCCCGACGGTGACCAGCGGCGGCTCGAAGGTGGTGCCGTCCGGCCAGGCCGCGACCATCCTGGCGGCGTCCCCGCCCACCTTCACCAGCACCAGGTCCGGCGCGCCGAGCATCGGCCCGTCCGTCCCGCCCTTGTTCCGGGGGCCGATCGCGGAACCCGACAGGTTGCCGTGCGGGTCGGTGCCGTCCGCCGGCCGCCCCTGCGGGGAGGCCACGGTGTGCTCCGAGTCGACGGGCAGCCGGCGGCCGTCCAGCGTGACGTAGAGGTTCACCACGTCCTGGCCCTCCTGCCAGTACTGGCGCACGGACTCCTCGGTGGGCTCGGGCACGTCCGAGCCGGCCGCGTGCCGGTCCTGCCAGACCAGCCCCGCCTGCCGGTACGCCTGGTCCTTCGCCGCGGCGGGCCAGAGCGCCGCCCAGGCCGTCCACGCCCTCCCGTTCGAAGAGCCCTGGGCCAGCTGGACCCGGACCGGTGCGAACGGGTCCCGGGTGCCCGCCGTCACGGTGGCCGTCGCGCCCGCCGTCGCAGTGGCCGCCGCGCCCGCCGTCACGGTGGCCGTCGCCGTCGGGGCCGCCGACGGCGCCACCGCGGGCGACCCGCCCGCCGCCTGCACCACCGAGGCCCGCCCGGGCCCGTCCGGACCGAGCGCGGCCACCCCCCCGGCCACCGCCACCACGGCCAGCGCCAGCGCGCCCACCGCGGCGGACCGCCGCCGCAGCAGCCGCCGGCGGCCCCCGGCCACCACCCGGTCGTAGGGCACCGGCCCGATCTCGAACCCCTCCGCCAGGCCGGTCAGCCCCCGGGCCACCGCCTCGTCCCCGTCCGCCGCTGCGTACCCGTCCCGCTCGGTCATGTGGTGCCTCCGATCGTCGTCATTCCGGTCATCCCGGTGATTCCGGTGAGTGAGGTGGCGGAACGGAGCTTGGCGATCCCCTTGGAGGCCTGGCTCTTCACCGTCCCGACCGAGCAGCCCATGGCGGCCGCCACCTGGCTCTCGCTGAGGTCCTCCCAGTACCGCAGCACCACCGCCTGCCGCTGCCGCGCGGGCAGCGAGGCGAGCGCGGCCAGCAGCGCCGCCCGGTCGTCCAGCGCCCCGAAGCCGTCCGGCCCGGCCTGCTCCGGCACCGCCGTGACCAGCTGTTCCGGTGCGCGGCGGCGGAACCGCCGGGCGTGTTCGTTGACCACGATCCGGCGCACGTAGGCGTGCGGATCATCGGCCCGGCGGACCCGTCCCCAGGCCGCGTAGGCCCGTTCCAGGGCCTGCTGGACCAGGTCCTCCGCCGAGTACCGGTCCCCCGCCAGCAGGTACGCCGTCCGCAGCAGCCGTGGCCACGCGGCGCCGGTGAACGCGCGGAACTCCTCGTCCCGCTCGGCCTTCTGGGCTCCCATGAGCACCTCCTCTCCCCCTCAGAGCCCAGCGGCCCGGCGAACCGTTGCCCCGCCCCTCGGACGGCGTTCGCACATCCCCTCCCCCGGCTGTGACACTGGAGGGGCTCAAAAACCGAGGTGCACACCACCCCGCCTCCTTGCGAACCTAGAGGGATGCCCGCAGTGAGTTCTCCCGCAGTCCAGTCCGCCGACGCCACCGGCAAGGACCCGGCCCTGGGTCCCGGCATCGGCGAGCTGGCCGCCCGCCTGCCCGAGCTGACCCTGCGCGACCAGGTCCGGATCGGCCGCCGGCTGGAGGGGGCCCGCCGGGTCCGCAAGCCCGAGGCCTGGCAGAAGGTCGCCACCGAGATCGCCGCCGACATCGAGCGCGCCGAGCTGCTGGTCGAACAGCGCCGCGCCGCCGTCCCCGCGATCACCTATCCCGCCGAGCTGCCGGTCAGCCAGAAGAAGGACGACATCCTCGCCGCCATCCGCGACCACCAGGTGGTGATCGTGGCGGGCGAGACCGGCTCCGGGAAGACCACCCAGATCCCCAAGATCTGTCTGGAGCTCGGCCGCGGCATCCGCGGACTGGTCGGCCACACCCAGCCCCGCCGGATCGCCGCCCGCACCGTCGCCGAGCGCGTCGCCGAGGAGATGAACACCCCGCTCGGCGAGGCCGTCGGCTGGAAGGTCCGGTTCACCGACCAGGTCGGCCCGGACACCCTGGTCAAGCTGATGACCGACGGCATCCTGCTCGCCGAGATCCAGACCGACCGCGAGCTGCGCCAGTACGACACCCTGATCATCGACGAGGCGCACGAGCGCAGCCTCAACATCGACTTCATCCTCGGCTACGTCAAGCAGCTGCTGCCCCGCCGCCCGGACCTCAAGGTCGTCATCACCTCGGCGACCATCGACCCCGAGCGCTTCGCCCGCCACTTCGGCGACGCCCCGATCATCGAGGTCTCCGGCCGCACCTACCCGGTCGAGGTCCGCTACCGCCCGATCGTCGACGACGCCGAGGACGAGGAGTCCACGGACGTCGACCGGGACCGCGACCAGATCCAGGCGATCTGCGACGCCGCCGAGGAGCTGCAGGCCGAGGGCCCCGGCGACATCCTGGTCTTCCTCTCCGGCGAGCGCGAGATCCGCGACACCGCCGACGCGCTCGACAAGCTGAAGCTGAAGTTCACCGAGGTCCTCCCGCTCTACGCCCGGCTCTCCTCCGCCGAGCAGCACAAGGTCTTCCAGCGCTCCGGCAGCCGCCGGATCGTGCTGGCCACCAACGTCGCCGAGACCTCCCTGACCGTCCCCGGCATCAAGTACGTGATCGACCCGGGCACCGCCCGGATCTCCCGCTACAGCCACCGCACCAAGGTCCAGCGCCTCCCGATCGAGGCGATCAGCCAGGCCAGCGCCAACCAGCGCAAGGGCCGCTGCGGCCGCACCTCGGACGGCATCTGCATCCGGCTGTACTCGGAGGAGGACTTCCTCTCCCGCCCCGAGTTCACCGACGCCGAGATCCTGCGCACCAACCTGGCCTCGGTCATCCTCCAGATGACCGCCGCCGGGCTCGGCGACATCGCCGCCTTCCCGTTCCTGGACCCGCCGGACTCCCGCAACATCAAGGACGGCGTCAGCCTGCTCCACGAGCTCGGAGCCCTCGACCCCGACGAGAAGGACGTCCGCAAGCGCCTCACCCCGCTCGGCCGCCAGCTGGCCCAGCTCCCGGTCGACCCCCGGATGGCCCGGATGGTCCTGGAGGCCGACCGCAACGGCTGCGTCCGCGACGTCATGGTGATCGCCGCCGCGCTCTCCATCCAGGACCCGCGCGAGCGCCCCACCGAGAAGCGCCAGGCCGCCGACGACCGGCACCGCCGCTTCCAGTCGGAGACGTCGGACTTCCTCTCCTACCTCGCCATGTGGCGCTACGTCAGGGAGCAGCAGAAGGAGCTCTCCTCCTCGGCGTTCCGCCGGATGTGCAAGGCCGAGTTCCTGAACTACCTGCGGATACGGGAGTGGCAGGACATCTACTCCCAGCTGCGCACGGTGGCCAAGCAGCTCGGCGTCACGATCGAGGAGCCGCACCCGGACGCCGAGCCGGACGCGGACCGGATCCACCAGTCGCTGCTGGCCGGCCTGCTCTCGCACATCGGCCTGTTCGACGTGGAGAAGCGCGAGTACGGCGGCGCGCGCGGCGCCCGCTTCGCCGTCTTCCCCGGCTCCGGCCTGTTCAAGAAGCCCCCGCGCTGGGTGATGTCCGCCGAGCTGGTGGAGACCTCCCGGCTGTGGGCCCGGATCAACGCCAAGATCGAGCCCGAGTGGGTCGAGCCGCTGGCCGGCCACCTGATCAAGCGCAGCTACAGCGAGCCGCACTGGGAGAAGAAGGCCGGCGCGGTGCTGGCGTACGAGAAGGTCACCCTCTACGGGATGCCGATCGTCGCCCAGCGCAAGATCAACTACGGCCGGATCGACCAGGAGCTCTGCCGCGAGCTGTTCATCCGCAACGCGCTGGTCGAGGGCGACTGGGAGACCCACCACCGCTTCTTCGCCGAGAACCGCAAGCTGCTCTCCGAGGTGGAGGAGCTGGAGAACCGGGCCCGCCGCCGCGACATCATGGTCGACGACCAGACCCTGTTCGACTTCTACGACTCCCGGCTGCCCGACGAGATCGTCTCCACCCGGCACTTCGACTCCTGGTGGAAGAAGACCCGGCACGACCAGCCGGACCTGCTGAACTTCGAGAAGTCGATGCTGATCAACGACTCGGCGGACGGCATCACCGAGGCGGACTACCCGGACCACTGGCAGCAGGGCAAGCTCCGCTTCAAGCTGACCTACCAGTTCGAACCCGGCAGCGACGCGGACGGCGTGACCGTCCACATCCCGCTCCCGGTCCTCAACCAGGTCACCGCCGAGGGCTTCGACTGGCAGATCCCCGGCCTGCGCGAGGAGCTGGTCACCGCCTACATCCGGGCGCTGCCCAAGGCGATCCGCCGCAACTTCGTCCCGGCCCCGGACTTCGCCAAGGCCGCGCTGCGCCACGTGAAGGACCGCCAGGAGCCCCTGCTGCCGACCCTGGAGCACATCCTCAAGCGGATGACGGCGATCACCATCCCGCCGGAGGCCTGGGACGACGAGCGGGTCCCGGACCACCTCCGGGTGACCTTCCGGGTGGTCGACGGCCGCAAGAAGCTCGCCGAGTCCAAGGACCTGGAGGAGCTGCGGCTGCAGCTGAAGCCCAAGCTGAAGGAGACGCTCTCCTCGGCGGCCTCCGGCCAGGGCATCGAGCAGTCCGGGCTGACCGCCTGGCCGGCCGGCCTGCCGGTGCTCCAGCGCACCTTCGAACAGCGCTCCCGCGGCCACTCGCTGCGCGCCTACCCGGCGCTGGTGGACGAGAAGGAGTCGGTGGGCATCCGGCTGTTCGACACCCCGCAGGCGCAGGCCCAGGCGATGTGGGAGGGCACCCGGCGGCTGCTGGTGCTGACCACCAACTCGCCGGCCAAGTCGATCCAGGGCCGGCTGGGCAACCAGGCCAAGCTCGCGCTGTCGTACAACCCGCACGGCTCGATCCCGGCGCTGTTCGAGGACGTGGTGGCCTGCGCCACCGACCGGCTGATGGCCGCGGCCGGCGGACCCGCCTGGGACGAGGCGGCCTTCGCCAAGCTGCACGACAAGGTCCGGGCCGATCTGTACGAGCTCTCGGCGGACACCACGCTGAAGACGGCGACGGCGCTGATCGCCTTCCACAAGGCCTCGACCCGGCTGAAGGCGGTGAGCAGCCCGGTGCTGCTGAACGCCGTGAACGACATCCGGCTGCACCTGGCCTCGCTGGTGCACCCGGGCTTCGTCACCCAGAGCGGCTGGCAGCGGCTCCCGGACCTGAAGCGCTACCTGCTGGCGGTGGACCGCCGGCTGGAGGCCCTGCCGAACCACCCGCAGCGCGACACCCAGCAGCTGCTGAAGGTCCAGCAGGTCCAGCAGGCGTACGGCGAGCTGCTGGCGGAGGTGCCGGCCGGCCTGCAGCCCTCCGCGGAGATCCTGGCGATCCGCTGGATGATCGAGGAACTGCGGGTCAGCTTCTTCGCCCAGGGGCTGGGCACGCCGACCCCGGTCTCCGAGAAGCGGATCATGAAGGCGATGGAGGCGGCCCGGGCCGCGCTCTGAGCTGCGCGGGCGGTCCGCGGGGCCCTCAGGAGCCAGTTCGACCTGGGGGCCCACCATGGGCTACGATCTGTCTTGTTCGCAGCGCACAGCGAAGCGAACGGATCGAAAATCTCTGGTCCTGTGGAGCAGTTGGTTAGCTCGCCACCCTGTCAAGGTGGAGGTCGCGGGTTCAAGTCCCGTCAGGATCGCCGTTGCCGAGAGGCCCGGAACCGTTTGGTTCCGGGCCTCTTCGCTTTCACCGGGTGCGGACTACCCCGGCATAGGTCTAGACCACAAGTGACCGTCCGTGTGACGGTCGTCACTTATCTTTTCCCGAGACCCACCGGCCGGCGCCCCCTCCCGGCCCGAGCCAATTTAATATATAAAATTGTACTGCCATTCACAGTAAATCCCCCCCACCCCACAACCATCAAATCGTTATCCGGAGTTCAACATTCCGACCGACCGGCATGGAACGGGCGGTGAACCGGGAGGATCTCCGGGGGCTCCCCCGGGGCATGCAAAAGGGGCTGCTTACCGGACCCGGCGGAGTCCGGTAAGCAGCCCCTTTAAAGAGCCTCTGGCCTATCAGGCCTCGGTGCGCTGAGCCGGAATGCCGGCCAGCAGAGCGCGAACCTCCGCCTCGCGATAACGGCGGTGTCCGCCCAGCGTGCGGATCGATGTGAGCTTGCCTGCCTTGGCCCAGCGGGTGACCGTCTTCGGGTCCACGCGGAACATGGTGGCGACCTCTGCCGGTGTCAGCAGAGGCTCAGCATCAGGGGTACGAGCGGTCATGAGCGGCCTCCTCGGGAGAACCGAACCAGGGCGGTTCTATCCTTCAAATTCTGCACCTTGGCCCGCGATGCCCGAAATGGCATAGACGGGCCGAGTCGGTTATAGGACGAACGGCTTGTCCTGGTGTCTACAACTACACCATCCGTCCAGCCCTATCGACCAAACCGCCAAAATTGACCCCTCACGGGTTCAAGGCCGACGGATGGCGATGGACCACCCCATAACGGGCAGTCACCTTATAGTGACATCTAGTTACGAGGGGACCAGACCCGCCGTTTCCCCGCAAAGCGCTCATCGAGTCCAGAACCACCCAAAAGTGGGCACGCTCACGTGAAGTTGGGCTGGTTGTCCCATTTTTGCACATAGGGGTTAGTTCGCGTCAACGGTGAGTAGTGTCACGTTCGATAGGTATTGACCCGAACCGGGACCTTGGTCATGACGGTCGGGCCCTACGACTCTTACAGTCTTACAAGTACCACCGACACCGGCTCCGGCCAGTGCTGACAGGGCCTCAGCGGCCGCCCGCGGCCCCTCCGCAGCCCTCCGTCGACCCCCGGCAGCCGTTCAGCCGCCCCCGGTCTCCCTCGGCCCCCCTCAGTCCCTCTCAGCCCCCCTCAACCGCCGTCAGTTCGCCTGCCGCAGCGCCTGCACCCGCCGCCAGCGTCCCGTCAGCTCCTCGTAGGCCTGCACCGCGCCCGCCGAGTCCCCCGCCCGCAGCGCCTGCAGCCCCGCCTCCAGGTCCCCCGCCGAACGGTCCTCCGCCAACAGCCCGGGCCCCAGCAGGTGCACCAGACCCCCGTAGTCCAGCTCCACCAGCGACCGCGGATGGAACTCCTCCAGCCACCGCCCGACCTGCTCCGCCCCGCGCACCAGCTCGCCCTGCGGCAGGCGCTCGCGCAGCACCCGGTAGCCGCGCGCCACCCGCCGGCGCGCCTGCGCCATCGGAGTCAGGTAGAACAGCGCCGCCGCCGTCTCCCCCTTCTCCGCCCCGCCGGCCGGCACGAAGCAGCGGTCCTCCTCCCCGAACGGCAGGAACCACCTCACCGGCACCTCCCACCGGCTGGTCAGGATCCACGGCCGGGCGTCCGGGTGCTCCGCCCGCCAGCGCTCCCGGTCGGCCTCCGCGGCCGCCCGGGTGGCCGGCGGCAGCGCGGTGTCCACCAGGGCCACCGGCGCCCCCGCCCGCAGCTCCTCCAGCGCCTGCCAGCTGCGCAGCCTGGTCGCCCACGGACAGACGTACAGCACCCCGTCCACGGCCCGGACGAAGGCCCGCTCGCTCTCCCGCTCCGGCAGCGCCCGGGGCGTGCGCCCGACCAGCTCCGCCAGGGCCGCCCGCTGCTCCTCCAGCCCCGCCGCGGCCACCGGCTGCCCGGCCACCTCCGCGTCCGGGCCGTGCTCCGCCGCGTACGCCTGCCAGCGCACCCGCTCGGGCTCCGGGTAGGCGGCCAGCGGCTCGTAGACCCGCAGGTGGGCGGCGTAGGGCGGCAGTACGGAGGTGCGCACGACGGTCACGTTCTGCATCGTCGCACGCACCACCGGTCCACCGGGAGGGCGCGGGCCCGGAACGGTTCGCGGGCGCACTCCCTCGGCCCCCGCGCCGCCCGCGTCTCACGCTTCGGACAACCCGTACAAGCTCGTACAAGAGGGCAGATCGGCGACGCCCTCGCGACTACGCTTCGCCTTAGGCGCCCGCACCACAGCAGCGGGCCTCGGATACTGGAGTCACCACAGTGACCGACGTACAGACCGCATCCGCCACGCACGCCACACCCGGAGTGCTCAGCAGGATCTTCCGTACCGAACAGGACGGCGTCCCCGGCGACGGCCACGAGCAGGTCGTGCTCTGCCACGACCGCAGCTCCGGCCTCAAGGCCGTCATCGCCATCCACTCCACCGCCCTGGGCCCGGCCCTCGGCGGCACCCGCTTCTTCCCGTACGCCTCCGAGGAGGCGGCGCTGGAGGACGCGCTGAACCTGTCGCGCGGCATGAGCTACAAGAACGCGCTGGCCGGGCTCGACCTCGGTGGCGGCAAGGCCGTCATCATCGGCGACCCGAACAAGGACAAGAACGAGGCGATGCTCCGTGCCTACGGCCGCTTCGTGGAGTCCCTGCGCGGCCGCTACATCACCGCCTGCGACGTGGGCACCTACGTCCAGGACATGGACGTCATCGCGCGCGAGACCGAGTTCGTGACCGGCCGCTCCCCGGAGAACGGCGGCGCCGGCGACTCCTCGATCCTGACCGCCTTCGGCGTGTTCCAGGGCATGCGCGCCAGCGCCCAGGCCCGCTGGGGCCAGCCGACCCTGCGCGGCAAGCGGGTCGGCGTGTCCGGCGTCGGCAAGGTCGGCCACTACCTGGTCGGCCACCTGGTCGCGGACGGCGCCACCGTCGTCATCACCGACGTCGCCGAGGCCGCCGTGAACCGGGTGCGCGCCGCCCACCCGGAGGTGGAGGTCGTCGCCGACACCGCCGCCCTGCTCCAGGCCAAGCTGGACGTCTACGCCCCCTGCGCCCTCGGCGGCGCGCTCACCGACGCCTCGGTGGCCGCGCTCGGCGAGTTCGGCACCGCCATCGTCTGCGGCGCGGCCAACAACCAGCTGGCCCACCCCGGCGTCGAGAAGGACCTGGCCGGCCGCGGGATCCTCTACGCCCCGGACTACCTGGTGAACTCCGGCGGCGTGATCCAGGTCGCCGACGAGATCGAGGGCTTCAACTTCGAGCGGGCCAAGAACAAGGCCACCCGGATCTTCGACACCACGCTGGAGATCTTCACCCGGGCCGCCTCCGACGGCGTCCCGCCGGCCGTGGCCGCCGACCGCCTGGCCGAGAAGCGGATGCGGGAGATCAGCGCGCTGCGCTCGGTCCTGCTGCCGGGTGCCCGCCGCGCCTGAGCACCGCCGTAGGACCCTGCTGCGCGGGGGGCGGTCGCCGGGGCGGTCCCGAGCCGTCCACCTTCCGCCTCCCGCGCATCACAATGTGGAACCGGATTCTCACTTCTGCACCCGATCGGGTGATCCAAAGTCCCCCTTGGGGGGATAATCGATCCGGGAACGACGGACCTGAACTACCTCCGGACAGCGTGCAAATGGCCGCAAAACCTCCCCTGACCTGGGAAGACCTGGTCTCGGGTGCGGCCGGTGCGCGCCACGTCACACCGACGACGTACCGTCCAGCGGCAGAAACAGGTACCGTTAATGCTCCAAGGGACGGTCCTCCCCATTCGGGCAGGCCGCTCTTGATCATGAACACGTGTCAGACTCGGGGCCGTGAGCCCCATCGTTGAGGGGGTCGACCCATGGGGCGCGGCCGGGCCAAGGCCAAGCAGACGAAGGTCGCCCGCGAGCTGAAGTACAACAGCGGCGGGTTCGACGCCAATCGTCTGTCCAACGAGCTGGGCGTATCGCCCTCCACCACCCCGATCGAGCCTGAGCCGATCGAGGAAGAAGAGGACGACGACCCCTACGCGGAATACGCGGCTCGTTACGCCGACGATGACGAGGACGACGACGTCGAGTCGGGCTCCGGGCAATCCCAGGCCCGCCGTCGGGCGTAGTCCCAGTCTGGCCTGACCGGTCCGGGCGCCTTGTGCGCCGGGCCGGTTTTCGGCGTTCCCGCGGACGCCGGGCCCTCCGGGGCCTGCGACGTCCCCGGGCCCCTTCGGCATTCCCGGGCCCGTTCGGCGTGGCCGGACGCCCGGGCCGACGGCAGAAGGGCCCCCGCAGCGCATCGCCGCGGGGGCCCTCCCGTGCCTCAGCCGGCTGCTCAGCCCGCCGTGAAGCCCTCGTACGCGTTGTAGAGCGCCGCGCCGCCCTCGTGCTCGCCGCCGCGCTCGACGATGTCCCCGAGCAGCCAGGCCTCGACGCCCCGGTCCTCCAGGATCGACAGCACCACGTCCACCGAGTGCGGCGGGACGACGGCGACCATGCCGACGCCCATGTTCAGCGTCTTCTCGATCTCCAGGGTGGCCACCTTGCCGACCTCGGCGACGGTCCGGAAGACCGGCAGCGGGGTCCAGGTGCCGCGGTCCAGGCGGGCGTGCAGGCCGTCCGGGATCACCCGGGCCAGGTTGGCCGCCAGGCCGCCACCGGTGACGTGCGAGAAGGCGTGGACCTCGGTCGCCCGGGTGAGCGCCAGGCAGTCCAGCGAGTAGATCCGGGTCGGCTCCAGCAGCTCCTCGCCAAGCGTGCGGCCGAACTCCTCGACCTTGCGGTCCAGCTTCCAGCCGGCCTCGTTCAGCAGCACGTGGCGGACCAGCGAGTAGCCGTTGGAGTGCAGGCCGGAGGCGGCCATCGCGATCACCACGTCGCCGGCCCGGACGCGCTCGGCGCCCAGCAGCGCGTCCGCCTCCACCACACCGGTGCCGGCGCCCGCGACGTCGTACTCGTCCGGGCCCAGCAGGCCCGGGTGCTCGGCGGTCTCCCCGCCGACCAGGGCGCAGCCGGCCAGCGCGCAGCCCTCGGCGATGCCCTTGACGATCGCGGCGACCCGCTCCGGCACGACCTTGCCGACGCAGATGTAGTCGGTCATGAACAGCGGCTCGGCGCCGCACACCACCAGGTCGTCGACGACCATGCCGACCAGGTCGTGGCCGATCGTGTCGTGCTTGTCCATGGCGGCGGCGATGGCGACCTTGGTGCCCACGCCGTCGGTGGCCGAGGCCAGCAGCGGCCGCTCGTAGCGCTTGAAGGCGGACGCGTCGAAGAGCCCGGCGAAGCCGCCGATGCCGCCGACGACCTCGGGGCGGCTGGCCTTCTTGACCCACTGCTTCATGAGCTCGACGGCGCGGTCGCCCGCCTCGATGTCGACGCCGGCGGCGGCGTAGGTGGCGCCGTTCTGGTTCGTGGTCACTGCGGTGCGGCCCTTTCGGGTCAGTGGGGGATGGAACAGCGGTGGGGCCCCGGGCTCCGGGACCCCACCTTTGAGTACTACGGGCGGCGCAGGGCGTCGGCCGCGCCCGCTCCGCCGAGCAGGGACTGGACACCGTCCAGGTCGCTGCCCGTCGGCTTGCCGCGGACGGCCGGGGGCTGCTGGCCGCCCTTGATCTCGGCCTCCAGCAGGAGCTTGCCGAGCAGTGCCGGGTCGGGCAGCTCCATCGGGTACTCCCCGTCGAAGCAGGCCCGGCAGAGCCGGTCCTTCGGCTGCTTGGTGGCCTCGATCATGCCGTCGATCGAGATGTAGGAGAGCGAGTCCGCGCCGAGGGTGCGGCCGATCTCCTCGATGGTCATGCCGTTGGCGATCAGCTCCGCGCGGGTCGCGAAGTCGATGCCGAAGAAGCAGGGCCACTTCACCGGCGGCGAGGAGATCCGGATGTGGACCTCGGCGGCGCCGGCCTCGCGCAGCATCTTGACCAGCGCGCGCTGGGTGTTGCCGCGCACGATCGAGTCGTCCACGACCACCAGGCGCTTGCCCTGGATGACCTCGCGCAGCGGGTTGAGCTTCAGCCGGATGCCGAGCTGGCGGATGGTCTGGCTGGGCTGGATGAAGGTGCGGCCCACGTAGGCGTTCTTCACCAGGCCGGAGCCGTACGGGATCCCGCTGGCCTCGGCGTACCCGATGGCGGCCGGGGTACCGGACTCCGGGGTCGCTATCACCAGGTCGGCCTCGGCGGGCGCCTCGGCGGCCAGCCGGCGGCCCATCTCCACGCGGGAGAGGTGCACGTTGCGGCCGGCGATGGAGGTGTCCGGACGGGCCAGGTAGACGTACTCGAAGACGCAGCCCTTGGGCTTCGCCTCGGCGAAGCGGGAGGTCCGCATGCCGTTCTCGTCGATGGCGATGAGCTCGCCGGGCTCGACCTCGCGGATGAAGGAGGCGCCGCAGATGTCCAGCGCCGCCGTCTCGGAGGCGACCACCCAGCCGCGCTCCAGCCGGCCGAGCACCAGCGGGCGGATGCCCTGCGGGTCGCGGGCGGCGTAGAGCGTGTGCTCGTCCATGAAGACGAGCGAGAACGCGCCCTTGACCTTGGGCAGGACCAGCTTGGCCGTCTCCTCGATGGAGAGGTCCGGATGGCCTGCGAGCAGGGCGGTCACCAGGTCGGTGTCGTTGGTCGCGGCCGACCGGCCCGAGCGGGAGACGTGCTCCTCACCGGGCAGTTCGGCGACCATGGCCGCCAGTTCGGCGGTGTTCACCAGGTTTCCGTTGTGCCCGAGGGCCAGCGAACCGTGAACGGTCGCGCGGAAGGTCGGCTGGGCGTTCTCCCAGACCGAGGAACCGGTGGTCGAGTAGCGGGCGTGTCCGACGGCGATATGCCCGTGCAACGACCCCAGGGAGGCCTCGTCGAAGACCTGGGAGACGAGTCCCATGTCCTTGAAGACGAGAATCTGGGAGCCGTTGCTCACTGCGATGCCCGCGGATTCCTGACCGCGGTGCTGCAGGGCGTAAAGGCCGAAGAACGTGAGCTTGGCGACCTCCTCGCCGGGAGCCCAGACACCGAAGACGCCGCAAGCGTCCTGGGGGCCTTTCTCACCGGGAAGAAGATCGTGGTTGAGTCTTCCGTCACCACGTGGCACGCCTTCGAGTCTAGGGCAGTTGGCACAGGCTTCCGGAACCGGGGAGGGCGGGATTGTTGGGCGATCGATCAGTAACGCGCGTAGACAAAACCCCTTACCCGGCGTGGAATTCGGGGCGCGGAAATTCGCCGGAGGGGCGCTTGGCCTTGTGGTTCGCGCCCGTTGGCGCGATGCGTGTGCGGACGACCCTTCGCCGGGCGTTCGCCGGGGGTTCGCCCAACGTGAGCCTGCTCACCCGGGGTCGGAGCCGGGCCCGAGGGGGCCGGGTGGGGCCGGACGGGGGGCGTCGGGGGCGGTTGTGCGGCTGCCGGCGTCGGGCTTGGGCTGCTGGTGCGGCTGTGGCCTGCGGGCTGCGGGTCAGACCGTGGGCGGGGTCGCGGGGAGCAGGAGCCCCCAGGCGCCCGGGTGCACCGTCCAGGTCCGCGTCCGGACGGGGCCGACCGGGTGACCGTCCGCCTCGTAGCCGAATCCGCGCCCGACCACCGAGACGGTCGCCGCGCGGGCCCGCACCAGCGCGCCGGGCGCGCGGACGACGATCTCCATCACGCCCTCGCCCGCCGCCTCGCCGACCGGCAGGGTCACCTCGACCACCCGGACCGGACGGTCGACGTCCGCGAGCAGTCGCCCGTCCGCCTCGACCCGCAGCCGGGAGCTGTGCTCGCTCTTGGTGGTCTCGGATGCGCTCTTCGTGAGTACGGTCCCCTGCTCGGCCGCAGCCAGTTTCGCCCATAGCGAACGCCAGCCACCCGTCCGGCCCACCAGCCGGCGGGCCCCGCTGCCCGAGATCCGCACCCCGCCGAGCGCCACCCCGCCGCCGTCGTCCACCAGGAGGTCAAGCTTGCGCGGCGCGCCCGAGAGCACCGCCCGCGCGGCCTGCACCGGCTCGCCCGGCACACCGAGCGCACGGGCCGCGGTCAGCTCGTTCGCCCGGCCCACGGGGACCATGCCCACCGCGTCCGCCCCCAGCTCACGCTGGCGGTGCAGGGCCTGGAGCACCCTCTGCAGGGCGAGGTCGGACCCGATCACGACCGGTCGGCGGCGGCCCCGGTGCGAAAGCACCCGGTCGAGCTCGGACGGGCTCTCGGGGTACGCCACCTTGACGTCCGCCCCTCCGCAGAGGACGTCCTTCGCGATCCGCACCGACTCGCCGTCGGTCTGCCGGGCCGCCGGGTCGAGGAGCAGGAGGAGCGGCTCGGGGCCGCCGGTTGCGGGCGTGGACAGGGACGACACGACCGGTCCTTCCTCAGGTAATCTCTCGGTGCAAGAGCCCCTTGCGCTATTGCGCCAGGGGCTTCGTCTATCTCGGGGCAGACTGCGGCCTACGCAGGATGCCCCAACCGGAAGGGGTGTACGCCTGTGCCGGCACTCGTGCTCGTTGGCGCTCAGTGGGGAGACGAGGGCAAGGGGAAGGCGACCGACCTCCTCGGTGGCTCCGTCGACTACGTCGTTCGCTACCAGGGCGGCAACAACGCCGGTCACACGGTGGTCATCGGCGACCAGAAGTATGCACTTCACCTGCTGCCTTCCGGAATCCTCAGCCCGAATGTGACGCCGGTGATCGGCAACGGCGTCGTCATCGACCCGGGCGTGCTGCTCTCCGAGCTCAGCGGCCTGAACGAGCGCGGCATCGACACCTCCAAGCTGCTGATCTCGGGCAACGCCCACCTGATCACCCCGTACCACCGCACCCTGGACAAGGTCACCGAGCGCTTCCTCGGCAAGCGCCGGATCGGCACCACCGGCCGCGGCATCGGCCCGACCTACGCGGACAAGATCAACCGCGTCGGCATCCGCGTGCAGGACCTCTTCGACGAGTCGATCCTGCAGCAGAAGATCGAAGCCGCGCTGCACGACAAGAACCAGCTGCTGGTCAAGCTCTACAACCGCCGCGCCATCCCGGCCGAGCTGGTGCTGGAGGAGTACCTCGGCTACGCGGACAAGATCAAGCCGTTCCTGGCCGACACCACCCTGGTGCTGGACGAGGCGCTGAAGGCGAACAAGGTCGTCCTGCTGGAGGGCGGCCAGGGCACCCTGCTCGACGTCGACCACGGCACGTACCCCTTCGTCACCTCCAGCAACCCGACCGCCGGCGGCGCCTGCACCGGTGCGGGCATCGGCCCGACGAAGATCGACCGCGTCATCGGCATCCTGAAGGCGTACACCACCCGCGTCGGCTCGGGCCCGTTCCCGACCGAGCTGCTGGACGCCGACGGCGAGGCGCTGCGCCGGATCGGTGGCGAGCGCGGTGTGACCACCGGCCGCGACCGCCGCTGCGGCTGGTTCGACGCGGTGATCGCGCGCTACGCGACCCGGGTCAACGGCCTGACCGACTTCTTCCTGACCAAGCTCGACGTGCTCACCGGCTGGGAGCAGATCCCGGTCTGCGTCGCCTACGAGATCGACGGCAAGCGGGTCGAGGAGCTGCCGTACAACCAGTCGGACTTCCACCACGCCAAGCCGATCTACGAGACGCTGCCGGGCTGGACCGAGGACATCAGCAAGGCGAAGACCTTCGCCGACCTGCCGAAGAACGCCCAGGCGTACGTGAAGGCGCTGGAGGAGATGTCGGGCGCCCCGATCTCCGCCATCGGCGTCGGCCCGGGCCGCACCGAGACGATCGAGATCAACTCGTTCATCTGAGCCGGTAGCCGTGTGAGCTCTGAGCTCTGAGCCCTGAGCCCTCGCGGCTCGTGAGGCCCTGCGGGACGCACCGTCCCGCAGGGCCTTCTTCACACCCGTCTCCATCTGCACTAGTTCAAAACACCATTGCATCTAGTGCAGAGTACGGCTACCTTCGGGATCATGACCGCGAAGCTTCCCTCGGCCGTGACCCTCCTCGGCCGCCACGTCCGCCTCGAACCCCTCGGCCGCCACCACCTGCCCGACCTGTTCGCCGCCGGCGGCGGTGACGAGGAGGTGTGGCGCTGGGTGCCCTCCGGCACACCGCGCACGGAGGCGGAGCTGGCCGACGTGATTGACAAGCGGCTCGCCGAGATCGCGGACGGGACGGCGGTCGTGTTCGCGGTCATCGACCTGGCGAGCGGGCGGGCGATCGGCATGACCGGGTACTACGACTTCGAGGCCGCCAACGAGCTCGTCGAGATCGGCGGCACCTGGTACGCCCGGTCCGCCTGGCGGACGGCGGTGAACACCGAGTCCAAGCTGCTGCTGCTCACCCATGCGTACGAGGACCTCGGCATGGGCCGCGTCTTCTGGAAGACCGACAGCCTCAACGAGCGCTCACGCAACGCGATCGCCCGCCTGGGCGCCACCTTCGAGGGCATCCACCGCCGCGAGCGCCGCCGGGCCGACGGGACGTGGCGGGACAGCGCCTACTTCTCGATGCTGGCGGAGGAGTGGCCGGCTGCGAAGGCCCGGCTCACCGAACGGCTGGCAGCCGGATGACCGTCCGGGGGGACTGGCCCGCCACCCTCGTCGGCCGACACATCCGGATCGGCGCGCCATTCGAGGGCGTCCACCGCCGTAAGCACCGCAGGGCGGACGGCAGTTGGCAGGACAGCGCCTACTTCTCGCTGCTGGTCGACGAATAGCCGGAGGCCAAGTCCCGCCTGACGGTGCGCCTTTCACGTGGCTGACGGGTGGCGGTGATCTGCGCGACGACGCCGACGAAGAGCACCGAGACGAACAGCCCGGCCAGCAGGACGATGCCCATCAGCCACCGACCGCCGCAACCGCCCACACCGCTTTGCCGTACGACCCGATGAGTTCCACACCCCACTCATCGGCAAGCGAGTCCACCAGGTCAAGCCCCCGACCGCTGGTTCGCGCATCATCGGGGGCCGGTCGGACGATCGGCGCGGCGGAGGCGTCGGCAATCTGGACCCTGCCCAACCGGACCTCCCTACGGGTGGACCCCTCGCCACCCGGGCAGCAGACTGCACCGGAGGTACCGATCGGGGGAGAGCTCATGCCACCCCGCATGTCACCGACCGTGCGCCAGCAGCGACTCGGCATCGAGCTGCGCACAATGCGCGCGGACATGGGCAACTGGCAGAAGTCATCGATAAGCGGGAACAGCAACCAGTGCATCGAGGTCCGAAGCTCCGACGGCCTGGTCGAGATCCGCGAGTCCGACACCCCCGACGACGTCATCGTCACGACCCCGAAGAAGTTCGCCCTCTGGCTCGAAGGCGTCAAACGCGGCGAGTTCGACCACTTCGGCACCGCCTAGCCGAATCGTTCCAGGAGGATCAGCGCTGACACCGGAACCTTGCTAAGGGGACACCGTGCTGGTCCGGAAGATCGCCAGTTCCTGCGATGACGGGGAATGTCCGACGCTGTACACCACCGACCGTAAGACCCTGCTCGTCCAGGGCGAGACTCCAGCGGACCACGGCCTGGAGCTCCCCGAGCGTGAGACGGTCGTCGAGATCCCGCTCGAACTCATCCGGAAGGCCATCCGTGACAAGCTCATCTAGGACGCTCTCACAATGGTTTGACGAATTTGAGACAGAAGCCTTCCGGCTGGAAACCCTGGATGACTACAGCCAATCCGGCGGAGTCGAGGCCTATCACGCCTTTCTTGCCTGCGAGCCACAGCCCGAGGCCTACAAGTCGTCCGGGTGGCTGGACACCGTACGAATCTCCACACAATCAGGCAAGCGGATGTACCGGGTCCACATCCTCTCTCGCCCTCTGACTCCGTACCTCGGGTTTGAACTCGGGTGGGGATACCAGCGGAACGCCGAGGCGGGCGAGGAGTTCTTCATCCTCGATGTCACCGGCCAGGACAACCCGATCCCGAATGCGCCTGATTTCTGGATGTTCGACAACCACACCATCGGCGTCATGAATTACGACGCCCACGGGAAATATCTCGGGGCCGATTTCGTGGCGCCCGACCGCCTGCCCGAATTTTCCCAGTACCGGGACATCGCGCTTGCTCATGCGGAACCGTTCACCGACTGGTGGGCCAAGCACAACGAGTGAACAGAGCAGAGTTGGGAGCGGCGCTGCGGGCACTACGGCAGGCATCCGGCAAGGAAGCCAAGGCCGTTGCCCGCAGCGCCGTCATGTCTGCAAGCAAACTGAGCAAAATCGAGAACGGTCGGGCAACCCCGACCGTGATGGATGTCGACCGAATCCTTACGGCTATAGGAGTATCGGCCGAAGTCAAGTCCGAGTACCTGGCCGCAGCCAGGGCAGATGCCACAGAATCCACCGCCTGGCGCGAGTTCCGGCGGCTCGGCTACCACAGAAAGCAGCAGCAGATCAGGGCGCTCGACCAGTCGATGAAAGCCCTGAAGCTATTCCAACCGTCGCTGGTTCCCGGGCCCCTACAGACTCCGGAATACGTTCGGACAATCCTGGGAAAGAAGAACCTCGGAGCAGAGTCTCTCAACCCCACAATCACGACCCGACTCGAACGGCAAGCCATCCTGTACGACCCCGACAGAACCCTGAGCTTCGTCATTACCGAGCCGGTTCTCCGTTGGCGCATACTTGCGCCCGCGATGATGGCGGGGCAATTGGATAGAATCATCTCAGCCTCCCGCCTCCCTAACGTCGACATCCGGATCGTTCCCCTCACTGCACATCAGCCGGACTCGCCTGGCCATTCCTTTGCCATCCGAGACGACCGGGTGGTGACCGTGGAGACGGTCCATGCCGAGATTGTCGTGACGGATCCTCGGGACGTGGCAGCCTACCTGGAAAAGTTCAATTCATTCTTCCAGGTCGGCTCGTCGGGTGAATCGGCACGATCCCCCCTCAGGACAATCCGCGATGAATATCTGCAGGAACATTAGCGCGCTCCGACCCGGGAATATCAATGGAGATCCGCCGGCACGACGTCTACGTCCGGCCGTTGAGGGGTGGGCGGGAGCGGGTTGTGCGCACCTCCGACCTCCTCCCGCCGGATGGCGCCCCCGGCGGGTTCTCCGCGTGGCAGGCCGCGCGCGGGTAGCGCGTGGCCTGCCCCATTTCCGTTTGTCTTCCCGTCCGATTCGCGGGCGGGGTGGGGCCGTTGCTGCCCCGGAGCACTACCGGAAGGTGCACGAGATGAGTGAGCGCAACCTGTACGCCCTCGATCTGGCCGGGGTCGAGTTCAACCGGGCCTGCGGGGGGAACCAGGGCGGCGGTGACGACGGCGAGTCGTGCGTGACCCTCGGCGCGGTGCCCGAGGTGCCCGGGGCCTTCGCGCTGGGGGACAGCAAGCGGCCCGATGCCCAGCCCCTGCTCTTCACCGGTGAGGAGTTGACCGCCGCCGGGATCGACCCGGCGCGGTTCGGCCTGTCGGTGTAGGCGGCGGGACGTCCACGATGGCCCGGGTGTCCGCAGCTGCTGCGGATACCCGGGCGCCGATCACTCCAAGGAGACGCCCGGGTGCACTTCCACGGCTACGAGTGGACGGGGGACGGCCGGTTGCTGGCACGGGAGGCGGAGCGGCGCCCGGTACAGGGCAGCGGATTCCTGGCGTCCGAGCTGCCGCCGATGATGACCGGCTGGTGGCTGCTGCGACCGGCCGCCCAGGTGCGCGGCACATGGCGAGCACCGACGGATGCAACCGCCTGGCTGGTCGAGCGCTTCGAACGGCATCTGCCAGGGGGTGAGACCTGGTGTCCCACCAGCAGGCGGCGGGCTCGGGCGGCCGCTCAACTGGCCCGCGGCGGAGACCTTGTGTGGTCCAGGTGGATCTCCGACAACCGCTGGGCCGGGCACTACGTGATCGCCTGCCCCAACCGGCTCTGGCCCGCCCTCGGCTGTCCCGTCGCCGAACCGGGCGGTCCAGCTCTCCAACTGCTCATCAGTGATCCTGGCGATGGGCAGGGTCTGCGAACCCAGGCTTGACCTCAAGCGAACTTGAAGTCCTACCGTGATCGCGTTCCGGTAATCGTTGAAGGGGGCGCATCAGCGTGGCTATCAAGGAGTACTCACCCGAGGAACTGGCAGCCCAGCCCATCGGCGCGTGGAGCGGCGAGGCCTACCGCCAGGTGGTCGGAGCCCTCCGGGCTCAGCTGGCAGTGGAGGACCTCACCCAGCCGCACTGGTGGACGCTCAACCACGTCGCCGGGTCGCCGGCCACATGGAGCCGCGCCACGCTGACCGAGCGACTGACGGCGTACGAGGACCTCGGGATCGACTTCGACGGCGTCTTCGACGACCTGCTCGCCCGTGGCTGGGTCACCGAGGAGGCGGGGGTCATGACACTGACCGAGGCCGGAGAGGACGGCCGCCTGCGGGCCCGGGAGCGCAATCTGCGCGTTCACGAGCAGATGCATGAAGGCATCGACACGGCCGACTTCGTGACCACCATCAACGTGCTGCGGCGGATGGTCGCGAACCTGGGCGGCAACGGCGATCTGCCCGACTGACAGGTGCCCGGAGACCGTCGACCGCGGGTGAGCCGATCCCGGCGTGGCTGGCGTGATCTCGGTGAACGCCGTGGAGCTGACCAGGATCGCCGACCGGCCGTGCGGATCCGCTGACGACGTGATCGCCTGCCCCAACCAGCTCTGGCCCACCCTCAGCTGTCCCGTCGCCGCTGCGTAGGAAGTCGGACCCGCCGACTTCCTACGCAGCCCCCCGAAGCCTGAGACTCAGGCCGCGCCGCCGCCGAACTGGGTGGTCCAGCTCTCCAGCTGCTCGTCGGTGATCTTGGCGAAGAGCACCGGGGGCACCGTGAACGGCGTGCCGGCCGGGACGAGGGTGAGCGCCTCCTCGGCAGAGACCCAGGTGCGGGTGTCGTCGGGCAGGGCGAAGGAGTCGCGGATCGCCTTGGCGGCGGTCGGGATGAAGGGCTCGGAGACCACCGAGTACAGGTGGATGAGGTTCATCGCGGTGCGCAGCGTCAGGGCCGCGGCGTCCAGGTCGGTCTTGGCCTGCAGCCAGGGCGCCTTCTCGTCCAGGTAGGAGTTGCCGGCGCTCCACAGGGCGCGCAGACTCTGCGCGGCCTTGCGGAAGTTGAGCGCGTCGAGGTGGCCCTCGTACTCGGCGAGCAGTTCGGCGATCTGGGCGCCGAGGCGCTGCTCGGCCTCGCCCGCCTCGTGGCCGGCCGGGACCTCGTCGCCGAAGCGCTTGCGGCTGAAGGACAGCACGCGGTTGACGAAGTTGCCGAGGGTGTCGGCGAGGTCCTTGTTGACGACGGAGGCGAAGAGGTCCCAGGTGAAGCTGGAGTCGTCCGACTCGGGGGCCTGCGCCATCAGGAAGTAGCGCCAGTAGTCGGCCGGAAGCAGCTCCAGCGCGACGTCGGTGAAGATGCCGAGCTTCTGGCTGGTGGAGAACTTGCCGCCGTAGTACGTCAGCCAGTTGAAGGCCTTGACGTAGTCGACCTTCTTCCACGGCCGACGCGAGCCGAGGATCGTGGCGGGGAACATCACCGTGTGGAACGGGACGTTGTCCTTGGCCATGAACTCCGTGTACCGGACGGTGGAGTCGGCCTCGTACCACCAGGACTTCCAGTCCCGGACCTCGCCGGCCGGGGCGGCGTCCGCCCACTCCTTGGTGGCGCCGATGTACTCGATCGGGGCGTCGAACCAGACGTAGAAGACCTTGCCCGCGGCCGCCAGCTCCGGCCAGACGTCGGCCGGGACGGGGACGCCCCACTCCAGGTCGCGGGTGATCGCGCGGTCCTGGAGACCCTCGGTCAGCCACTTGCGGGCGATCGAGGAGGCGAGGACGGGCCAGGTGTCGCCGTTGGCCGCGATCCACGCCTCGACCTCGTCCGTCAGCTTCGACTGGAGGAGGAAGAGGTGCTTGGTCTCGCGGACCTCCAGGTCGGAGCTGCCGCTGATCGCCGAGCGCGGCTCCACCAGGTCCGTCGGGTCGAGGACGCGGGTGCAGTTCTCGCACTGGTCGCCGCGGGCCTTGTCGTAGCCGCAGTGCGGGCAGGTGCCGACGATGTACCGGTCCGGCAGGAAGCGGCCGTCGGTGTTGGAGTACACCTGGCGGACCGCGCGCTCCTCGATGAAGCCGTTCGCGTGCAGCTCGCGGGCGATCTCCTGGGTGATCTCCCGGTTCTGCGGGGAGGAGCTGCGACCGAAGAAGTCGAAGGACAGCTGGAAGCCGTCGTAGATGGCCTTCTGCTGCTCGTGGGCCTGCGCGCAGAACTCGGCGACCGGCAGGCCCGCCTCCTGGGCGGCGAGCTCGGCGGGGGTGCCGTGCTCGTCGGTCGCGCAGATGTACAGGACCTCGTGGCCGCGCTGGCGCAGGTAGCGGGAGTAGACGTCCGCCGGGAGCATCGACCCGACCATGTTGCCCAGGTGCTTGATCCCGTTGATGTAGGGAAGCGCGCTGGTGATCAACTGCCGAGTCATCCTGGGATGCTCCAATGTCTCCGGCGAACACCGGTGGGGGTGCCCGCGGGTGGATGGTGTCGATGTCCTGTGCACCGGCCTGCCGGTACAGGCGGCCGGGCGAGCCCGGGCGGACGGATGCGACCTGGACGCGGTGCGTCCCGGGTGCGGCTGAGTTTAGTGGCTCCCGGCGCATCCCCGGGCGGACCGGGCGCGGGCTGGGACGCGGACCTGGGACGCCGGCCTGGGACGCGGACATAGGACGCGGACCTAGGACGCGTCCTCGGGCGAGGGGGTGCCGAGGGAGCTCCGGGCGGTGGCGAGCAGTGGGGCGAGGTCGGGAGCGGCCTCGCCGGCCTCGTCGATCGCGGCGGTGAGGGTGGACTCGTAGGTGCTGCGGGCCTCCTCCCGGCGAGCGCGGCCGAGCTCGGTGATGACGGTGTAGACGCCGCGCTTGTCGTCGGGGCAGCTGTCCCGGTAGGTGAACTCGGCGGTGTGCAGCCGGGCGACCAGGCGGGTGACCGAGCTCTGGTTGAGCCCGAGGCTGGTGGCGAGGTCCTGCATGCGCAGCTCGCCCTTGGGGGCCTCGGAGAGGAAGCCGAGGGCGCGGTACTCGGAGAGGCCGAGGCCGTGGCGGCGCTGGAGGACGGTGGCCAGGCGGCCCTCGACCTGGGTGTGCAGTGCGGTGAGGCGGGCCCACATCCGGGCATCCGCATCGCCGCTGGTGGGGGTGGGTCGAGAGGTCATGGGTGACTCCCTGGCCGAGCGGGGTGGGTTGACACAGGTTACTTGTACATGCATGCTCTTGCCCAGTCTCCATGAATTTGCACATACATGCAATGACTAGGAACCCGGGGGGTTCTCATGGCCTGGATCTACCTGCTCATCGCCTCGGCCTTCGAAGTGGCTTTCGCCCTGGCCACCAACGCGACCCACGGCTTCACCGTCCTGGGGCCCTCGCTGCTCACCGCGGCGGCGGCCGCCGGGGGGATCTTCTTCCTCAGCCTGGCCCTCAAGACCCTCGACGTGGGCGTCGGCTACACCGTCTGGACCGGGATCGGCTCCGTCGGCACCGTCATCCTCGGCTCGGCGATCTTCCACGAGTCGATGAACGCAGGGAAGGCGATCGCCTTCGTCCTGATCATCGGCGGCGTCCTCGGCCTGAAGCTCGCCGACCGGCTCGGCGGCGAGCAGCAGCCGGCCGCCTGACGGGCCCCTCCGGTCCGGCCGGACCGGCCGAACTGGCCGAACTGGCCGAACTGGCCGACCCCTGATCCCGAACTCCCGCACCCGCACCCGCACCCGCACCCGCACCCGCAAAGGAGCAGAACGCCATGGCCTGGGTCTTCCTCGCGATCGCCGTCGTCTTCGAGATCGGCTTCGCCCTCGGCACCAACGCCACGCACGGTTTCACCCGGCTCTGGCCGTCCGTCTTCACCCTGGTCGTGGCCGCGGCCGGCATCTTCACGCTGAGCCTCGCCCTGCGGACCATCGACCTCAGCGTCGGGTACACGATCTGGACCGGGCTCGGCTCGATCGGCACGGTGCTCTTCGGGGCCCTGATCTACAAGGAGCGGATCACCCTCCCCAAGGTGCTCTCGTTCGCCTCGATCATCGCCGGGGCGATCACCCTGAAGCTCGCTTCCGGCATCTGAGCCGGGCGGCAGCCCCGGGTGCCTGGTCCCCCGCCCTCTGCACTTCCCCCCTCCCTCCCCTTCCGCACTTTGCAAAGTCACACTTTGCAAAGTGCGGAAAGGGCAGCCGCTGCCACCCCGAAGGTGGCCACCCCTGCACAGAGACCGAAGCAGGACATCTGACGGTCGGACAACAGCACTACCCACTTCACTCGTTCGTGGAATCGCCCCGCCCTCCCGCCATCGGCAAGACTGGCCCCGCCGAACCTGAGGGAGGTGGCGATGGACGCCGAGGACGAACCGCTGGCCGACTGGTACGCAGCCCGGGCGAAGCGACGCCGCTCGCCCGGGGTGCGGGACGCGATCGCGCTGGTGGCAGGACCGCAGCGCGGGGCGCACCTGTTCAAGGACGCACCACGACTGGTGGTCGAGTGGGACGGCTTCGCCTGGCAGCCGGTCGCCGTCGCGGAGAACTACGCCGAGGCGTACGGGCTCATCGCCCGCGCCGATCAGCTCAGGATCTTCCCGCACGCGGACACGCCCGTACCGCTCCTGCGCAAGGGCCCCGGCCGGCACCGGAAGCCGGACGCCTGAGGCCGGACGCGCCCCTGGCCGCACCCTCGACGAGAACCGAGCCGGGCTCGGATCAGGACGGTCGACGGCCGGGACCGGTTCGGCGCCAGTACGAGCGGGCCGCGACCGCCAGTGCCACCCCGTACACGGCGAAGGCGCAGAAACCGATCCAGGCCACCAGCAGGACATCCGCCTCACTGTGGAAGTCACCGGGCCGGATCGTCACCGCGCCCCCGGTGGCGAGCACGAGGTACCCGACCCCGAAGGTGCCGTACGGCACGAGGGTGGCGGCGCCGAGCAGGGCAGGGGTGAGCGGCAGCCAGCGCGGGACGGGGCGTCCGCGCAGCACCAGGGTCCAGCGCGGGAAGACCCGGCCCCACGGGCGGACCAGGCCCCAGAGCAGGAACACCCCGAGGGCCGCCAGCAGCACCGTCCCGTCCACGCCCCAGGACTCCAGGGCGAGCCAGACCCCGGAGGCGCCGTTGCGTTCCGAGGCAGCTCGCATCTCGGCGCCGTCCGTTCCGGCGAAGGTGCCGCCCAGCACCCAGACCAGCTTCATCACGACGTACGGCGCAAAGGCCAGTGTCCCGGCACAGGCGGCGAGTTGGACCCTCCGAGGGGCTGGTCCGACAGGGTCGGCCGCCGGGACCGGACGGTCCGGACGGGCGGTCGCCGCCAGCAGGACGGCACCGACCGCCGACAGCGCGCGCAACCCCGCATCGGCCCGACTGTCCACGCCCTGACCGAAGATGAGCGTGATCACGTCCATCAGCAGGCTGAACGCCGCCACCACGGCCAGGGCGCAGAGCGCCAGCAGTGCTCTGCGCAAGGGCGGTTGCAGGCCGCGGCGGGCCACCGCCAGACCGACGGCGACGGCCGCCCCGCCCACCGCAGCGACCGCCCACCCCAACCAGGCCAGTCCGAACAGCGCCCGGCCGCCCCCGGCGCAGCCGGCTCCCAGCACGGCGTAGGCCGCGCCCCATCCCGCGACGCCCCATCCGGTCGCCGCCCGTGCGGCGATCCGCCCGATGTCTGTCATGCCCCCAAACTCGCACCGGCCGCGGCGCCCTGGCCTCCGCCGTCCGGAGGAAGCCACTCCCCCAGCGGGGGGAGCCGGCCACACGGAGCCGTGAAGGGGGACCGGCCCGGAGCCACTCAACAGCGCCCACCCCTTGCCTTCGAGTGCACTCCAGCACCTACCGTCGGGACCCGCAGCCGACCACCACCGGCCACGGCCACCACCACCCACCACTCCAGGGAGCCCGAACCATGCGCTACCGCGTCCTCGGCGGCACCGGCATCGAGGTGAGCACCCACTGCCTCGGCACGATGATGTTCGGCGCCGTCGGCAACCCCGACCACGACGACTGCGTCCGGATCATCCACGCCGCCCTCGACCAGGGCATCAACTTCGTCGACACCGCCGACATGTACTCCGCGGGCGAGTCCGAGCAGATCGTCGGCAAGGCCCTCGCCGGCGGCCGCCGCGACGACGTGGTGCTCGCCACCAAGGTGCACTTCCCGATGGGCGAGGGCCGCAACCGGGGTGGCAACTCGCGGCGCTGGATCGTCCACGAGGTGGAGGAGAGCCTGCGCCGACTGGGCACCGACCGGATCGACCTCTACCAGGTGCACCGCCCCGACCACACCACCGACATCGAGGAGACCCTCTCGGTGCTCGGCGACCTCGTCCGGGCCGGCAAGATCCGCGCCTTCGGCTGCTCGACCTTCCCCGCCGAGGAGCTGGTCGAGGCCTACCACGTCGCCGAACGCCGGGGCCTGCCGCGGTTCCGGACCGAGCAGCCGCCGTACTCGCTGCTCGCCCGGGGCGTCGAGGCGAACGTGCTGCCGGTGGTCCAGCGGCTCGGCATGGGCGCGCTGACCTGGAGCCCGCTCGCCTCCGGCTTCCTCACCGGCCGCTACCGCAAGGGTCGTCCGATCGACATGACCGCCGGCCGCGCCGCCCTCACCCCGGCCCGCTTCGACCCGGCGCTGCCCGCCACCGCCGCCAAGCTGGACGCCGTCGAGGAGCTGTCCGCACTGGCCGAGGAACTCGGCCGCACCCTGCCCGAGTTGGCCCTGGCCTTCCCGCTGGCGCACCCGGCCGTCACCTCGGTGATCATCGGCCCGCGCACCATGGGGCAGCTGGAGGACGCGCTCAAGGGCGCCGACCTCGTCCTGGACGACGACGCCCTCGACCGCATCGACGCGATCGTCCCGCCCGGCACGAACGTCTACCACCCCGACGGCGTCTGGAAGCCCCCGGCGCTCACCGACCCCGCCCTCCGCCGCCGCCCGGCCACCGCCCGCGCGGCCGGGTAGGGCCTCGGGTCCTGTCCGGCCGATCCTGCCGCCGGACGCGCAACGCCGGACAGGACCTGGTCCGCCACGACCGACGCCGCAGCACCGACGCCCGTTGCGCCGACACCCGTTGCAGCGGCACCCGTTGCACCGACGCCGCAGCACCGACGCCGCAGCGCGGACTACCGCCGGAGCAGGTCGACCAGGCCCGTCAGGCTCTCCTCGCCGCCGCCCTCCGCGAGCCGCCGCCGCATCAGCTCGAAGAAGGGGGCGAGCAGTTCGGGACTGACCCCCTGCTCCTCGGCGGTGCGCAGGAAGGTGGGGGCCCCCGCGACCTGCATGGCGAGGCCGGAGACGACACCCGTGGTGTAGTCGCCGCTCTCCAGCTGCTCGGCGCTGCCCTGCACCGAGTGGGTCATCGCGGTGAGCCAGCCGCTCAGCAGCGGGGCCGCCGCGGTCGGCGGCACGGACTCCTTGCGCAGCAGTGCGAAGGCGTGCGTAAGCCCGGCGAACATGCCGTACATCGCGCTCAGCAGCGCCACGTCGTACAGCGCGGCGAAGCCGGCGTCCGCCCCGACGTACGTGGTGCCGACCGGGACGGCGAGGGTCTCGCGGTGCTGCTCGAAGAGTTCGGCCGAGCCGCTGTAGAAGACGTACCCGCCGGCCGCCGGGACGCCGATCATCGGCGGGACGGCCATGATCCCGCCGTCCAGGTAGCGGGCGCCGCGCTCGCGGGCCCACTCGGCGCGGGCACGGGCCTGGCCGGGGGTGCTGGTGACGAGGTTGACGATGTCCTTGCCGGACAGCTCGACGCCGGACAGCGCCTCGTCCACGGAGGCGTCGTCGAGCAGGCAGACGACCACCAGCCGGTTGGCGGCGACCGCATCGGCTGCGGTGGCGGCGACGGTGGCGCCCTGGGCGGCGAGCGGTTCGGCCCGCGCGGCGGTGCGGTTCCAGACGGTGGTCGGGTGCCCGGCGGCGAGCCAGGTCCGGGCGAGTGCGGCGCCCATCGCGCCGAGGCCGAGCAGGGTCAGCGGGGTGCGGGAGATCTTCTCAACGGTGTTCTGTGCCATGCCGATCAGGCTCGCGGCAGGCCCCGGAGGTGATCAAGTACGCACTTGGGAGTGGGTGGTTACCCTGGGGTGAGCATCCAGGTCGGAAGGTGGGGGCATGGCGACCGTATCGAGGCCGGGCGCGTACGTCTGCGGGATCGACGCCGCGATGGACGTCATCGGCGGCAAGTGGAAGGTGCTGATCCTCTGGGCGCTGGACGAGCGCGGGAGTTGCCGGTTCGGCGAACTGCGCCGCCTGGTACCGGGCATCACCGAGAAGGTGCTCGCCGCCCACCTGCGCGAGCTGGAGGCGGACGGCGTGGTGCACCGCGAGGCGTACGAGGAGGTGCCGCCGCGCGTGGAGTACTCGCTGACGGAGGCCGGGGCCCGGCTCAACGCGGCGCTGGCCCCGTTGGGCGCCTGGGGTCGCGAGAACGTCCTCGGCGGCGCCCCGCACCCCGTCCGGATCGCCTGAACCTGAACCTGAACCTGCCAGCCTGAACCTGCCAGCCTGAACCTGCCAGCCTGAACCTGCCGGCCTGAGCCGAGGCCTCAGGCGATCGCGGCCGCCACGATCGCCGCCACCGAGATGTTGCAGCTGGCGGTGACCCAGACCGCCGGGTGCGGCTCGGGGTCGACCAGGATGGCGCCGAGCTTGCCCGGCGTCAGCACGTCCACGGCCCAGAACGCGACGGCCATCAGCAGCAGCCCCAGCAGGCCGAAACAGGCCGTGGAGGCGAGGCCCTTGCCGAAGTCCTCGTAGGTGTACATGATCGCGGTGAAGACGATGCCGCCGATGCCGAGCAGCGCGGAGCTCAGCACCACCGCGGCGTTGCGGTTGCGCTCCACCCAGATCTGGTGGCCCAACTTCCCCGGGGTCAGCACGTCGACCAGGCCGACGCCGAGGAGCAGCAGCACCACGCCGACGCCGCCGAAGGCGGCCGCCGCACCGAGGCCGTGCAGGATGTCGTTCATGGGTGTCTTCCCCCGGGTCCATTCACTGAGTCCGGCCGAGCCCGGTGCGGTCACCGGACCCCCACGGTCAAGGATCGGCAAAACATATCCCATCGGGTCAACGCCCGACCGGGGAACCGGGGCCCCTCCCGTACCATCCGGCCCGGCGCGTACCATCGGTCGCCATGACGCCGCCCCCGCCCGCCCCCGGGCCCGCCGAGAGCCCGGCGAGACCTGACGCGGCGCCCGCCGCCGTCCTCGCCGCCATCCCCTCCGCGATACCCGCCGAGCGACCCGCCGACCCCTCCCCCGACGGCCGCCGCCGCTCGGGCTTCGTCGCCCTCGGCATGGTCGGCACCCTCGCGCTGGCGCTCTCCGGCTGCTCGTCCTCCAGCAGCAGTACGCCGAGCCGCTGCGTCGACCCGGGCACGCTCAAGGTGCTGGACAGCCACTCCTGCAAGGGCGGCGGCGCCACCGCGGGCCGCTGGTACTACTGCGGTTCGGGCAGCACCACCGCCCTCGGCGGCACCTTCGACAAGGCCGCCACCAAGCGCGGCGGCTTCGGCTGCCCGTCCGGCTCCAGCGGCTCGGGCGGGGGCTGAGCACGTGCGCCGTCGCACCATCGCCCCGCGCCCCGACTGGCTGGCCACCGTGGAGGGCCAGGGGCTGATCTACGCGATGTGCTCCGCCCCCTGCAACCAGGGCGGCCCGCACGCCTACTGGGACGAGAGCGCGTACTACGAGTTCTCGCTGCCCGAGGTCGAGGCGCTGGAGGAGGTGGTCGAGGAACTGCACGAGATGTCCCTCGCCGCCGCCGAACACGTGGTGCGAACCGGCCGGTTCGCCGACTACGGCATCACCGACCCCCGACTGGCCGCCGCCGTCGCCGAGTCCTGGCGGCGCCGCGACGAACAGCCCGCCGTGTACGGGCGGTTCGACCTCGCGTACGACGGCGCCGGGCCGGCCAAGCTCTTCGAGTACAACGCCGACACCCCGACCTCCCTGATCGAGGCCGCCGGGCCGCAGTGGTTCTGGATGGAGGAGCGCTTCCCCGCCGCCGACCAGTGGAACTCGCTGCACGAGCGCCTGGTCGCCTCCTGGGCCCGGCAGAAGCACCTGCTGCCGCCCGGCCCGGTGCACTTCGCCCACTCGCGCGGCGACACCGAGGGCGAGGACTGGATGACCACCCTCTACCTCCAGGAGTGCGCCGAACAGGCCGGCGTCGAGACGGTCGGCATCGCCATGGAGGACATCGGCTGGGACGGTCTCTCCGGTCGCTTCGTCGACCTCGAACACCGCTTCATCCGCTCCGCGTTCAAGCTCTACCCGTGGGAGTGGCTGGCCTCGGACGAGTTCGGCGGACAGCTGCTGGACGTCATCGACCACGGCGGCTCCACCGGTTCCACCCTGTGGATCGAACCGGCCTGGAAGATGCTGCTCTCCAACAAGGCGCTGCTGGCCGTGCTCTGGGAGCTGTACCCCGGCCACCCCAACCTGCTGCCCGCCTACCTGGACGGCCCGCGCGAACTCGCCGACCCGGACGGCCCCGGCTACGCGGCCAAACCGCTGCTCGGCCGCGAGGGCGCCGGCATCCGGATCGTCGGACCCGACGGCCGCGAGACCCGGCTCGCCGACTGGGCCGGCGACCCGGACCGCTACGGCTCCGAGGGGTTCTGCTACCAGCAGTACCACCCGCTGCCCGACTTCGACGGCAACCGCCCGGTGCTCGGCACCTGGGTGGTCGACGGCGAGTCGGCGGGCCTGGGCATCCGCGAGACGGACGACAGCCCGATCACCCACCAGGGGGCCCGCTTCCTGCCGCACATCATCGTCTAGGCCCGCCCGGCCCCCCCTTTCCCCTGGCCGGGCCTGCTCCTAGTCCTCCTCCGTCAGGTGGTCCACACAGGCCGCGACGGCGAGCAGCAGACCGGTGTCGGCGCCGTCCGCGATCTGCACGCCGTAGCTGTCGCGGATCCGGAACCACTTGCGGGAGATCCGGGCCAGGTCGTCGCCGTGGCTGTTCTCGATCCGGTAGTCCTTGTCGACCAGGTTCCCGTGGATCTTCAGCTCGCCGCCGCCCGCCAGTTCCACGTGGTACTTGTCGCGGAACGGGGTGAACAGCTTCTCCCGGACGGTGGCGATCACGTCCCCGTCGGCGTTCTCGATCTTCATCGCGTCCCGGACGGTGAACGCCTTCTCCTTGATCACGGCGAGGACCCGGCCGCTCGCGTCCTTCAGCTCGAAGGTGTCCCGCAGCCGCAGCACCTTGCCGTCCACCAGGAACGCCCGGTGCCCGTCCTCGTCCTCGATCCAGTAGTCGTCGCCGATCGTGAAGAGCTTCTCCCTGATCAGGTACCGCATGCCGCCTCCTCCGAGTGGACGTGCCCCCATTCGACCCGATCGGGTACCCGTCGCGAAGCACCGCCACACGCGGGCGTTGAATACCGGCATGCGCCCCTCCACCACCGTGCCCCTGCGCTCCGAGCGCCTCGACCTGCTCCCGATCGGGCCCGACCACGCCGAGGAGATGGCCGCAGCCCTCGCCGACCCGGCCCTGTACGTCTTCACCGGCGGCGAACCGCCCACCGCCGACGCGCTGCGCACCCGCTACACCCGCCTCGCCGCGGGCTCCCCCGACCCGGCCCTGGCCTGGGGCAACTGGGCCCTGCGACTGCGCGCCGACGGCCGGCTGACCGGCTACGTCCAGGCCACCATCGGCCCGGAGGCCGCCGAGGTCGCCTGGGTGCTCGGCACCCCCTGGCAGGGCCGCGGCCTGGCCACCGAGGCCGCCCGCACCCTGCTCGCCCACCTCACTGCGGGCGGGGTCACCACCGTCCTCGCCCACATCCACCCCGACCACCACGCCTCCGCCGCCGTCGCCCGCACCCTCGGCCTGGCCCCCACCGGCGAGCTCCACGAAGGCGAGGTCCGCTGGCGCCTCGACCAGCCCACCCCGACCGCCTGACCCGAAGGCCTGACCCGAAGGCCACCCGCCGAACCCCACCACGGCGGAATGTCCTGCCGCCGGGTGAGGTTTGATTGGCTCATGGCATCTCGTGCACGTGTACGCGCCCCCGAGCTGGTCGGGGCAGGCGGTTGGCTGAACACCGGTGGCAAGGAGCTCACGCTCGCGGACTTCCGGGGCAAGATCACCATCCTGGATTTCTGGACGTTCTGCTGCATCAACTGTCTGCACGTCCTGGACGAGCTGCGCGAGCTGGAGGAGAAGCACCGCGACACCGTGGTGATCGTCGGCGTGCACTCGCCCAAGTTCGTGCACGAGGCCGACCACCAGGCCGTGGTGGACGCCGTCGAGCGGTACGAGGTGCACCACCCGGTGCTGGACGACCCGGCGCTCGCCACCTGGAAGCAGTACGCCGTCCGGGCCTGGCCGACGCTGGTGGTGATCGACCCGGAGGGGTACGTGGTCGCCCAGCACGCCGGTGAGGGGCACGCGCACGCCATCGCCCGGCTGGTCGAGGAGCTGGAGGCGGAGCACCAGGCCAAGGGCACCCTGCGGCGCGGCGACGGGCCGTACGTCGCGCCCGAGCCGGTCGCGGGCGACCTCCGGTTCCCGGGCAAGGCCGTCCGGCTGCCGAACGGGCACTTCCTGGTCGCCGACTCCGGCCACCACTCGCTGGTCGAGCTGGCCGAGGACGGCGAGCGCGTCGTCCGCCGGATCGGCGACGGCGAGCGCGGCCTGGTCGACGGCACCAGCCCCCGGTTCAGCGAGCCGCAGGGCCTGGTGCTGCTCCCCGAGGGCCCGGTCCGCGACGCGCTGGGCTACGACGTGATCGTCGCCGACACCGTCAACCACGCGCTGCGCGGCGTGCGGCTGGCGGACGGCGCCGTCACCACCCTGGCGGGCACCGGCCGGCAGTGGTGGCAGGGCTCGGCGACCGAGGGCCCGGCCCGCGAGGTGGACCTCTCCTCGCCCTGGGACGTCGCCTGGTTCGACGGCCGGGTCTGGATCGCCATGGCCGGCGTCCACCAGCTCTGGTCCTACGACCCGACCGCCGGCACCGTCGGCGTCGCGGCCGGCACCACCAACGAGGGCCTGGTCGACGGACCGGCCGCCGAGGCGTGGTTCGCGCAGCCGTCCGGGCTCGCGGTGTCGGCGGACGGCGAGCGGCTCTGGGTGGCCGACTCGGAGACCTCGTCCCTGCGGTGGGTTTCACGTGAAACCAAGACGGTCCACAGCGCCGTCGGCACCGGCCTGTTCGACTTCGGCCACCGCGACGGCGCGGCCGACCAGGCGCTGTTCCAGCACCCGCTCGGCGTCACCGTGCTGCCCGACGGCTCGGTGGCGGTCAGCGACACCTACAACCACGCGCTGCGCCGCTTCGACCCGGCGAGCGGCGAGGTCACCACGCTGGCCACCGACCTGCGCGAGCCCTCCGGGGCGGTCCTGGTGGACGGCGACATCGTGGTGGTCGAGTCCGCCCGGCACCGGCTGACCAGGCTGCGACTGCCCGAGGAGGCCGTCCGGGTGGAGTCGGTCGCGCACCGCACCCGGCGGGCGGCCACCGAGGTCGCACCGGGCGCGTTCCAGCTGGACGTGGTCTTCTCCGCCCCGAGCGGCCAGAAGCTGGACGAGCGCTACGGCCCGTCCACCCGGCTGCTGGTCAGCTCCACCCCGCCCGAGCTGCTGGTCTCCGGGGCGGGGGCCGACTCGGCGCTCTCCCGCGAGCTGGTGCTCTCCGCGGAGGTGGCCGAGGGCGTGCTGCACGTCTCGGCGATGGCCGCCTCCTGCGACGACGACCCGGAGATCGAGTACCCGGCCTGCCACGTCCACCAGCAGGACTGGGGCGTACCGGTGAAGCTCACCGCGGACGGCGCGCGGCGGCTGCCGCTGGTCCTGGCGGGCATGGAGTAGCCGACTGCCCCCGCGCCCGGGCTCGCGGAGCGGGCCCGAGCGCGGGCGCAGGGGCGCGGGCAGAACACGCACGAAGGGGCCCGGCGGAGCGCACTCCGCCGGGCCCCTTCCGCGTGGGCCGCTCAGCCCTCGCCGCTCGGCCCTGACCGCTCGGCCCTGACCGCTCAGCCCTCCAGGAAGGCCTTGATCGCGCTCGCCAGCAGGTACGGGTCGTCCGCCCCGCACAGCTCGCGCGCCGAGTGCATGGACAGCGCCGCGATGCCGCAGTCGACCGTGCTGATCCCGAGCCGGGCCGCCGTGATCGGGCCGATCGTCGTGCCGCAGGGCATGGCGTTGTTGGAGACGAAGGTCTGCCACGGCACGCCGGCCCGCTCGCAGGCCGCCGCGAACACGGCCCGGCCGACGCCGTCGGTCGCGTACCGGTTGTTGACGTTGACCTTGAGGATCGGGCCGCCGTTCGGCATCGGGTGGTGGCCCGGCTCGTGCCGCTCGCTGTAGTTCGGGTGGACGGCGTGGCCCATGTCGGAGGAGAGGCAGACGGTGCCCGCCAGCGCCCGGGCGCGGTCCTCGGGGCTGCCTCCGCGCGCGTAGACACTGCGCTCCAGGACGTTGCCGAGCAGCGGGCTCTGCGCGCCGGTGTCCGACTCGCTGCCGGTCTCCTCGTGGTCGAAGGCGGCCAGCACCGGGATGTACGGCAGGTCCGCGCCGTCCGTCGCGGCGGCGGTGGCGACGGCGGCCAGCGCGGCGGCGGCCGCGTGCACCGACAGCAGGTTGTCCAGGCGCGGGCCGGCCAGCAGCTCGCGGTCGCGGCCCAGGTAGGAGGCCGGCTGCACGTCGTGCGTCATGAGGTCCCAGCCGGCCACGTCGGCCGCCTCGACGCCCGCCCGCTGTGCGACGTAGGAGATCAGCGAGCCCTCGTCGACCGGGCCGAGGCCCCAGATCGGGGTGAGGTGGCGCTGCTTGTCGAGCTTCATGCCCTCGTTGACCTGGCGGTCGAGGTGGATCGCCAGCTGCGGCACGCGCAGCAGCGGCTCGTCCAGCTGCACCAGCCGCGAGCTGCCGTCGCGCAGCGCGAGCCGGCCGGAGAGGCCGAGGTCGCGGTCCAGCCAGGTGTTCAGCGGCACACCGCCGTAGATCTCCACCGCGACCTGACGCCAGCCGGCCGACCCGGTGTCCGGCACCGGCTTGACCCGCAGGTTCGGCGAGTCGGTGTGCGTGCCCACGACCCGGAACGCGGTCTCCGGGCCCGCGCCCTGCGGCACGTACCAGGCGATCAGCGCGCCACCCCGGATGACGTAGCGCCCCCCGGCCGCCGCGTCCCAGGCGTCGGTCTCGGCGACCTGCCGGAAGCCCGCCTTCTCCAGGCGCTCCGCCGCGCTGGCGACCGCGTGGTAGGGCGACGGGGAGGTGCCGAGGAAGGCGATCAGATCATCGGTGTGCGTCCGGTCGAAGAAGGCCTGGCGGGCGGCGGTCGACATGCTGCTCCTGAGTCGAGGGAGGGCTGAAGCCGGATTGGGGGTCGACTTCGCACCCTGAGCATATGCCCGTACACGGACATGACACTCGGAACCCGGCAACGGATGCAGAACGCAGACAGAACCGTGAAGTGACGCCCCGCCGGTCCCCGAACCCCCGTCGGGCACCCAGGGATTCCAGCCGCTTGCACAGGGTCATCACATATCCCCCTCTCCACCCTTTCACGGATGACCGGCCGTCAGCGAACCGGATGGGCACCGTCCAGTCGCCCGGCCAACTCGTCGGGCGGCAGGCCCGGCACGGTCGCCGACCGCCGCGACCAGGGGCGTCCCGCCCCGCCAGGCCGGGCGCCCGCACGATCCGCCGCAACGAGTCGGCCCTGGGCCGGGCGCGGCCGCGTTCCAGGTTCCCGACGGCCCGCGCGCCGGGCCCGGACCGCTCGGCGAGTTCCTCCTGTGCGAGGCCCGCCGCATCGCGCAGGAGGCGCAGCAGCCCGCCGGAGCGTTCGTGACGCCCGCCCATCCCAACAGCTGCGCGCAGAACGGCCGGTACACCACCGCCCGGCCCCCGCAGTGGGTGAGTTGGAGCTGCCCGCCCACCATCCTGGTGACCAACATCACCACCCTCAGGCCCGGTCGCGGGAGGGCGCCGGCCGCGCACCCGGACGGCCCGCGGCCGCCTCCCGAGCGCACCCCGTCGCACCCGTCCGACAGCCGATCGACGATACTCCCCCCGGAGTGAAGTCATCGGGGGGAGAAGCACGTTGACGACCACCACGATCGAGGCCGCCGAGCCGGCCGACGCCGACGCCGGGGCACCCCCGCGGCGCTCCCGGGCCGCGCGGCGCAGGCGGGTGCTGGCGCTGGTGGCGCTGGGTGCGGCACTGCTGGCGGTGGGCGGCCTGGGCGCCGCCTCGCTGGTGAAGTCACCCGCCGAGCGGGCCGCACAGGCGGCGCCGCCGCCGAACAGTCTGATCACCGCGCCGGTGACCAGCCAGGTGCTGAACCGGTCGGTGCCGGCCCGCGCGGTGGTCTACCCGCCGGCCCAGTACAACATCGTCCCCTCCTCGGCCTCCCCCGACGTCACCCAGCTGTACGTGTCGAAGCTGGCCGTGAAGACCGGCGACGCCGTCACCAGCGGGCAGTTGCTGGCCGAGGTGTCCGGGCAGCCGCTCTTCGCGCTCGACGGGCCGGTGCCGGCGTACCGGGACATCAAGCCCGGCAGCAGCGGTCCGGACGTCACCGAGCTGCAGAACGCGCTGGCCGGCCTGGGGTACTCGCTGCGGTCGGACGACAAGGGCGTCTTCGGCCCGGGTACCGCGCAGGCGGTCACCGAGTTCTACCGCAGACTCGGCTACCCGGTGCCCACCACCGGCGTCACCGCCCAACAGGCCGTCGACGCCGCGCAGAAGGCCGTGGACGGCAGCCAGCAGACGGTGGACTCGCTCACCGCGCAGAAGAAGGCCGGCCAGAGCAGCGCGGCCCAGCCACCGACGCCCGCCCCCACCGGGACCGCGCCCACCGGCACCGCCCCGACCGGCACCGCCACCGGAGCACCGGCGCCGGCCCCCGCCCCCGGGCTCGACATCGACCAGCAACTCGCCGCCGCGAAGAAGCAGTTGGCCGCGGACAAGACCGCCCTCGGCAAGGCCCAGGCGGTGAACGGCCCGATGGTGCCGGCCGCCCACGCCGTCTTCCTGCCCACGCTGCCCGCCGCCGTCACCGCCGTCAACGGCTCGGTCGGCGCCCCCGCGACCGGCACCCTGCTCTCGCTCACCAGCGGCGGCCTCAGCGCCACCGGGCAGCTGACGCCCGCCCAGGCCGCGGGTGTCAGGGCGGGGATGGCCGTGGAGATCCTGGTCGAGGACACCAACACCACCCTGAAGGGCACGGTGGGCGAGGTCGGCGCCCCGACCACCACACCGCCCGCCGGCAGGGTGATCACGCTGGGCGGCGCCGCCGGAGCCGGCGGAGGCGCGCCGGGGGGCAACACCGCCCCGGGCGCCCCGCAGGCCCCGAACGCCGGCGGCCAGGGCGCGGGACCGGCCTACGTCCCCGTCACCATCACCCCCGCCGCTCCGCTGCCGGCCGCCCTGAACGGCCGGAACGTGCGACTCACCGTGCTGAAGGACACCGCCGGGCAGCCGGTGACGGCCGTCCCGGTGGCCGCGATCTCCACCAACGCGGCCGGCCGGACCTCGGTCACCCGGGTGGACGCCGCGGGCAACCGGACCACCGTCCCGGTCACCACCGGGGTGAGCGCCGACGGCATGGTCGCCGTGGTCCCCGACGCCGGGACCGAACTCAGGCCCGGCGACCAGGTGGTGGTCGGCCGGTGACCGCCACCCCGCCCACCACCGCCCCGCCCACCACCGCCCCGACCGCCATCGGCCCCACCACCGGCACGCCACCCGTGATCGCCCTGTCCGGGGTCGGCCGCAGCTACCCCGGCCGGCCCCCGGTCACCGCGCTGCACCCGTCCGATCTGACCGTCCACCGCGGGGAGTACCTGGCGGTCACCGGCCCGTCCGGCTCCGGAAAGTCCACCCTGCTGCACCTGCTCGGCCTGCTCGACACCCCCAGCCGGGGCCGCTACGAGCTGGACGGCATCGACACCGGCGGCCTGCGCGACCGGGACCGGGCGACCCTGCGCGGGCGCCGGATCGGCTTCGTTTTCCAGTCCTTCCACCTGCTGCCGCACCGGACGGCCGAGGAGAACGTGGTGCTGGCCCAGGTCTACAACCGCACGCCGCCCCGCCGTCGCCGGGCCGCCGCCCTGGACGCGCTGCGCCAGGTCGGCCTAGGCCACCGCACCGACGCCCTGCCCACCACGATGTCCGGCGGCGAACGGCAGCGGGTGGCGATCGCCCGCGCCCTGGTCAACCGCCCCAGCCTGCTGCTCTGCGACGAGCCGACCGGCAACCTGGACTCCGCCAACGCCGGGGCGGTGCTCGCCCAGTTCGACGCGCTGCACGCCCAGGGCTTCACGCTGGTGGTCATCACCCACGACCCGGCCGTCGCCGCCCGCGCCGGGCGCCGGATCGCCATCCGCGACGGCGTCCTCGACGAGGCCGGACCCGCCGATCCCGGTGCCGTCCCCCGCAGCGGTGCCGCTCCCCGCAGTAGTACCGCTCCCCGCAGTGGTACCGACGCCGGGGTGCCGCGCTGATGGCCCGCGGCGCACTGCCCGAGCCGCCCTCCCGGCTCCGGCTCGGCGACCTCTGCTCGGAGGCCCTGTCCGGCGTCCTCCAGCGCCCCGGCCGCTCGGTGCTGACCATGCTGGGCACGGTGCTGGGCATCGGCGCGTTCGTCGCGGTGCTCGGCCTCACCGCGACGGCCTCCGGCCAGATCGGCGAGCAGTTCAGCCTGACCAGGGCCACCACGGTGAACGTCGCCGACCGGCCCGCGACGGAGGGCGTCGCCCCCGGCACCAACCCGCCGACCCACTTCCCCGAGGACGCCGACCGCCGGATCGCCGGGATCGACGGGGTGCGCGCGGGCGGCGTCTGGTGGTCCGTGCCGGGTGCTCCGGTGGTCTCCGGCCGTCCGAACGGCGAGAACGAGGGAACGGGCCTGGCCGTGCTCGCGGCCACCCCGGGCGCGGTGGCCGCCATGGAGCCCACCATCACGGCCGGCGTCACCATGGACCCCTTCGTCCAGCGGACCGCCCAGCCGGTGGTGCTGCTCAGTCAGGCCGCCGCCAAGCGCCTCGGCGTGAGCCGGCTGGACGCCCAGCCCGCCGTCTTCATCGGCTCCGTGCCGTACACGGTGATCGGGATCTACTCGGACGTGCAGCGGCAGTCCGGCGCGCTGCTCGGGCTGGTCATCCCGGCCAGTACCGCGCTGGCGCAGTTCGGCAACCCCGGGGCGGACCCCGAGCACGCGGCCCAGGCGCTGGTGGCCACCCGGGTCGGCGCCGCCTCGGTGGTCGCCGCGCAGCTCCCGCTCGCCCTGCGGCCGGACGCGCCGGAGGCCTTCACCGTCGTCCCGCCGCCCGATCCGCACAGCCTCCAGGACAAGGTGACCTCCGACCTGACCGGCCTGTTCCTGGCCCTGGCCGGGATCTGCCTGCTGGTCGGCGCGGTCGGCATCGCCAACACCACCCTGGTCGCGGTCCTGGAACGGACCCGGGAGATCGGCCTGCGCCGCTCGCTCGGTGCCCGGACCGGCCACATCGCCGCCCAGTTCCTCACCGAGTCCACCGCCCTCGGCACCCTGGGCGGCCTGGTCGGCACCGCCCTCGGTGTGGTCACCGTGGTCGCCGTCGCGGCCGCCCGGGACTGGACCGCCGTCCTCCAGCCCGCCACCACGCTGCCCGCCCCGCTGATCGGCAGCGTGGTCGGGCTGCTGGCCGGCCTCTACCCCGCGCTGCGCGCGGCCCGCACCGACCCGCTCCAGGCCCTGCGCAGCGGCTGAGCGGCCGGCCCGGGCGGCCGGGCACCCAGGCGCCGGCCGACCGCGGACAGCACGAAGGGGGCCCGCCGGGAAGGCGGGCCCCCTTCGTACTGAGGGTTGGGTCAGGCGGTCAGAGAGGTGTCACAAGCGGCAGGTGCCGGCCGGCGACGGTGGGCGTCCTAGAACGCCTCCTCCGCCAGCTCCATGATCTCGTTGTCGATGCCCTCGGCGATCAGGCGCTGCGGGGTGATGGTCGGCAGGACGTTCTTGGCGAAGAAGCGGGCCGCCGCGACCTTGCCCTGGTAGAACGGGACGTCCTTCTCGGAGGCGCCGGCCTCCAGCTTGGCCAGGGCCACCGCGGCCTGGCGCAGCAGCAGCCAGCCGATCACGACGTCGCCGGAGACCATCAGCAGGCGGGTGGTGTTGAGGCCCACCTTGTACATGTTCTTGACGTCCTGCTCGACCGAGGAGAGGTCGGCCAGCAGCTTGCCGACGATCGCCTCCAGGTCGCCCGCGGCCTTGGCGAGCAGCTCGCGCTCGGCGGCCAGGGCGTCGCCGCCCTCGGCCGAGCCGAGGAACTTCTGGATCTGCTCGGACAGCGCGGTGAGCGCCTGGCCGCCGTCCTTGACGATCTTGCGGAAGAAGAAGTCCTGGCCCTGGATCGCGGTGGTGCCCTCGTACAGGGTGTCGATCTTCGCGTCCCGGATGTACTGCTCGATCGGGTACTCCTGCAGGTAGCCGGAGCCACCGAAGGTCTGCAGGGACTGGGCGAGCTGCTCGTAGGACTTCTCGGAGCCGTAGCCCTTGACGATCGGCAGCAGCAGGTCGTTCAGGCGCTCGGCGGCCTCGTCGGTCTCACCGCGCAGGCGGGCGGCGAGCACGTCGTCCTGGGTGGAGGCGGTGAACAGCACCAGGGCGCGCATGCCCTCGGCGTAGGCCTTCTGGGTGAGCAGCGAGCGGCGCACGTCCGGGTGGTGCGTGATGGTGACGCGCGGGGCGGTCTTGTCCAGGAACTGCGAGATGTCGGCGCCCTGCACGCGCTCCTTGGCGTACTCCAGCGCGTTGAGGTAGCCGGTGGAGAGGGTGGCGATGGCCTTCGTGCCGACCATCATCCGGGCGAACTCGATGATCTTGAACATCTGGCGGATGCCGTCGACGGTCTCGCCGAGCAGCCAGCCCTTGGCCGGGTGCTTGGCGCCGAAGGTCATCTCGCAGGTGTTGGAGGCCTTGAGGCCCATCTTGTGCTCGACGTTGGTGGCGTAGGCGCCGTTGCGCTCGCCGAGCTCGCCGGTCTCCCAGTCGAAGTCGAACTTCGGGACGATGTAGAGGCCCAGGCCCTTGGTGCCCGGCTTGCCGCCCTCGGGGCGGGCCAGCACCAGGTGGATGATGTTCTCGGACATGTCGTGCTCGCCCGAGGTGATGAAGCGCTTCACACCCTCGATGTGCCAGGAGCCGTCCTCCTGCTTGATCGCCTTGGTGCGGCCGGCGCCCACGTCCGAACCGGCGTCGGGCTCGGTCAGCACCATGGTGGCGCCCCAGAGCCGCTCGGTCATCAGCTCGGCGACCTTCTTCTGCGCCTCGGTGCCCTCGTCGTGGACGACGCCCGCGAAGGCCGGACCGGAGGAGTACATCCAGATGGCCGGGTTCGAGCCCAGGACCTGCTCGGCGTAGGCCCAGATCAGCGAGGACGGGGTGACCTGGCCGCCGATGGCCTCCGGGATGCCCAGGCGCCACCACTCGGCGTCCATGAAGGTCTGGTAGCTCTTCTTGAACGAGGCGGGGATCGGGGCGGTGTTGGTCTCCGGGTCGAAGACCGGCGGGTTGCGGTCGGTGTCCGCGAAGGACGCCGCGAGGTCGTTCTCGGCGAGGCGCGCGATCTCGCTGAGGATGTTCTTCGCGGTCTCGACGTCCATGTCGGCGAACGGACCGGTGCCGTACACCTGGTCGCGGCCGAACACCTCGAAGAGGTTGAACTCCACGTCCCGCAGGTTGGACTTGTAGTGACCCATGGCCGTTATCTCCGGTTCGTCGCTTCCGGGTGACCGCCGCGATCGGGCGCCCCGTACCCACCAGTAGGCATCATGATGCTACCCAGCGGTAACTTGTTTCAAGCCCCTGGCGGTGAATCCGCTATGAACGTGGTCACGTCCCACAACGCCGGACGGCCACTCCTGTCAGGATCGACCGCCACACAGGCGGCTGCGCTCCCGATAGCCTGTCCGTGTGTACGGCTATGACCAGAACGCGTACCCGGGCGACCCCTACCAGCAGCAGGCGGGGCCGCAGCCGGGCATGAACGGCATGCCCGGGCCGGGCCCCTACGGCGAGCAGCCGCAGGCGGCGCAGCAGCAGTCGCTCTACCCGGAGCCCTCCCCGCCCTCGCTGGCGGACGCCGTCCGGGCCTTCACCACCGGGTCGATGGCGGTGGAGGACTTCCAGGCCATCTTCATCACCTCCAAGGTGCACTGCCCGCGCGGCGAGCGCCCCGGGTTCCTGGCGCTGCACAACACGCCGACCCCGGTGATCCCGATGTTCAGCTCGCTGAAGGAGCTGCGCCGCTACGCCGGCAAGGACTCCAAGCACTTCACCGTCACCGGCGCCGAGGTGCTGGACCTGCTGCCGACGGGGTACGGCTTCGCGCTGGACATGGAGGGCGAGCACCGGATGGTGTTCGACGCCAAGGCGGTCGAGCAGATGGTCGACTTCACCATGCGCCGGATGTACGGCTGACGGCCGGGGGTCCATCCTGGAGGAGGGGCCGGCGGCTCAGCCGTCCCCATATGGTTCAAAATTCAACTTGCTTCTTGTTGAGGATTGAACTAATCTCCTGGATGTAGGCCACACACCCCCCGAAGGAGGCCGACATGCCCGCCGTGACCGTCGACAACCCGCTGACCCTCCCGCGCGTCGCCACCCCCGACCCCGCCGTCACGAGCGGCCGGCCGGTCCTCACCGTGGTCACCGCCCCCGAGGGCTTCGAAGGCGAGGGCTTCCCCGTCCGCCGCGCCTTCGCCAAGGTCAACCAGAAGTACCTGGACCCGTTCATCATGATGGACCAGATGGGCGAGGTCGACTATGCGGCCGGGGAGCCGAAGGGAACCCCCTGGCATCCGCACCGCGGCTTCGAGACGGTCACGTACATCATCGACGGGACCTTCATCCACCAGGACTCCCACGGCGGAGGCGGTGTCATAACCAACGGCGACACCCAGTGGATGACGGCCGGCTCCGGCCTGCTGCACATCGAGACCCCGCCGGAGTCGCTGGTCATGTCCGGCGGCCTGTTCCACGGGCTCCAGCTCTGGGTGAACCTGCCCGCCGCCGACAAGATGATCGCCCCTAAGTACCAGGACATCCGGGGCACGACCGTGAAGCTGCTCGCCTCCTCGGACGGCGGAGCGCTCATCCGCCTCATCGCCGGCGACATCGCCGGCTACCAGGGCCCGGGCGCGACGCACACACCCATCACCATGATCCACGTCTCCGTGAACCCCGGCGCCCAGGTCACCCTGCCCTGGCGGGCCGACTTCAACGGCCTCGCGTACGGCCTCGCCGGCAGCGGCTCGGCGGGCGAGGAACGGCGCCCGTTCCACATGGGGCAGGCCGTCGTCTTCGGCGAGGGCGACTCCCTCACCATCCGGGCGGACGAGACCCAGGACTCCCGCAACGCCAACTTCGAGGTCGTCCTCCTCGGCGGCCTGCCGATCCGCGAGCCGGTCGCCCACTACGGCCCGTTCGTCATGAACAGCCACCGCGAGCTCCAGCAGGCCATGGAGGACTTCCAGGCCGGCCGCCTCGGCACCATCCCCGCCGACACCAGCCTGGGACGCTGACGGCACATCGTGAGAGGCCGGACCAGGAGCGGCTGCTGTCGGTCGATTCGGGTCCTGCTGCTTCGCCCCGCCGACCGGTTGGTCGGCGGGGCGAAGCACTGCGAAGTGGGTGGTGCGGGTGGGCGCCCGACGGCGACGCCTCGGCTCCTACAGCAGCGCGTAGAGGGCCGAGGCGTCGTCGTGCGCCTTTCCGCGCGGCCAGCGCTCGCAGGCCGCGTCCGCCCGCTCCACCGCCCGCACCTGCGCGATCAGCTCACCCGGGCCGCTCTCGCCGAGCAGCCGCAGCGCGTCCGCCCAGCTCCCCAGGCCGAACCGCTCGGTGAAGCGCGAGGCGCCGTCGGACAGCGCGGCCACCGCGTGCAGCCGGTCCAGCGGGACGAAGCCGGTCTCGGCGTGCCCGGCGGCCTTCGGGCTGGCGGCGGCGATCCACGGGCCGTGCAGGGTGTTGCGGGCGGCCCGCACGGCCAGCGCGTACCGCAGGTGCAGCGCGGCCCGCTCGGTCGAGCCGGGGACGGTCGACCAGACCTGTCGGCGCAGCTCCTCCCCGCCGGGGAAGCGCTGGTTGTCCCCGATCACCTTCGGCGGGCCGTCCTTGTACTGCAGGACGAGCAGCGAGTCGCCGAGCACCAGGTACTCCAGCGAGGAGCCGTGCCGCCGGGCCGCGACCACCATCGCGGCGGGCGTGTTGGGGTGGGCCAGGTCGCAGCGGCCACCGTGCAGCGCGGCGGTCTCCGCGATCGCGTCGGCCAGGCACTCGGCGATCGAGCGGTCGGCCCGGTCGGTGAGCCGGGCCAGCAGGTGCACCCCCAGTCTGCGGACGTACCAGGCGGTGCCGTGGCGACACCCCGACTCCATGCCGCTCGGCGAGCTCGACCCGTCGAGCAGGACGAGCGCCTCCGACGAGGCCGCCGTGAAGTCCTCGCTCTCGCGGTCCGGCCGCCGTGCTTCCCCTGCGAGCTGTACCTGCATCCCGACAGTGTGGCCCCACCCGCCGCCCGAGCCCAGACCCCTGCACCCGGCGCGCCCCGCCCGGGCCGAGGCTGTCCGGTGGCAGCGGGAGTAATCCGGCCATACCGTCGGATACCGAGTGGACAATTCGGCCAATCAGGGCCCATCAGGTTTGGCGGCTCCTTCGGGGGGCCGGGTGGCCCGGGACTGACGAGGAGCGGGAGATGTTCTGGCAGTTCATCGTGCTACTGGTCGCCTCGATCGGCTTTCCGATCGCCGCACTGCTGTACCTGATCGGCGGACCGCGCTTCCCCGACGAGCAGCGCGACCGGCCTCAGGCCTGAGGCCGGTCCCCTCCGGCGGGCGGCGCCCAGTCCGGGTCGCGGCCGAGCAGGGCGAGCGCGCGGTCGAACGGTCCGGCGCCCCCGCCCGGTTCGCGGCGCCCCTGGAAGGCCCGCCCCGGCGCGCGGTCCTCCGGCGCGGCCGGGACCAGTTCGGCCACCGACAGCAGGACGGCCGCCAGCCGCCCGTCGCCGTCCACGGCCGCGGCGACACCGGACGGGACGCCCAGGGCGGCGGCGACGTCCCAGCCGTGCACCAGGGTGTCGAGCAGGTGGAAGCCGACCGCCTGGCGCAGCGGGAAGGCGCCGCCGGCCCGGATCTCCGGCAGCCACAGCTCCCGCCCGGCCGCCGAGGCCTCGGCGAAGGCCGCGGTCAGGTCGGCCGCCGAGCGCCGGAACGCCCCTGCCGGATCCCCGCCGAGCGGGGCGTCGCGCCAGAGCGCGAGGTCGGGCCCGGCGCCGCGGGCGGCGGCGGCGAAGCCCCGGTGCTGGCCGACGACGTGCTCCAGCAGGCGGCGCAGCGTCCAGCCCGCGCAGGGCGTCGCGAGCTCCAGCAGCTCGGGGCGGACGGTGTCGACCACCTCGGCGGCCAGCTCCAGCGAGCGGGTGTGCAGTTCGAGCAGGCTCACGGGGCCGTGACCCCCTGACCGGCCGCCAGGAATCCGACGGCGTTGTCGACGACGGCGGGCTCGGTGAGGATCCGGCGGTGGCCGAGGCCCTGGGTGACGAGCAGTTCGAGCCGGTCCCCGTAGGCGGCCTTGAGCCGGTGGGCGTGGTCGATGCCGACCCTGCGGTCGCCCTCGTCGTGCGCCACCAGGATCGGCAGGGCGATCTGCTCGGGGCTGCGGGCGGCGTCGAAGTACTCGGCGACGTCCCCGACGCCGGGGAACAACTCGTGTTCGACCCGGTGCCTGAGCTCCCGCTCGATCGCGGTGTTCAGTCCCAGCTCGGCGCAGAACGCGGCGGGCAGGTAGGAGAACTCGCTGACCCCCGCCACGGCGACCAGCCGCCCGGCCCGCAGGCCCCCGCGCAGCGCGAGGAAGGCCGCGTTGACGCCGAGCGAGTGCGCGATGACCGCCTCGAACGCGCCGTACCGCTCCTGGAGCCGGGTGGCGATCTCGCGGTACTCCAGCACCGTGGTGGCGCGGCCGCCCGAGTCGCCGTGCCCGGGGGCGTCGAAGGCGACCGGGCTCAGGCCGAGCGCCCGCAGCCGCGGGACGAAGCCGGCGAACCGGGAGGCGCGGGACTGCCAGCCGTGCAGCATCAGCACGGGCCGGGTGCCGTCGCCCCAGCGGTAGACGACCACGCGCCTGCCGTGGACGGTGAGCTGCTCGGTGACGGCCCGGTCGTGGACCTCGCGCTCGCGGCTGCCCACCCGGCCGCGCCGGACGGGGTGCCGGTACAGCGCGAACGCGGCCCGGCCGGCCAGGCCGGGAGCCGGTCGGGAGAGGGCGTTGAGGCTGGTGCGGATCAGTGCGACGGCCGGGTCCATCGGGGTCTCCCTGTCGGTGCTGACGGGCGTGCCTGGGTGCGGTGCCGAACTCGCCGAGATATTAGCACGACCGTTCGTGCAGTTTTATGGACGCGAAGCCCGCCCCGGATTCGGGTCTCGGGGGCTCAGGCCAGCTCGGGCGCCCGCGGGTCGGTCGCCTCCGCCCGCAGCAGGCGCAGCGCGATCCGGCCCGCCCGGTCGTACGGGGCCTGCTCGTCGAACAGCAGGGCCTGCGCGTTGGCCGTCTCCATCACCGCGATCAGCGAGAACGCCAGGTCCTCCAGGTCGGCCCCGGCCCGCAGCCCGCCCGTCGCCCGGGCCTGCGCCAGCGTGTCGAGCACCACGGTGTGCCACTCCCGGGCGCAGGCGGCCAGCGCGTCGCGCAGCGGGCCCGGGCGGGCGTCGAACTCGGCGCTCACCTCGAAGAAGAAGCAGCCGCCGGGGAAGACCCGGGCCCGCGAGTACGCCAGCCAGCCCTCGCAGAGCCGCCGGGCCCGGCCCAGGCCGGGGGCGGTGTCCTCCAGCGGGGTGACCACCGCGTCCGCGAAGATCCGCCGGGCCGCCCGGACGGTGGCCAGCTGCAGCTCCTCCTTGGAGCCGAAGCCGGCGAAGACCCCGCTCTTGCTCAGCCCGAGGTCGGTGGCCAGCCGGCCGATCGACAGCGCGTCCAGCCCCTCCACCGAGGCGATCTCGACCGCTCGGCGCAGCACCGCCCGGCGGGTCTCCTCACCGCGCAGGACCCGGCCGTCGGCCCGGCCGTCGGCGCGGGCGCCCGTGCGCCCGTCCGTGCCAGAACCGGTCACAGTGCACCTCAGCTGTCCGTCGGGACGGGAAACCCGTCGTAGCGGGAGCGGCGCCGGGCGGCCCACCGGAGTGAGCCGCCCGTTGCGCCTGCGTCCCGCCAGGGTATAGCGGTCGCCCCGCCCGCCCCGGTCCCGTCCGGTCGGACGGGGTCTACCCGGCTCTACCCGGCCGGCACTCCCAGGGCCGGCGCCCGCAGGGCCAGCCGGGCCGGCAGCGCCGTGGCGGCCAGGGCCAGCACCGCGGCCAGCGCCAGCACCCCGGCGTAGCCGGTCCAGCCCCAGGCCACCTCGGCCGAGCCGGTCATGCCCAGGCTGAAGGCGGTGAGCACCGCGAACGCGATCGCCGAGCCGAGGGCGACCCCGGTGGCCACCACCGCGACCGCCTCCAGCCGCAGCATCCCGAGGATCTGGCGCCGGGTGGCGCCGGTCAGCCGGAGCAGGGCGAACTCCCGCCGCCGGTCGGCGGTGGCCATCGCCAGGGTGTTCACCACCGAGATCGCGGTGAAGCCGAGCACCAGGCCCATCCCGAGGAAGTTGACCTCGGCGCCGTTCTGCCGCGCCTCGGCCGCGATCCCGCCGGCCTGCGCCCGGTCCAGCACCCGCACCCCGGGGAAGCCCGCCACCGCCGCGGTCAGCCGCTCCCGGGTGACCCGGCCGTCGGCGGTCACCAGGACGGCCGCGGCGAGCGGGTTGTCGACGTGCCGGACCAGCAGCGCGTGGGAGAGCGTCAGATCCCCGAAGCCGAGTCCGCGGGCGTACACGGCCCGGACGGTCAGGGTGGCCGGGGCGCCGTCGCCGAGCACCAGCCGGACGGTGGAGCCGGGGCGCACCCCGAGGCCGCCCGCCGCCGTCTCGCTGACCGCGAGGTCGCCGTCGCCGAAGCCGTCCAGCGTGCCCGCCGTCACCTGCGGGTCCCAGCCCGCCGTCAGGCCCTCGGTGGTGACGCCCTGCACCGTGTACTTCTCCAGGTCGATCCGGACGGAGCTGCGCAGCACCTCGGTCACCGCGGTGACTCCGGGCACCGCCCGGACCGCCTGCGCCGCCTGGCCCGGGACGCCCGGTGCGCTCGCGGCCAGGGTCCACGGGGCCCGGACGCCGTCCTCGGCCTGCCGGGCGGCCGCCCCGCCGAGGGTGGACTGGGTGAAGAGCACCGTGCAGACCATCGCGGTCAGCAGGGCCAGCGGCGCGGCGGCGGCGCCGAGCCGGCGGGACTCGGCCCGCAGGTTGGCGGCGGCCAGGTGGCCGCTGACCGGGAAGACCCGCAGCACCCCGCCGAAGGCGGCGGAGGCCACCCGGGCCAGCACCGGGCCGAGCAGCGAGACCGCGACCGCCAGCACCACCACGGCGGCGAAGGTGACCGGGGTGGCCGCCTTCTCGGTGTCCAGCGCGGCGAGGACGGCGACCAGCACGATGCCGCCGGCCAGCGTCAGGCCACCGGCCAGGGTCCGCCCCCAGCCGGCCCCGGGGATCTCCACGGCGGCCTCGGACAGCGCCTGGCCGGGGCGGATCCGGGAGGCCCGGCGGGCCGAGATCCGGGCCGCGGCCCAGCCCGCCAGCAGGGTGGCGAGCACCGCGGCGAACACCGGGAAGACGCTCAGCGTGTGGTGCAGGGTGTCCGGCACGGCACCGAGGTCGACGAAGCCCTCGTACAGCCACCCGCCGGCCGGCAGCCCGGCGACCGAGCCCAGCGCACCGGCCACCAGGCCCAGCAGCAGCGCCTCGCCGCCGATCATCTTCCGCACCTGCTTGGGCGACGCCGCCACCGCGCGCAGCAGGGCGATCTCCCGGGCCCGCTGGCGGATCATCAGGGCGAAGGTCCCGCTGACCACCAGGACGGCCACCAGCAGCGCGGTGCCGCCGATCGCGGCGCCCATGCTGACCAGCTTCACCCGGGCACCGGCGGCCTCCGGGAACTCCGCCTGCCCGCGGTCGGCGCCCTGGTGGACGACCGCGCCGGCGCCGGCCAGCACCGGGGCGAGGTCCCGGGCGAGCTTCGCCCGGTCGGCGCCGGGCTCCGGCAGGACGCCGACCGCGGCGACCTGTCCGGGCCGGCCGGCCAGCCGCTCGGCCTCGGCCTGCTGGAAGAACAGCGCGCTCTGCTCGGTGAGTTCGGTGCCCCGGGCGGCGGCGATGCCGGAGATCCGGTAGGCGGCGGGCGTCTGGGTGGAGCGGACGGTCAGCCGGTCGCCGACGTGCAGCCGGGCCCGGGCGGCCAGACCCGCGTCGACCACCAACTCGTCGGCGGCGCCCGGCTCCCGGCCCTCGGCCAGGGTGAACGGGGTCAGCCCGGCGGAGGCCCAGGCGTGTCCGTACCCGGGGAGCCGGTCGGCGGCCACCGGCTGGGCGGGGAAGGTGAGTTCGGGCACGGCGGCGCGCACGCCCGGTACCGCCGCGATCCGGTCGGCCAGTGCGGCGGGCAGCCAGGCCCGCTCGGCGAGCGGCTTGGCCTTCTCCTTGGTCTTGGTCTTCCCGTTGCCCTTGTCCTTGACGGTCGTCCGGTGCACCTGCTGGTCGGCGGCCACCACGAAGGGGGCGCCCGTGTACCGCTCGGTGCGGATCTCGCCGCGCAGGCCGGTCTCCAGCAGCGTCCCGCAGGCGGTGACGGTCAGGGCGGCGAAGAACAGTGCGCAGAAGGCGCCCGCGAAGCTCGACCGGCGGGCGCGCAGGCTCTGGAGTGCGTAGGAGAGCAGCATCAGACCTGCCCTCCCGGGCGGTTCTGGCAGTGGATCGCGCGGCGGCAACTGCGCTGCGGGCTGGGGTGGCTGGGCGGCTTCGGCATGTCCTCACCCTCCCGCGCGGGAGGGTGCCGGCACAGTGCGGCAGCCCGGCCGACCCCGGCGGGGGTTAGCCCCCGGTGGAGCCGGGACCAGGCACCAGGGCCCGCTCCAGCAGGGCCGCCCCGGCCAGCAGCTTTTCGTCGGCTCCGGCCGCGCCGACCACCTGGAGGCCCAGCGGCAGACCGTCGTCCGCCGGGCCGGCGGGCAGGCTCAGCGCGGGCAGTCCGGCGTAGCTCCAGGGCAGGCACATCATGCCGTCGCCGGTGCCGTCCAGGCCGAGCGGCGCCGGGCCGGTCGCGGCGGGCGCCAGCCAGAGGTCCACCCCGGCCCGCCCGGTCTCCTCGGCGAGCCGGTCGCGGAAGTGCGCGCGGGCGCGCAGCGCGGCCTCGCGGTCCTCCGGGTCGACGCCCTGGCCGTGCCGGACGGCGGCCGCCGTCTCGGGCCGGTAGAGGGCACCGAAGCGGGTGAACCAGTCGGCGTGGGCGCGGGCCAGTTCGAAGCGGCCGATGGTCCGCAGGTGCCGGGCGAGCTGCTCGAAGTCCGGCAGCAGATCGACCCGGCGGATCGTCAGTCCTGCTGCGGCGAGCCGGTCCAGCTGCTCCCGGAACGCCTTGAGCGCCTGCGGCTCGGCCCGTTCCAGGTACGGCCCGACGGGCACCCCGAGGACGGGCGGCGGGCCGTCCCCGGCCTCCTGCCAGCCGTCGCAGAGCAGCGACGCGGCCAGCGCGGCGCCGGCCAGGTCGGAGGTGAGCACGCCGAGGGTGTCGAAGCTGGGCGCGTTCGGGATCACCCCGTCGATCGGGATCCGCCCGTGGGTGGACCGGAAGCCCACCACCCCGCAGTAGGCGGCGGGGCGGACCACCGAGGCGACGGTCTGGGTGCCGATGGCCAGCGGCACCAGCCCGGCCGCGACGGCCGCCGCCGAACCGCTGCTGGAACCGCCCGGGGTGTGCGCGGGGTTGTGCGGGTTGCGGGTCGGACCGGGGGCGCTGGACGCGAACTCGGCGGTCACGGTCTTGCCCGCCACCAGCGCCCCGGCGGCGCGCAGCCGGTCCACCACGGTGGCCTGCGGCCCGGCCAGGACGCCGGGGGGCAGCGCGGAGCCGGCGTGGGTGGGCAGTCCGTCGACGTGGACGATGTCCTTGACCCCGACCGGCACCCCGAAGAGCGGGGGCGCGGCGGCCGGGTCGGGGTAGCGGGCGGCCAGCGCGCGGGCCTCGGCGCTCAGCCGGGCGTGCCGTCCGGGCTCGGACACGAACGCGCGGATCAGCGGGTCGACGTGCTCGATCCGGGCGCAGAGCCGGTCGACATGGGCGGGCAGGCCGGACTCACCGGTCCGCAGCGCGGCGGCCTCACGGACCAGGGACCGGGGCCGGACCAGGGGCTCTTCCATGCCGACCACGGTAGGCGTGCCTACGGGTGTTCGGTGGCCAGGTACGGCGTCTCGCGCAGGTAGTACGCCCCGCAGGTGTGGCAGCAGAGCTCGGGCGTCTTGCCCCAGTCCACCGGCTCCCGCAGCGCGGCATCCGCGTCCAGCTCCCGGCCGCACATCGCCACGGCCTCCGAACCGCGGACCATGTGCCAGAGCCTCACCCCGGCGGCCGGGCCGCCATCGCCGTACTCGGCGCGCATCTGGTGCATCATTCCCCCATCGTCCGGCCGCCGTACCCCACCGGCAACCGGGGAGCCCCCGGGGCCTACGAGGCCTGGAGCAGGGCGCCGTCCTGCCACTTGAGGATCTTGTCGAAGCTGACGATCGCACCGCCCAGGGGGTGGTTGCGGAGCTGGACGTGGTCGGTCAGGGCGTGGATGAGGAAGAGCCCGCGGCCGCTCTCCGCGGTGAGGTCGGGGAGGGTGTCGAGGTCGACCGGGCGCAGGGTGGGGGCCGGGGCGGGCGGGAGGCAGGGCGGCAGCACGTGGGTGTCGTAGGGGCGGCCGTCGCGGCGGGGACGGTGGGTGGTGAGCAGGGCCCCGGGCAGGGTCGCGCGGCCGCGGCGGGTGCGGCGGCGCGGGGCCGGGCGGGCCGGCGGGGCGGCCGGGCGGCGCAGCGGCGGCGGCGGGAAGGCCGCGGCGGGGGCGGCGACGCCGGGGCCGGAGTCGGTCACCTCGATCCGCAGGCGGTCGCCGCTGATCGAGGCGGTGACCTGGAAGCCCTCGTCCGGGCGGCCGCCCGCGCCGTGTTCGACGGCGTTGGCGCAGGCCTCGCTGAGGGCGACCCCGAGGTCCTGGGCGACCTGCGGGTCGACGCCCGCCGTCGCCATGGCACCCAGCAGTATGCGCCGGGCCAGCGGCACGCTGGCCGGGTCGCGCTTGAGGTGCAGAGTCCACCAGATGTCCACGGGAGGTCCCTCCTGGCTGCGGCTCCACATACAACTAGGTATCTCCGGGGGATCCGGCGGTGAACCGTGTCGGAGGTCCGGTACCGCCCGTTCGGCGGATGGACTGGGGCCGTGCTCTGTGCCGAGCGGCGCATTCGGGGGCGCGTGCGCCGGGGCCGAACGGGGCATTCGTAGGGATTTCCCACCCTGCCCGCGTCGGCGGGGTACGCGATGAGATGATGGCCCGGCCATGAATGCCCCCGCCGCCGCCCCGCACCCGGGCGCCCCCGCACCGGACGCGCCGGTCGGGGCCGCCGCCTGGGATCTGCGGCTTGCGCGGGCGGTGCCGTTCGCCCTGGTCTGCACGCTGATCGCGGCCGCCGGGCACGCCCTGGCCGGCGGCGGGAACGTGGCCCCGTCCGCACTCGCGACCGGCTTCGCGGCCGTCCTGGTGCTCGCCGTGGCCTTCGGCGGGCGGGAGCGTTCGCTCGCCGCCATCGCCGGTGCGCTCGGCGCGGGCCAGCTCGGCCTGCACTGCCTCTTCCACGGCTTCGGCGGCCACACGACCGCGATGGCCGGCCTGTCGGGGATGCACCACGGCTCCTCCTCCGGTCCGCTCTCGCTGCCGCAGGTGGCGGGCCGGCTGATCTGCAACGAGTCCCGGCCCGGCACACTGATCGGGCTGCCCGGCAACCCGTCCGCCGAGCAGCTCGTCTCCAGTGCCGGCCTGGACCCGCAGACCTTCGCCGTCGCGCCCTGGTGGCAGGGCGGCGTGCTCGGGATGACGCCGTCGATGCTCGCGGGGCACCTGGCCGCGGCCCTGGTGGCCGGCTGGTGGCTGCGGCGCGGCGAGGCCGCCCTGTGGCGACTGGTCCGGATCACCGCCGCGGCCGCCCGGGAGCACTGGGCCGCGCCGCTGCGGACGGCGTTCGCGCTGGCCGCCGCCCTGCTGCGCGGCCTGCTCGGCACCGGGGGCGGCCCCGTCCGCCGCCCCGGCGCCCGCGGCGGGGGCGACCCGCTGCCGGCCGGTACCGCGCTGCGGCACAGCGTGGTGCGGCGCGGACCTCCGTTCGGCGTCCTCGCGTACTGACCCGCCGCCGGCACCCCCTGCCGTACCGGGCTCCGGGCGTGCGCAAGCAGCAGAACCGTTCGTTCCCGCGCTCCCGCGCGGTCCTGCGGTCCCACAGACGTCCCCCCACGCCGCGCGGCGCCCGCCCGAGCACGGACCACCGTGCCCGAGGGCCGGCCTGCCGCCGAGCCTCCGAACGGAGACCACCCCATCATGCGTTCCCTGGCCACCCGCCGTATCGCCGCCGTCGCCCTCGCCGCCGCCACCTCCGTCGTGGTCCTGGCCGGCCCGGCCTCCGCGCACGTGACCGTCAACCCGGGCAGCGCCCCGCAGGGCGGCTACACCGCCGTCGACTTCCGGGTCCCGAACGAGAGCGACGCCGCGTCCACGGTGAAGCTGGAGGTCAACCTCCCGCTCGACCACCCGCTGGCCTCCGTGCGGACCCTGCCCCTGCCGGGCTGGACCGCGACCATCGAGAAGGCCAAGCTCGACAAGCCGATCAAGGTGCACGGCAACGACGTCAACGAGGCCGTCTCCAAGATCACCTGGACCGCCGACGCGGGCGTCAAGATCGCCCCCGGCCAGTTCCAGGAGTTCCGCGTCTCGCTCGGCCCGCTGCCGACCGACGCCGAGAAGCTCACCTTCAAGGCGCTGCAGAGCTACGACAACGGCGACGTCGTCCGCTGGATCGACGAGGCCAAGGACGGCCAGCCCGAGCCGGCCAAGCCCGCCCCGGTGCTGACCCTCACCAAGGCCTCCTCCGGCGACGCCCACGGCGTCACCGCCTCCCCGGCCGCCACCTCCGCCGACAGCCACGGCCACGGCGACGCCAAGGAGCAGGCCTCCGGTGACGACGCCGCGAAGAGCAGCGACTCCACCGCCCGCGTCCTCGGTGTGGTCGGCATCGTCGTCGGTGTGATCGGCGCCGCTCTCGGTGTCCTCGGCCTGCGCCGCAAGAACGGCAGCGCCGCCTCCTGACCCTCGCACCGGTGGGGGCCGGACCCGGTCCGAACGGGTCCGGCCCCCACCGGTGACCACCGCGCACCCGATCGGAACACCGCCATGCCCCGCACCCCCCGCACCGCCCGCCTGGCCGGTGCCGCCGCCGTCGCCCTCGCCGCCGCGCTCGCCCTGACCGCCTGCGGCTCGGACGGCGGCAGCGGCACCGGCCCCGCCAAGGTCACCCGGCAGAAGGCCGACTCGCCGTACCAGGGCACCGTGCTCAGCAAGAACTTCGAGAAGCCCGACCTGCAGCTGACCGACACCTCCGGCAAGCCCTACGACCTGCGCCAGCAGACCGCGGGGAAGGCCACCCTGCTGTTCTTCGGCTACACCAGCTGCCCGGACGTCTGCCCCACCACGATGGGCGACGTGGGCGTGGCGATGAAGAAGCTCTCCGCCGAGGAGCGGCAGAAGGTCAACGTCGTCTTCGTCTCCACCGACCCGCAGCGCGACACCCCGCAGGTGCTGCGCACCTGGCTGGACTCGATGGGCAGCGACTTCATAGGCCTCACGGGGGACCTGGCCAAGGTGAAGACCGCCGCCAAGTCGCTCGGCATCCTGATCGAGGACCCGGTGACCAACGCGGACGGCACCGTCACCTCCACCCACGGCGCGCAGGTGCTGGCCTTCCTCCCCGCGGACGACAAGGCGCACGTCCTCTACCTGAGCGGCACCGAGGAGCAGGTCTACGAGCACGACCTCCCGCTGCTCGCGCGGGGGGTCGCCGCATGAAGGCACTCGGCAGCCCCCTCGGCTTCCGCCGAACGGCACTCGCGGGCGCGGCGCTGGCGACGGCACTGGGGGGCGGCGCCCTGCTGGTCGCCTGCGGTGCGGGCGGCGGGAGCGGCGCGGGCGACGGGACGGCCCGGCTGAGCGTGGCCGACTCCTACATCCCGCTGCCCCCGGCGGGCGGGATGGCGGCCGGGTACCTGACCGTGCGCAACGACGGCGGCGAGGACCAGCTGCTCAAGGTCTCCAGCCCCGGCGCCGAGTCGGTCACCATGCACCGCTCGACCGCCTCCACCATGGAGCAGGTCGAGCGCCTGGACGTCCCCGCGCACGGCGCGCTGCAGCTCGCCCGGGGCGGCACCCACCTCATGATCATGGGATGGCAGAAGGCCCCCGTCCTCGGTGACGAGTTGGAGCTCGACCTGACCTTCGCCAGGACCGGCACCATCTCGGTCAAGGTGCCGGTCAAGGAACTCACCTACCGTCCAGGCCGGTCCGGCGAGTCCGGCCGGCCCGGCCAGCAGTAAGGGATCCGCCAGATGCCGAAGGCCAGCCACCGCCGGATCGCCGCGCTGCTCGGGATGCTCGGCGCGGTGCTCGCGCTGATGCTCACGGGCGCCGGCCCCGCCTCCGCCCACGCCGCGCTGCAGTCCACCGACCCGGTCCAGAACTCGGTCGTCCCCGCCGCCCCGCAGTCCGTCACGCTGACCTTCAGCGAGGCCGTCTCGCTGTCCGGCGACTCGGTCCGGGTCCTCGACCCGGCCGGCAAGGCCGTCGACACCGGGAGTCCGGCGCACGCGGACGGCCGGGACAACACCGCCCGGGTCGGGCTGAACAGCGGCCTGGCCAACGGCACCTACACCGTCGCCTGGCGGGCCGTCTCGGAGGACTCGCACCCGATCGGCGGCGCGTTCGTCTTCTCCGTCGGCGCGCCCTCGGACACCTCCGTCTCCGCCACCGCGCTGAGCAGCGCCGAGGCGGACCCGGTGGTCGCCGCCCTCTACGGGACCGGGCGGACCGTCGCCTACCTGGCCTTCGCGCTGCTCGCCGGCGCCGCCGCGTTCGTCCTGGTCTGCTGGCCGGCCGGGGCCGCGCTGCGCCAGGTGCAGCGGCTGCTGATGACCGGCTGGGTGGCCCTGCTGGTCTCCACCGTGGCGGTGCTGCTGCTGCGCGGCCCGTACGAGCGCGGCTCGGGGGTCGGGCAGGCCTTCGACCTGTCGCTGGTGCGCACCACGCTGGACGAGCGGATCGGCACGGCGCTGGCCGCCCGGCTGCTGCTGCTCGCGGCGAGCGGGGTGTTCCTGTCGCTGCTGGTCGGCCAGCTCGGCCAGCCGCCCCACCCGGCCGCCGACGGACCGGAGGCGACTGACGGACCGCAGTCGGCGGGCGCACGGCAGTCGGCCGACGGACCGCGGTCGGCGGACGCCGAGGAGGCCGAGCTGCGGGAGCTGGAGCAGCGGGCCGCCGAACGCCCGCAGCGCGAGGCCCGGCTGGGCCTCGGGGTGGCCGGGCTGGTGCTGGCGGTGGCGCTCTCCGCGACCTGGGTCGGGGCCGACCACGCCGCGGTGGGCATCCAGGTCTGGCTGGCCCTGCCGCTCGGCATGCTGCACCTGATCGCGATGGCCCTCTGGCTGGGCGGCCTCGCCGCGATGCTGGTCGGACTGCGGCACGGCCTCGCCCCGGAGGCCGTCGACCGCTTCTCCAAGGTCGCCTTCGGCTCGGTGGCGGTGCTCACCGCCACCGGGGTCTACCAGTCCTGGCGCGGCCTCGGCAGCTGGGGCGCGCTGACCTCGACCGAGTACGGGCGGCTGTTGCTGGTGAAGACCGGCTGCGTGGTCGCGATGCTCGGCGTCGCCTGGGTCTCCCGCTCCTGGGCGGCCCGGCTGCGCTCGGCCCCGGCCGAGGCGGAGCCGGTCGGCGCCGTCGAGGCCCGTGAGCCGGTCGCCGTCGCGGCGGTCTCCGAGGACCCCGTCCGGCAGGCCCAGCTGGACCGCCAGCAGGCCGCCCGGGAGAGCGCCGGGCGCGACCGCGCGCTCACCCCCACCAGGGCCGGACTGCGCCGCTCGGTGCTGGTCGAGTCGCTGGTCGCGGTGGCCGTGCTGGTGGTCACCACGATGCTCACCAACTCGCCGCCCGGCCGGGTGGCCCAGGAGGTCTCGGCGGGGGCCGCCCGGACCGGCGCCACCGCCCCCGCGCCCGGCGCACCGGCTCCGCAGACCGTGCCGGGCCAGACCCTGGAGCTCAAGCTCCCGTACGACACCAAGGGCCGCACCCCGAACGCCAAGGGCACCGCGACGGTCACCCTCAACCCGGTCCGGACCGGGCCCAACGAGGTGCACCTCGCGCTGGACGGCGCGGACGGCCGGCCGGTCGAGGTCCCCGAGGTGGAGCTCGCCTTCACCCTGCCGGACCGCGACCTCGGCCCGCTCCCGGTGGCGCTGACCGCCGAGGGCACCGGGCGCTGGAGCGGCACCGCACAGCTGCCGCTGGCCGGGAACTGGGTGGTGTCGGTGCAGGTCCGCTCCTCGGACATCGACCAGGCCACCGAGATCAAGCAGCTGAAGATCGGGTGAGCGCGTTGGAGGACGGCACCACGGAGAGCAGCACGGACACCGCCGCGCACAGCACCACGGCCGGCGGCGCGCCCGCGGAGGGGCCCGGGCGCACCGGCTTCACCCGGCGGGCCCTGCTGGGCACCGCCGGGGCCGGGCTGGTGGTCGGGGCGGGCGCCGGCGCGGCCGGGGCCATCGCCCTGGACCGCGCCCCCGCCGGCCCCGCCCCGGCCGGCACCCGGCCGAGCGGGGCGCTCGGCGCCGCCCGGCTGCCGTTCCACGGGGAACACCAGGCCGGCATCCTCGAACCGCAGCAGGCCCGGGTCCAGCTGGCCGCCTTCGACCTGGCCGACGGCGTCGGCCGGGACGGGCTGCGCGAGCTGATGCGGCGCTGGTCGCAGACCGCCGCGAGGCTGGCCGCCGGGGAGCCGGCCACCGAGTACGAGAACCAGATCGCGCTGGACGCCGGGCCGTGCTCGCTCACCGTCACCTTCGGCTTCGGCCCCGCCCTGTTCGACAAGGCCGGACTGGCCGCCCACCGGCCGGCCGCCCTCGAACCGCTGCCCGCCTTCCCCGGCGACGCCCTCGACCCGGCCCGCGGCGACGGCGACCTCCTCGTCCAGATCGGCGCCGACGACGCGCTGGTCGCGGTGCACGCGCTGCGCGTGCTCCAGCGCCAGGCGGCCGGGACGGCGGCGCTGCGCTGGCAGATGTCCGGCTTCGCCCGGACCCCGGGCGCCACCGCGCAGCCGATGACCGGCCGCAACCTGATGGGCCAGATCGACGGCACCAACAACCCCGAACCCGGCCAGGACGACTTCGCCGCCAAGGTGTTCTGCACCCCCGGGGAGGACCGACCGGCCTGGCTGGTGGGCGGCTCGTACCTGGTGTTCCGGCGGATCCGGATGCTGCTGGACAACTGGGAGGCGCTGCCGGTCGACCGCCAGGAGCGGGTGATCGGGCGGCGCAAGGCGGACGGCGCCCCGCTCTCCGCACCCGCCTCCGGCGGCGAGAACACCCCGGTGGACCTGGCCGCGCAGGGCCCGGACGGTGCGCTGGCGATCCCCTCCGACGCGCACGTCCGGGTCGCCGCCCCGAGCGCCAACGGCGGTGCGGCGATGCTGCGGCGCGGCTTCTCGTACCACGACGGCCTGCTGGCCGACGGCTCCCCGGACGCCGGACTGCTCTTCCTGGCCTTCCAGTCCGACCCGCGCCGGGGCTTCACCCCGGTGCAGCGCAAGCTGGCCCGCGGCGACGGCCTCTCCCGTTTCCTGCGGCACGAGGCCGGCGGTCTGTACGCCGTCCCGCCGGGCGCCCCGGAGGGCGGCTACGTGGGCCAGTCGCTGCTGGAACAGGCCCGGTGACCACGGACCGGAATCCGGACGTGGCCGATCGGTGGAGTGGCTAAGGTGACTGGTCTGACAACCCATTCGCTCGGAGGCGGCATGTCGGCGACCCGGTACACCTACCTCGGCCCGGCGGGCACCTTCACCGAGGCGGCCCTGCGCACCCTGCCCGAGGCGGCGACCCGGGAGCTGGTCCCGCTCGCCTCGGTACCGCTGGTGCTGGACGCGGTACGCGGCGGCGAGGCCTCCGGGGCGTTCGTGCCGATCGAGAACTCGGTCGAGGGCGCCGTCACCGCCACCAACGACGAACTGGCCTCCGGCAGCCCGTTGATGATCTACCGCGAGGTGCTGCTGCCGATCTCCTTCGCGCTGCTGGTGCGTCCGGGCACCGAGCTGGCCGACATCAAGACCGTCACCAGCCACCCGGTGGCCCAGCCGCAGGTGCGCCGCTGGCTGGCCGCCAACCTGCCGGACGCCCGCTGGGAGTCCTCCGCCTCCAATGCGGACGGCGCCCGGCTGGTCGCCGAGGAGCGGTTCGACGGTGCCTTCGCGGGCGAGTTCGCGGCCCCGATCTACGGGCTGGACCCGCTGGTCAAGGACATCGCCGACGCGCAGAACGCGACCACCCGGTTCATCCTGGTCGGCCGGCCCGGGCGGGTCTCCTCGCCGACCGGCGCGGACAAGACCTCGATGGTGTTCTGGCTGCCGGACGACCACCCGGGCGCGCTGCTGGAGCTGCTCCAGGAGTTCGCGGTGCGCGGCGTCAACCTGATGCGGATCGAGTCCCGGCCGACCGGCGAGGGGCTCGGCAGCTACTGCTTCCTGATCGACTGCGAGGGCCACCTCACCGACCGCCGGGTGAGCGAGGCGCTGATGGGCCTCAAGCGGATCTGCCCGCAGGTGCGCTTCCTCGGTTCCTATCCGCGCGCCGACCAGCAGGTCTCCCAGCACCGGCGGCCGGGCACCTCGGACACCGATTTCACCGACGCCGCGGACTGGCTCTCCCGCTGCCTCGACGGTCGCGGCGACATCTGACCGTCGACTTTCGTTTTCCCACCCTTTTTCGACTGTTTTCGACCGCGCCCGGACGGCGGGACGGGTCACCGCACCCGTCGTCCACAGGCTCCGCACCGGCGGAACCCGGCTGTCCACAGGGCCCCCGGCTGTCCACAGCCGAAAGTTATCCACAGGCCTGGGGATGAGTCGACAAACCGGTATAGCCACTGCCGGTTTCGGTCGGATCATCGGGAAGCGGCGCAGAGATGACTAATCGGACCAGAGTCACCCGTGTGCCAGCAAATCACCCGTGCGAGTGCTTCAATTCCCTCACTCGGGAAGGTCAAATGAGGTTTGAAACCTCAATTCCCTGGTTGCACACACGGCCCGCCCAGGGGGTCCCATCATCCACAGCCCACCGGTTCCGCCTGTGGATAACCTTTCGCGGCGCGATTGCCCACAAGGGTTATCCACAGGAAGGGCCGAGTTATCCCCAGCCGGAAATCCGTACCGGTGGAAGGGCACCCGCCCGGTAGGCTTGGGCCCGTGATTGACCTTCGCCTGCTTCGTGAGGACCCTGACCGAGTACGCGCCTCGCAGCGCGTCCGTGGCGAGGACGTCGACCTGGTCGACGCCCTCCTCTCCGCCGATGAGCGCCGCCGGTCCTCGGGCAGTCGCTTCGACGAGCTGCGCAACGAGCAGAAGACGCTCGGCAAGCAGGTCGCCAAGGCCCAGGGCGAGGAGAAGACCGCCCTGCTGCAGCGCACCAAGGCGCTCGCCGAGGAGGTCAAGGCCGCCGACGCCGAGCAGGGTGCGGCCAAGGAGGAGGCCGAGCGCCTGCTCCGCTCCCTGGCGAACCTCATCGACCCGGCCGCCCCGGTCGGCGGCGAGGAGGACTTCGTCACCCTGGAGGAGGTCGGCACCCCGCGCGACTTCGCCGCCGAGGGCTTCGAGCCCCGCGACCACGTCGAGCTGGGGCAGATCCTCGGCGCGATCGACACCGAGCGCGGCGCCAAGGTCGCCGGCGCGCGGTCCTACTACCTGACCGGTGTCGGCGCGCTGCTGGAGCTCGCCCTGGTCAACATGGCGATCACCCAGGCCACCGCGGCCGGCTTCACCCCGATGATCACCCCGGCCCTGGTCCGCCCGGCCGCCATGGACGGCACCGGCTTCCTCGGCCAGGCCGCCGAGAACGTCTACTTCCTCGCGGAGGAGGAGCGCTACCTCGTCGGCACCAGCGAGGTCCCGCTCGCGGCGTACCACATGGACGAGATCATCGACGCGGACAAGCTGCCGCTGCGCTACGCCGGTTACTCGTCCTGCTTCCGCCGCGAGGCCGGCACCTACGGCAAGGACACCCGCGGCATCATCCGCGTCCACCAGTTCGAGAAGGTGGAGATGTTCGTCTTCACCTCCCCGGAGGACGCCGAGGCCGAGCACCGCCGCCTGCTGCAGTGGGAGAAGGACTTCCTCAACGCCCTGGAGCTGCCGTACCGGGTGATCGACGTCGCCTCCGGCGACCTCGGCTCCTCGGCCGCGCGCAAGTTCGACATCGAGGCGTGGATCCCGACCCAGGGCAAGTACCGCGAGGTCACCTCGACCTCCAACACCACCGAGTACCAGTCCCGCCGGCTCGCCATCCGGATGCGCGAGGAGGGCAAGGTCCGCCCGCTGGCCACGCTGAACGGCACCCTGGTCGCCGTCCCGCGCACCATCGTGGCGATCCTGGAGAACCACCAGCAGGCCGACGGCTCGGTCGTCGTCCCGGAGGCGCTGCGTCCCTTCCTCGGCGGGCGCGAGGTCCTCCCGCCGGTCAAGAAGTAACGCCCTCCGCAGCACCGCTCGACAGCAACTCCCGGGAGACGTACGGCCCATGAGCAACACCAGCCCCAGCCCCGTCTCCCCCGGTGGCGACCTGCCCTTCCGGCTGGTCGCCACCGACCTCGACGGGACCCTGCTGAACAGCGGGGAGACCGTCTCCGAGCGCACCCGGGCCGCACTGGCCACCGCCACCGCGGCCGGGGCGCTGCACATCATCGTCACCGGCCGCTCGGCCGCCTGGGCCCGGCCGGTCTTCGACGAGATCGGCTACACCGGCATAGCGGTGTGCGGCCAGGGCGCGCAGGTCTACGACGCGGGCGCGCACAAGCTGCTCACCTCGCTCACCCTGGACCGGCGGCAGGCCGCACTGGCCATCGCCAAGATCGAGGCGGAGATCGGCCCGCTGGCCGTCGCCGCCAACCAGGACGGCCTCGACGGCCAGGTGCTGGCCGGTCCGGGGTACGAGCTGCTGATCGGCTCCGACCTCCCGGTGGTCCGGGCGGACAAGGACGAGCTGTTCGCCGCCCCGCTCAGCAAGCTCTACATCCAGCACCGCGGCCTGACCGACGACGGCCTCGCCGACCTCGCCCGCCGGGTCGCGGGGGATCTGGTCGGCGTCGTGATGGCGGGCGCCGGCATCGTCGAACTGCTGCCGCTCGGGCTCTCCAAGGCCACCGGGCTGGCCGTCGCGGCCCGTCGGCTGGGCGTGCGCGCCGCCGACACCATCGCCTTCGGTGACATGCCCAACGACATCCCGATGTTCGGCTGGGCCGCGCACGGCGTCGCGATGGCGAACGCCCACGAGGAGCTGCTCGCGGTCGCCGACGAGGTCACCGTCGGCAACGACGAGGACGGCGTCGCCGTCGTCCTGGAGCGGCTCTACCCGGTCCGCTGAACGGCCGGACGGGGGCCCGGTGATCGCCTCGGCGGCACCCGGATGCTGACCGTCTCAGGAAGAGTTTGTATGCTCCGCTGAAGCTCCGCGTCTCCCGGTGCGGTGCTCCTGTGCGGTGCGACCAGCCGGCCCGGGCGTTGCCCGCCGGACGCGCACAGGATTGCCGCTTCGCCGCTGAGAGGTACGCGCATGTCAGGCCAGTGGGACGAGACCCCGTCGGGAGCGGACGGACGGCGGCGCGCCAGCGGCGGCGGCCCCCGCGGTGGCGGTTCACACGGAGGCTCGCACGGCGCCGGAGGCTCGCGCGGCGGTGTGCGGACCGAGCCCCCCGCCGACAGCGCCGACGGCCGCGTCCCCGCGCCCCGGCCGGGCGGCCGGGCCGAGGCCCGGCGGGCGGCCCAGGGCAAGGGCACCGCGGGCAAGGGCTCGACCACGGGCAAGGGCCCGGCGGGCAGGGGTGCGGCCGGCAAGGAGGCGCCGGGCGCGACCGCGGCCGGCGGCCGGGCGGCCGCGCGCAACAGCCGCAAGCCCAAGCGGAACCTCAAGAAGATCGTCGCCTGGTCGGCCGCCGGGGTCCTGGTGCTCCTGGCCGGTACCGGCGGCGCGATCTACTACAAGCTCAACGGCAACATCAAGTCCTTCGACCCGGACGCGATCGCCACCGACCGCCCGCCGGAGGCGGTCGCCGACGCCAACGGCAACAAGCCGGTCAACATCCTGCTGATCGGCTCCGACTCGCGGGCCGGCAAGAACAGCGACCTCGGCGGCGGCAACGAGGACGGTGCCCGCTCGGACACCACGATCCTGTTGCACGTCTACGCGGACCACAAGCACGCGGTGGGCATCTCGATCCCGCGCGACGCGCTGGTGACCATCCCGGCGTGCAAGCTGCCGAACGGCAAGTGGACCAAGGAGTCGCCCGGGCAGATGTTCAACTCGGCGTTCTCGGTGGGCAACAGCGAGTCCGGCAACCCGGCCTGCACGCAGAACACGGTGGAGAAGCTCACCGGCATCCGGGTCGACCACACCATAGAAGTGAACTTCGAGGGCTTCGCGGCGATGACCGAGGCCGTCGGCGGGGTGGACGTCTGCCTGCCGAACGACGTCTACGAGGGGCACCTCAACCCCAACCTGGGCAAGAAGGGCAAGGTCGTCCTGCCCAAGGGGAAGCAGAAGCTCGCCGGCCAGAAGGCGCTGGACTACGTCCGGCTGCGGCACGGCATCGGCGACGAGTCCGACGTCGGCCGGATGAAGCGCCAGCAGGCCTTCCTGGCCTCGCTGATGGCCAAGGTCAAGGGCGAGGGCCTGAACCCGACCACGCTGCTGCCGCTGGCCGACGCCGCCACCAAGTCGATGACGGTCGACCCCGGGCTGGACTCGGCCAAGAAGCTGATGGACTTCGCGCTGTCGATGAAGAACATCGACCTGCACGACGTCAAGTTCCTCACCACGCCGTGGCGCTACAACGGCCCCCGGATCGACCTGGTCCACCCCGCCGTCGACAACCTCTGGAAGACCCTCCAGGCCGACCGGACCATCGACGGCGAGGATGCCACGGGCAAGCAGGAGGACGCCCCGCAGACCCCGACCGCGGCGCCCGAGACCACCCCCGCCGCGCCGCCCCCGCCGGCCGCGGTGGAGGGGCCGCCGGTCAAGGTCGCGGTCTACAACGGCACCACCGCCTCCGGGCTGGCCGCCAAGGCCGCCGAGACGCTCAAGGCCGCCAAGGTCACCGTCACCGGTGTCACCACCGCCAAGAACACCAACAAGGCGACCACCACGGTGGAGTACGGCTCCGGCCAGAAGGCCAACGCGGAGAAGGTCGCGGCGATGTTCCCCGGCTCCACCCTGACGCCGACCTCGGCGGCCGGGATCAGCCTGGTGCTCGGCAAGGACTACGCCGCCGCCAACGCCACCACGGCCGCCGCGCCCGGCACGCCCGCCGCCCCGGCCCCGCTGCCCACCGAGGTGGTCAACGAGGCCCGCTCGGCCGACGACGACATCTGCAGCAACGTCTCCTACGGATAGCCGCCGCCGGCCGCCCGCGCGCCGGGTGGCCGCGGGGGTCGGCGGGGGTCAGCGAGTGGCAGCGGGGGTCAGAGCGCCGCGCGGATCCAGCCGTCGACCAGGGCCGTGAGGTCCTGGTCGGCCTGGCCGTGCTCGACCACGTGGGTGCGGATCACGTCGCCGCCACCGTGGCCGAACAGGCCGCCGCGCTTGTCCGCCTCCAGCACCACCTCGACCCGGTTCTGGGTGGTCACGAAGCTGACCTCCAGCGAGTTGCAGGAGTGCGCGTACTGCGGCGCCGAGGAGAACTCGATCTCCTGGTAGAACGGCAGCGTCTGACCGGTGCCGCGGATGCGCCCGGCCTCCAGGTCGGCGGAGCGGAACCGGAAGCCCAGCTGCAGCAGGGTGTCCAGGATCCGGTGCTGCACCGGCAGCGGCTCGACCTCCAGCGGGTCGGAGTCACCCTTGTCGAGCGCGCCCGCGATGTCCACCTCGGTGCGCACGCCGAGCTGCATCCCGTGCAGGCGCTGCCCGGCGACGACGGTGACCGGCGTCTCCCACGGGACGGGGACGGCGAACGGGATCGAGCGGTTCTCGCCCGGCGCCAGCACCAGCGGCGCGGTGACGGAGAAGCGCGCGAACGGGTAGAGACCGGTGCTCTCCCCCTCCTCGTGCTCGATCTCCACCCGGGCGACCAGCGTCAGCGTGATCCCCCGGATGTCGGCCTCGACCGTGCCGCCGGTCAGCTCGACCGTCCCGTGCAGCGTGCCGCCGGGCTGCACCACCGGCGTGGACAGGACGGTGTCGACGCCGGGACCGCCGACGCCCAGGGCACCGAGCAGCTTCTTGAACACCATGCGGACGCTCTCCTTGCAATAGGGGTGGACCGAAGTCGTCCGGAGCAACGCGAGGCCGGCCCGGACGGTTCCCATGGTGTTCATCCACCAGTTGTAGGATGACCGGGCAAGCAGTTGTAGGATGACCGATGACCGGCCCAGAGGACTCGGGAGGAGCCGCCGTGACCAGCACGAACGACAACCTGCAGGCCGCCGGCCGGCGCTCCCTGGTGGACACCGCCATCGACCAGCTGCGCGAGCAGCTCGCCGCCGGCGCCTGGCCGGTCGGCTCGCGGATCCCCACCGAGCACGAGCTGGCCGAGCGCCTCCAGGTCGGACGCAACACCGTACGGGAGGCGATCCGGGTGCTGGTGCACGCCGGCATGCTGGTCTCCCGGCAGGGCGAGGGCACCTTCGTCCGCAGCACCAGCGACCCGGCCTCCGTCCTGCGCGGGGTCCAGCGCTCCGGCATCCGGGACGTCCTGGAGGTCCGCGCGGCGCTGGAGGCCGAGGGGGCCCGGCTGGCGGCACTGCGGCACACGCCCGAGGACATCCGCCGGATGCGGGCCGCACTGGCCCGCGAGGCCGAGGTGATCGCGGCGCACCCCGAGCGGGCCGGCCGCGAGGCGACCGTCGAACACGACCTGGAGTTCCACACCGCCGTCGTCGAGGCCGCGCACAACCCGGCGCTGGCCGAGGTGTACCGCTACTTCGGCGCCTCGGTGCGCGAGTCGATGCGGACGGCCTTCGGCGACCACGAGATGCCCGAGGTGGTCGTGGCCACCCACGAGGCCCTGGTGGACGCGATCGAGAGCGGCGACCCGGACCGCGCCGAGGCGGCGTGTCGCGAGCTGCTCGCCGAGCCGACCGCGGCCGTCGAGCAGCTCCTCGCGGCCATCGCGGCCCGGAAGTAAGCGGCGCCCGCCCCTTCCGCGCCCGCGTCCCCGTCCTCACGAAAGAGCAGCACGACCCATGGCAGTCACCCGTGCCCAGCAGCCGGTTGTCACCACTCCCACGCTCCCCGTCCGCGCCCGGCTGGCCCACCCCGCCCTGCTGCTGACCGGCATCCTGCTGGTCGCCCTGAACATGCGCGCCTGCCTCGCGGCGATCTCGCCGATGGTCGGCGAGATCCAGCGGACCTTCGGCCTCTCCGCCACCGCGAGCGGCCTGATCACCACCGTGCCGGTGCTCTTCCAGGGCGTCGGCGCCCCGCTCACCCCCCGGCTGACCAGGCGGTTCGGCACCGAGCGGGTGGTGCTCGGCGCGGTGCTGGTGCTCGGCGCGGGCGTCCTGCTGCGGGTGCTGCCCTCGGTGGCGGCGCTGTACGCGGGCTGCGTGGTGATCGGCGTGGCCATCGCCGTCCTGAACGTCTCGATGCCGGGCCTGGTGAAGCGGGAGTTCCCGGGCAAGGCCGCCGCCATGACCGGCGTCTACTCGACCACCATGCTGGTCGGCGCCACCCTCGCGGCCGGCACCTCGGTGCCGCTGGAGCACGCCCTCGGCGGCGGCTGGCAGGCCTCGCTCGGCGCCTGGTCGCTGCTGGCGCTGGTCGCGGCGGTGGCCTGGCTGCCGCAGGTGCTGCGCTCCCGCCAGGAGCGGGCCGCGGCTCCGGCGCCGGCGGCCAGCGCGCCCCGGGCCGCCGCCGTCCCCGCGCAGGGGATCTGGCGCTCGCCGCTGGCCTGGCAGATCAGCCTCTTCATGGGCGTCTCGTCGCTGCTGGTCTACATCCTGGTCGCCTGGATGCCGACCATCCTGGCCGACCACGGCATGGACCGCGGCGAGGCCGGCCTGGTCTTCGCCTTCTCCAACCTGGTACAGGTCGCCGGGGCGTTCCTCGTCCCGCTGATGGCCGGCCGGATGACCAGCCAGCGGGCGCTGGCCCTCGTGATGGCCGTGCTGAACGGGCTGGGCCTCGCCATCCTGCTGGTCTCGCCGGTGCCCGGCGCCTGGGTCGCGGCCACCATCCTGGGCATCGCCCAGGGCGGTTCGCTGGGCCTCGGCCTCGCCTTCATCGTGCTGCGCACCGACAGCGCGGCCGGTGCCGCCCGGCTGGGCGGGATGTCGCAGGCGGTCGGCTACCTGGTGGCGGCGGCCGGACCGGTCGGCGCCGGGGCGCTGCGGCAGCTGACCGGCGGCTGGGACACCGTGCTGGTGCTGATGCTGGCGCTGACCGCCGTCGTCGCCGCGGCCGGCTGGGGCGCGGGCCGCAACCGGACGCTCTGACCCGGACGCTGCGACCCGGACGCTGCGACCCGGGCGCGACCCGGGCGGTGGCGGCCGGGCAGGCCGCCACCCGGGCCGCCGGGCCTACTCCTCGGCGGCCAGGGTCAGCCCGGCCAGCTTCACCGAGGCCAGCACCGTCGCCGCCACGGTGAGCACCAGCAGCAGCGGCACGGCCACCCCGAGCGAGACCCCCGCGGTGATCGCGCCGTCCCCGGCCACCGCCTCGCCCACCGACAGGCCCCACTGCTGCACGCTCAGCGTCTTGGCGCCCTTCACGAAGTTGCCGACCAGGGACTCCCAGATCAGCGCGTAGCCCAGGCCCGCCACCACCGCGTGCCGGGTGGCCACGCCGAGCAGCAGGAACAGCGCGCTGTACACGGCACCGGCCACCAGGGTGGCGACGGTGTAGCCGAGCGCCAGGTTGTCCCCGGTGCCGTACAGCAGCAGCCCGGCGAGCAGGGTGGGGACGGCCGCGAACACCCAGGTGGTGCCGACGGCCACCACCAGCTTGGTGGTGATGATCTTCCAGCGGGGCAGCGGCTTGGCGAGCAGGTAGACGATCGAGCCGTCGTCGATCTCGGTGGCGATGGCGCCGGTGCCGACGACCAGGCCGAGGATCGGCAGCAGGGTGCCGAGGCCCAGCTGGCCGAGGATCTTGACGGTCAGGTCGTGCTTGTCCCCGCTGGAGCCGCTGGCGATCGCCGAGACGAGCAGCAGCAGGGCGGGGACCACCAGCAGCAGGAGGCCGCGGCGGCGGCCCAGCAGGCCGCGCAGCGTCAGCCTGGCGACGGTCGGGTTCATGGTGTGGTCGGCCTTCCTGGTCCGGTTGAGGCGTTCAGGCGGAGACGAGGTAGGAGAAGACGCTCTCCAGGGACTCGTCCGCCGGTGCGACGGTGTACAGCCGGATGCCGGCCTGCCGGGCGACCTTCGGCAGCAGGGTGGTGAAGCCCTGGAAGTTCACCGCCTGGATGCGCAGCGCCTTGTCCTGCAGGTCCAGCTCGATGCCGGCCGTCGACGGGTCCGCGATCAGCGCGGACGCCAGCCGGCGGTCGTCGCTGGAGCGGACCAGGTAGCGGTGCGGGCGGTCGGTCATCAGCCGGCGGATCTTCCGGAAGTCCCCGGAGGCGGCGTGCCGGCCGGCCACCACGACCTCGATGTGCCGGGCCAGTTGCTCGACCTCCTCCAGGATGTGCGAGGAGAACAGCACCGTCCGGCCGTCCGCGCCGAAGCGGCGCAGCAGCTCCATCAGCTGGAGCCGCTGGCGCGGGTCCATGCCGTTGAAGGGCTCGTCGAGCAGCAGCACCGCGGGGTCGTGGACCAGCGCGGAGGCCATCTTGACGCGCTGCTTCATGCCCTTGGAGTACGTCCCGGTCTTCCGGTCCTGGGCGTACTCCATCTCGACCAGGCCCAGCGCCCGCTTGGCGGCGGCGCCCGGGTCGGCGAGTCCGTGCAGTTCGGCGTTGGCGAGCACGAACTCCCAGCCGGTCAGGTAGTCGTACATCGACTCGCGCTCGGGCACCAGCCCGATCTGCCGGTACACCTCCTGGTTGCGCCAGATCGGCGCGCCGTCCAGGGTGACCGCCCCGGTGGAGGGGGCGAGGAAGCCGCTCATCATGTGGATGAGCGTGGACTTCCCGGCGCCGTTGGGGCCCAGCAGGCCGGTGACGCCGGGGCCGATCGCCATGCTGATGTCGTTGACGGCGACCACGTTGCCGAACCAGCGGGAGACCTTGTCGATGGTGATGGTGGCCATGACGCCCTCTCAGATACTCGGGTGATCAGATGCTGCGGTAGCGACGCAGCAGGAGGGCGTACGAGCCGGCCGTGATCGCGGCGGCGACGACGAGGAAGACGGCCGCGCCGAGCGCGCCGGGCGCGTGCATCCGGCCGGGGTCGGTCCCGAGGTCGAACAGCTGGTTCGTCAGGCTCTCGACCAGCTCGTTCGGCGAGAGCAGTGCGATCCACTGGGCGGAGTCCGGCACGGTCTCGGAGACGCCGCTGCTGATACCGGTGATGATCGCGACCAGGGTGGTGCTGACCACCAGGTAGCCCATGATCGCCGCCACCCCGAAGCCCCGGCGCGGGGTGCTCGCCGCGATCACCAGCGCGACGGAGGTCGGCACCAGGGCGTACAGCACGGCGGTGACCAGGCCGTACAGGAGCTGCGCGGTGTTGTGCCCGAAGTCCAGCCCGCCGAGCAGCGCGCCGATGTACAGGACCAGCAGCGGGGCCGTCATCAGCAGCAGCTGGGCGCAGGCCATCGCGGCGAACTTGGCCCGGACGTAGTCGCCGCGGGTGATCGGGCGGGAGAAGTACAGCGGGACGGTGTTGTGGCGCAGGTCCCGGGAGAGCAGCACCGGCGCCTGGGCCGCCAGGAAGATCGAGACGATCAGCCCGAGGGCGGCCAGGTAGCCCGGGTAGTCGAGCGGGAGCTCCTTGCGGCCGGTGACGATCGCGAAGGCGACGATGATCACCGCGGGCCCGGTGACCACGCCGAGCACCAGCATCGGCAGCACCTTGGACTTGCCGGAGCGCCCGAGCCCGTACGCGGCGCGCAGGCTCTGGGTGAACAGCGAGCGGGTCGCGTAGGCCCGGCCGAGGCGGGGGCCCGTGTAGCCGCGGTAGCCGATGTCGTGGATGACGCCGGTGTCGGTCGACCTGGTCTCAGGAGGCAGCGACATCTGCGGTACCTCCCTGCGGTGCGGCGGTGGCGGAGTCGGTGAAGAGCTCGGCGACCCGGTGGCGGCGCTGTTCCAGCCGGACCAGGCCGAGGCCGAGGCCCGCGACGGTGTCGCGGATGGTGTCGTAGGTGTCGTCCCCGTCGATCCGGACCAGCAGGATCCGCGAGCCGTCCATCTGGACCGACAGCCCGGCGGCGGCCATCCGCTCGCGCACCGCGACGGCGGAGTCCGCGGGGTGGCCGTCGGCGGGGGCTGGGTCCGTGTGGTCGCCGTCGGCGGGGCCCGCGGACGGGAAGTCCGTCACCTCGACGGCCAGCACCGCGGTCGCCTCGGTGAAGGAGGCGGTGGAGGAGGAGCGCAGCAGCTTGCCGCCGTCGATGACCACCAGGTGGTCACAGGTGCGCTCCAGCTCGCCGAGCAGGTGGGTGGTGACCAGCACCGAGATCCCGAAGTCGGAGTACACCCGGCGGATCAGCGCCAGCATGTCGTCCCGGCCGACCGGGTCGAGCCCGTTGGTCGGCTCGTCCAGCAGCACCAGCTTGGGGTCGTGCACCAGCGCCTGAGCGAGCTTGACCCGCTGCTTCATGCCGGTGGAGTACCCGCCCATCGGCCGGTAGCGCTCCTCGTACAGCCCGACGTGGCGCAGCGTGTCGGCGGTCCGCTCGCGCGCGGCGGCGGCCGGCAGCCCGGCCATCCGGGCCATGTGCACCACGAACTCCGTCGCCGAGACGTCCGGCGGCAGGCAGTCGTGCTCCGGCATGTACCCGACCCGCTCGCGGATCTCCGACCCCTGTGTGGCGATGTCCAGGCCGAGGACCTGCCCGGTGCCGGAGGTCGCCGGGGCGAGCCCCAGCAGGATCTTGATGAGTGTGGACTTGCCCGCCCCGTTCGCCCCCACCAGACCGACCACCCCGGGCTGCACCTCTACGGTGAGCTGATCGAGGGCGGTGACCCGGGGGAACCTCTTGGTGAGGCCGTCCGTCTTGATGACAGTGGACACGTTTTCCAACGTAGTGTCCGCACCCCGTGCTGGGATGAGCTGGAATGACGAGCCCCGCATGATGCTGCGGTATGACGCCTCCCCGTCATCCCCTAGGGGATCGTCCCGGCTGCCCCGGGCCGGGCGGGCCGCATGCGCGACCGGCCCGGGGCGGCACGGTACCGGCCGTCAGGCCAGCAGGTCGGACTGGAGGGTGACGACCTGCCGGAACGCGGGTGCGGGGACGCCCTTGGGGTTGGTCATCACGATCACGGCGAGGACGTCGCCGGCGCTCAGGTACGCGGCGCGGGCGGACGGCTCGCCGGAGGCTGCCCTGGCGGTGCCGACCCGCAGGGCGCTGTCCACACCGGGCACCTGGTCGAAGCCCTCGGGGGACTGCGCCTTGAGGTCCAGGTCCTTGAGGGCGCCGTCGGAGCGGAGCTGGCTGAAGACGTCCCAGGCCTCCCCGGAGGAGCCGAAGCCGAGCAGGCGGATCCTGGTCCGGGTGCCGTCCGAGGCGGTCCACTCGCGGACGGTGGCGGAGCGGCACGCGTCCTCGGCCAGCTTGCCGGCGAGCGCGGCCGGGTCGCGCTGATCGGCGGCCGCGTCCCCGCAGGGCACCCAGTCGGCCGTGGCCTGGGCCGGGCCGGTGGAGGGCGCGGCCCCGGCGGACGGGGTGGCGGAGGCCGGACCGGATGCCGGGGCGGCGGAGGACGGGGAGGCGGAGGCGGAGGCGGCCGCGGTCTGCGAGGCGACGGCCGTCGGGGTCGGGAAGACCACGGGGGTCAGCGAGCCGCCGGCCTCCCTGGGCGCGGGCAGCAGCAGGTACCGCAGGTCGGCCGCGTGGCGGTTGCGGCTGTCGCTCGCGCTCGGGGCCGCCTTGCCGGAGGGCAGCGGCGGCAGGGCGAGCGGGGCGAAGGTGTAGCGGCCGTCGTTCGCGGTCGCCAGGCCCGGGATCCTGGTGCGCTCGGGCGCGGTCACCGCGATCGCGGCGGCCGTCCCGGCGGTGGCGAGGACCAGCACGGCGGCGCCCCAGCGCAGCAGCGCGTTGCGGCGGCGCCGGAGCCGGGCCGCGCGCTCCTCCGGGGTCTCCGGCGGCGCGAGCGGCGCGAGCGCCTCGGGGCCGGCGGGGCCGGCCCAGGGGTCCGGGGCGGCGGGGGCGGGCTGACCCGGGGGTACGGCGGGCGGCGCGGTCGCGGGGGCCGCGGTGTCCTGTGGGGTGGCGCTGTCGGTCATACGGACGCTCCCGGGGTGGCGAGGCGGTCGAGCTGCTGGGTGAAGAGGGTGACGATCCGGTCCTTGCGCAGCGGCGCGACGCCTTCGACGTTCATGACCACCAGCAGGTCGCCCTCGGCGGCGGAGCACTCCAGGTAGTCGATCTGCGCGCCCGGCGGAACGGGCATCAGGTAGCAGTGCGCCTCGGGGTGGCCCGGGATCTCGGGGCCGATGCGGAAGAGTCCGGTGTCACCGGTGAAGACGGCGGTGTACTCGTTCAGCTTCTGCACCTCCTGCTGGTTGAACTGGCGCAGCTTCATCCCGATCAGCAGGTCGTTGCTGCCCACGGCCTTGTAGGTGCGCACCCCGGTGGCCTTGACGTGCAGGCCCTCCCAGTACGCCCGGAGCCGGTCGCGCTTCTCCTTCGGGACCTCCTTGAGGTCCTCCTCCATGTCCGCCGAGAGCCGGTCCGCGGACAGCTCGACGTCGTTGCCGTAGCCGCCGTCGTCCGGGCCGAGCGCGTAGCCGTCCGGGACGGGCAGCAGCAGGTCGCGCAGCGAACCGAAGTGGTTCCCGTTGGACTTGGCGCCGAAGGGCGTCGGGGCGGCGGTCGGGGCGGGCCCGGTGGTCGGCGCACCGGAGGCGGCGACGACCGGGCCGGGGGCGTCGTACTCGACCTTGATGATGCCGATGCCGATGACCACGCCGACCAGGGCGGCCGCCACGGTCGCGCCGGTGGCGCGCAGCAGCCGGGACCGGCGGACGGGCACGGCGGGGGGTGCGTCGGCGGAGGGCAGCGGCTCGGTAGCCGGTTCCACGACCGGTTCCGGGACCGGTTCCGCGACCGGCGCGGCCTGGGTGACGGTGTTGTCGGTCATGTCAGCCGCTCCCACTGCCGCTTGGCGATGTCCTTCAGGTCCTCGGCCTGCACCGCCTGCGGCGCGTAGACCTCGACCTCCAGCACGACGGTGCCGCGCCGGGCGACCGCGTACCCGTAGTAGTACTGCTCGGTGCTCTCGGCCCAGTAGTCCGGCGAACTCTCCACCCGGTAACCGCCGTTGACGCCCTCGACGAAGGGCTTGAGGCTGAAGTTCTTGGCGCGGACCATCGCCTCGGCGGCGCGGTCCGGGCCGTACTGGAGCAGCGTCACGCGGTACTTGACGCCGCCCTTCTTCCAACTGACCCCGGCCGCGCGGCGCAGACCCTCCCGGAGGTAGTCCTTGAAGGAGACGTCGGCCTTGCCGTCCCGCTCGGCGAGGTCGCCGACGCTCACCCAGCTGGGCGTGTCCGGGTAGTCGCCCCAGACCTCGCTGCCGTCCGGGCGGGTGATCAGCAGCTTGCGGAGGTCGCCGTCGACGGCGAGCGGCCTCGGCGCGGCCGCGGCGGCCGCCGCCGGGTCCACCACCTCGGCCGGGTAGGCCGGGCGGGCCACCTGCAGGGGCGGCAGCGGCGTGGGCGGGCGCTGGGCCTGGATGCCGTAGCCGACGGCGCCGCCGAGGACGGTGCCCAGCACCAGGGCCGAGGTCAGCAGCAGCACCGGCCGGGGGCGGCGGCGGACGGGCGCGGACGCGGGCGCGGCCTCGGTCGGGAGTCCGAGCGACGGCTCGGCGGGGGGCGCGGCGGGTGGCACGGCGGGCGCGGGCGGCGCGGCCGGCGGCGGAGCGTCGGCGGGCGACGGCTCCACGGGTTCGGTGGTCATGGAATCGCTCCAGAAGGGGAAAGGGCGTCGAAGGCGGGCGGGCGGCGGGGCTCAGCCGCCGGAGGCCAGCCGCTCGCGCTGGCGCTTCATCACGTCGTTGAGCAGCGCCTTGTCGGGCGTCCCCTTCACGTCGACGGTGATCGTGTACTGCACGTCACCGGAGTTGGAGATGCCGACCATCGAGCCGGTGAACGCCTGCTGCCGGGGGGTGAACCGGTAGGCGTGGGCGCTCGGGTCGCCCTCGATCTCGATGGTGTCGGTCTGCTTCAGGGTCGAGCCCTTGGCGAAGTCCTTCGCCATCGAGGGCGAACCGAACCGCATCAGCTCGACCGTCACCTCGGCCTTCCCGTCGGCCGTCCGGTAGGTGCGGGTGGCCGCTTCCTTGTACCCGTACGACTTCAGGACGTCCATGATGTCGGCCTGCTTGTAGCCCTCCGCGATCTCCTCGTCCGTCATCATCACGCCGTCGGAGGGGCCGTACGACTCGCCGCCGTCCGGGATCGGGAGCAGGAAGTAGCGCAGGTCGCCGCTGTGGCTGCCGCCGCTGACGCCGCCCTTCAGGGTGCTGGTCGGCCTGGGCGCCGGGGCGGAGGCGGTCGGGCTGGGCTTCGGTGCGGCCGTCGCGGACGCGGACGGGCTCGCGGAGGCGCTCGCGGACTGGCCCGGGCTCGCGGAGAGGCTCGCGGAGGGGCCCGCGGAGGCGCTCGCGGAGGGGCGGCCGGTCAGGCCGGCGGCGACGACGGTCGACCGCTCGTCGGGCCTGCCGACCGCGACCGTGACGGCCGCGCTGGCCGCCGTCACGGCGAGCAGGCCGGCGGTGGCGAGGACCACCCCGACGGCACGCGGCAGCCGGCGGGCCGGTGCGGCGGCGGCCGGCGCGCCGGGCAGCCCGGCGAACGGCGCGTACTCGGCGGGATCGGGATCGGGAACCGGAACGGGACCATCCACCGGTTCGTCGGCGGACGGCAGGTTTTCGGGCGCGGACAAGGAACTCCCCCGGGGAAATGTGGGAATGGCGCACGGGCCCTCGCGGGCCACCCCCCGTGGCTCTCCAGGTCTACCGTCACGCGTCTCAGCAGGAATTATGAAAGCCGCCGCACACCGGTGCCAACAAAATCAATCACCGCACTCCCACCCAATGATCAATCAATCGGACACACCGTGACCGAACCGCAACGGGCGGGTCGGCCCCGTGCCGACCCGCCCGTTCCCCCGTGTTCGTGCAGCCGTCACCCGCGGCCGTTCACCGGCTCAGGAATGGGCGCGCTCGGTCAGTTCGACGACCTTGCCGGAGGCGTCGATCGCGACCTTGTAGTCGCCGCCCGAGCAGGGGTAGAAGCCCTTGGTGCTGGTGGGGTCGGCGATGCACTCGTTGATGTGCTTCACCAGGTCGGCGGCGTTGACGTCCTTCGACTTCGCCAGCACCGAGTTCAGGTGGCCCTTGGCGGTGGGCGCGAAGGGGGCCGTCTTGTCGGCGCCGACGGGCTCGAAGACCACGTCGTTGACGCCGCACGCCGTCTTGGTGTCCTTGTAGACCAGCGTGGTCGCGGTGGTGCCCTTCGCCGGGTAGATCCACTTCTGGCCGGCGGGCAGCGGCGGGGCGTCGCAGAAGCCCTCCGGCTCGCTCGGATCCGCCGACGGCTTGCCGCCCGCCGCCGGGCCGGAGCTCTTGCCACCGGTCGGCGCGGCCGTGCCGGCGGGCTTGCCGGACCCGGACCCGGACCCGGAGGGGGCCGGAGCGGTAGCAGCCGGAGCGGCGGGCGTGTTGGCGGAACCGCCGGCCTGGTCGGACGAGTTGTCCGGCCCGCAGGCGGCGAGGCCGAACAGGGCGGTGGCGGCCAGACCGGCGCCGAGCAGTCTCCGGTGAACAGGCATGACGAAGGAACCCCCGTGTGACAAACGATCAGATGATGGTGTGCGGCGGAAAGAGTAGCGCCTCCCGCCGACACCACCGCGCGCTCACCCCAGCTGTGCCAGGCCCTCGGTGGCGATCCGCTCGAACACCGCCAGGTCGTTCGCGAAGATCGAGTCCGGCACCGGCCAGTGGACCACCAACTCGGTGATCCCCAGCTCCCGGTACGTCCCGGCCCAGTCCACGAAGGCGTCCAGGGAGGCCAGCGGCCGCTCCGCGGTCGAGCCCTGGAGCAGCACCTTCTCCAGCGTCGCGACATCCCGGCCCTGCGCCTCGCAGGCCGCCGTCAGCTTCCCGATCTGCTGCGCGATCACCGCGGGGGCCTGCTCCACCGGCACGTCCGCGGGCCCCTTCGGGTCCCCGTACGTCACCCAGCCCTGCCCGTACTCCGCCGCCAGCCGCAGCCCGCGCGGCCCGGTCGCCGCCACGTAGAACGGCACCCGCGGCGTCTGCACGCAGCCGGGGATGTTCCGCGCCTCGACCGCCGAGTAGTAGGTGCCCTCGCGCGTCGTCGAGTCGTTCCTCAGCAGCTCGTCCAGCAGCGGCAGGAACTCCCCGAACCGGTCCGCCCGGTCCCGCGGCGACCACGCCTCCTGCCCCATCGCCGTCGCGTCGAATCCCGTGCCGCCCACCCCGATCCCGAGCGTCAGCCGCCCGCCCGAGACGTCGTCCAGCGACACGATCTCCTTCGCCAGCGTCACCGGGTGCCGGAAGTTCGGCGAGGTCACCAGCGTGCCCAGCCGGATCCGCTCGGTCGCCGTCGCGGCGGCGGTGAGGGTCGGGACCGCCCCGAACCACGGCTCGTCCCGGAACGACCGCCAGGAGAGGTGGTCATAGGTGTAGGCGGCATGGAACCCGAGCTCCTCGGCCCGCTGCCAGATCTTCTGCCCCTCGCTCCACCGGTGGATGGGGAGGATAACGGTACTCAAGCGCATGCAGTGACGATACGCGCGTACTCGACAGTGCTTGGGAACACTCGCGATACGGCGCGGGCAGGTCGGTTAGCGTGGCGCCATGAGCACGTTGAGCAGGCGCGAACTGGCCGCGTTGGTCGAGGAAGCGACGGTCGACACCTACGACGAGCACGAGGAGATGTCGGCTCTGTTCGCCGCCGTCGAGGAGCACCTGGCGGTGCCGTTCAGCACCACAGTGCTGGGCGTCGAGGTGACCGTGCGCGGCGTCGACCTCTCGCAGGAAGGCAGAATCGTCGCCCTGTGCACCCGCAGCGGATTCCGGCAGACGATCGGGCTGCTGGACCTTCCGCTGCCGGACCCGGCTCCGGACGGAGCTGAGTGGGTAGAGGCGTACCGCTATTACTGGGCGCAGTGAGCGCCGGAATCTTCGAGACAGGGAGGGCTCGCATGACCGCTGTCGTGCGGAGTGAGGACGAGGTGTCGTTGCGAGGCCTGATCGAGCGAAGTGCCGAACTGAAGGGCGAACTCGTCGCCTTCGCCCAAGGCCCGCGCTTCGACCAGTGGTTGACGCCGCTCCTCCTGGAGGCGGCCGGCCCCGAGCGGCTGTTGGACGAGGGCACGGCGATCCGGATCACCGACAACTTCATCCTGCGGTACCGCCTGCCGGACGGTTCGACGGTGGTGGACAGGTTCGTTGCCGGACGGCGGGACTTGAGCGAAGCCGATCGGGCGCTGCTGCTCGGCTGGCGTGACCCGGTCGAGGGCATCTTCGAGGTCCAGCGCAAGGACGGGGACGCCGTCGTCCTGCTGAACCTGGTCGACGACCTGGAGTACCGGACGTACTCGAACGTCGGGCGGGCGGCCTTCCGTGGAGTGTCCAAGGGAGGGTTCCTCCTCACCTGCCTGGTGCCCGTCCTCTCGGCCGAGGGCGTGTGGCTGGTCTCCGGGGCGATGTCGTCCTACCCGAAGTCCAGCGCCGCCGAGATCGCCCGCACTGCGCTCCGACTGGCCACCAGCCACCCCGCACTGGTCTTCCGCAACCCCGAGAAGATCGCGCAGGGATGGGAGTCGATGCGGGCGGACCGGGCCGCGTTCGTCAAGTTCTGCGGCAGCGACGAACTGATCCTTCCCCCGGCCGAGGTCGAGGAGCGGCTCAACGCCTACTACCGGCACCGACAGGAGGGTGCGGTCGCCGAGCACCCCGACCGGGCCCGCGGCAGGCGGCTGCCGGGAATCGACCTGCCGGCCTTCGAACTGCCGCAAGCCCTCGCGGATTCGGACACCATCGGCGTCATCTACGACGAGGTCGACGGGCTCAACTTCTACGCTGACTACGGGATGCTGCGGGCCCTCTTCGCCGACCCGACCCCGGCGGGCCGCAGGCAGCACCAGGACCTGTTGCGCGTGTACCTGCGCGAGGAGTCGATCGCCCCGCTGCCGATCCGCCGGCTGGCCGCCGCCCACCCGGAGACGGTCGACGCGGTGTTCCGGAAGCTGCTGCGGAAACCGGGCTTCGTCTGGGCCGAGCACGGTGAGGAACTGCTGCGTCGGCGGAAGCCCTGGTACTACGAGCAGGAGCCCCGCCCCGGCGTGTCCGTGATCGGCGAGCGACTGAGCGAACTCGCCGCCGGCGGTCGACGGCCGAAGCTCACCAGGGCTCGGCCCACGCCGCATAGGTCAGGTCACCCGTAGGAGTGAATTGCGGCTCCCAGGGTGGCTGCTTGCACAAGATGCAAGCCAGCCTTCAGCTTATGCAAGCTCCTCCGCCGGCGCTGCGGCCGCTCCTACGCACTGCGGAACATACCGGAGTATGCTTGCCTCATGTCTGCCACTACCCGCATCACGGTCACCCTGCCGACCGAGCAGGTGGCCGAGCTCAAGAGGCTCACCGACAACGTCTCCGGCTACGTGGCCGAGGCGGTTGCCCGACAGATCCGGCACCAGCTGCTTGGCGAGGAACTGCGCCGCTACGAGGATGAGCACGGTGCTTTCACCGACGAGGAGTTGGCGGCCGCGCAGGCCAGGATCCTCGACTCGGCGGCACGCGAGAATCCGGCGAGCGCTGCATGAACAACCGCCTTGAGACAGTCGTGCTGGATTCCCAGGGGCTCTCAGCCTGGATCTCGCAGGACCGGGGCACGCTCGCGATGATCCACTCCTTCCACTCCATGGCGGCCGATCTGGTGGTCTGCGCCAACACCATCGTGGAAGTCATGCACGCACGGGTGAACACCTCCCGGCTGAACTGGGTGCTCTCCCAGGTCAAGGTCGAGGCGGTCACCGAGCAGGCCGCCAGGGCCGCGGCCGCACTGCTGAAGCAGGCCGGACTGCACGGCCACAAGTACGCGATCGACGCGACCGTCGCCGAGATGGCACTGCGACAGCCGGGGCCGGTCGCCATCCTCACGTCGGATGTCGATGACATGGCCAAGCTCTGTGGAAGCCGAGTACTGCTCATCGCCCTCTGATCCACGACTGCCACCCGGTGCTCGAACCGGGCATCGTCGCAGGTCAGCCTGTGATGGGTGAAGGCATGACTGCGGTCATCAGCGTGCCCGGCTCCTGTGCGAGGCCCAGGCGCGGGTGGTCACCGGCGGTAGGACCCGGCCGAAGACGCTTCCGGCGAAGTGGCCGCCGGCCAGCAGGGTGTTCTCGTCCTCCAGTTCCTTGAGCAGCAGTTCGCGTGTGCGCACGCCCTGCTCGGGGTCGACGTCGAAGACGAAGGCCCAGTGGCTCTCGGCGACCTGCACCTGGCAGTGCATGACGTCGCCGAGGATGACCAGCCGCTGGTCGCTCCCGCCGCCGGGGTCGGTGACGACGAGGCTGCTGTGGCCGGGGGTGTGTCCGGGTGTGGCCAGGACGCGCACGCCCGGGGCGATCTCGTCCCCGTCGCCGACGAAGGCGATCCGGTCGGCGAGCGGGGCCTGTACCGCGGCGGCGTCCGGGCCGGGGAAGGCGCCCTTGTCCGCCCAGTGCCGCCACTCCGCCTCGTGCACCAGGTGCCGGGCCCCGGCGAAGGTGAGCCCGGTGAGCCGCGCACCGGCGGGAAGGTCGGGTGCCGGCGCGAGATTGCTGGTCCACCCCACGTGGTCGTGGTGCAGGTGGGTGTAGACGACGGTGTCGACGTCCGCCGGTGTCAGCCCCTCGGCGGCGAGAGACGCCAGCAGCTCGCCGCCCTTGAACTCCGCGATCCCGGGAACCGCGAAGTCGACGGCGCCCAGGCCGAGGTCGACCAGGACGACGCGTTCCGCGGTGCGGATCAGGAACGAGCCGATGCTGACCGGGAACCGGCCCTCGCCGTCGAGGAACTCGGCGTGGGTGGCCCAGCCGTCCGGGCGGCTGTCGGGGAAGATCGCGGCCGGATCGAGCCACCCGTGGCCGTCGGGCAGGTAGGTGACCGTCGTGGTGCCGATGGTGATCTCTGCGCGGGGTGCGGGCAGAACCATGGTGAAATCCACATCCTTGGGCTTGGGTTCGGGCGGGAACAGACAGGACCGGGCAGGGCCTAGAGGAGGCCGGGGAGCGCGGAACGCGTCGGCTCGATCTCGATGACGTCGTAGGCGACGGCGCCGGTGCGCAGGAACGGGTCCTCGGTGATGACCTTCTCGATCGTCGCCCGGCTGTCGGCACGGGCCAGGATCACGCCGCCGGTCCTCGGCACCCGGCGTCCCGTCAGGAGGAAGATGCCGGCGGCGATGTTCCGGTCGACGTACGCGTAGTGCTCCGGCAGCAGTGCGTCGAGCCGGTCGAGCACTCCGTCCCGGTAGGTCAGCAGCAAAATGAACATGCGTGCAGGTAACGCCTGTTCACCGCGGGCCGTCCACGAGGCAGCGCCTCACGCGGCTGAGGCGCCGCCTAACACGCCAGGGTGCGGGCGATCGCGCGCAGCCTGGAGTGAGCCTCGTCACTCGGCCAGGCGAGGGCCAGGCGCAGCCGGGGCGGGTTTTGCGCCAGCGGACGCCACGTCAGCCCCGGTTCCTCCGCGGCGGGTCGGGGCCGCAGTGCGACCACCGGGTCGCCCGAGATCAGCTCGGCCAGCAGGAGCGCCCGGCGCGGAGCCACGGTGCGCAGGGCGGGCCGCCACCCGGCCGCGTGACAGGCGGCCAGTACGGCGTCGTGGTAGCCGGGGGCCGACTCCCGGCGGAACCAGAGCAGTTCCTGCCCCTCCAACTCGGCCCAGCCGACCGTGTCGCGGCCGGCCAGTGGATGCTTGGGGCACAGCAGGACGCCCAGGGGTTCGTCGTGGACCACCACCGACGCGAGTCCGTCCGTGTCGACCGGGAGTGTCAGCACGCAGCAGTCCAACTCCCGGCGGCGCAGTCGCGCGAGCTGCTCGGCGGAGCCCACGTCCTCGAACACCAGCTCCACACCGGCCTCCCGGGCGACCGCGCGGAGCCGTCGCGGCAGGTCGGACGGTACGCCCGGCGGGACGCCCACCGTCCACACCCGCGCGGCCGAAGCCGCCGCCGCCACGGCGCGCAGGCCGCGTTCCGCCGCCGCCAGCGCCGCCCGCGCCTCGGGCAGGAGTGCCGCGCCCGCGGCCGTGAGCGTCATCCCGGCCGGCGAGCGCGCGAACAGGGGCACCCCGAACTCGGCCTCCAGCGCGCGGATCTGCTGACTCAACGACGGGGACCGCAGGCCGAGCCGCTGCGCCGCCCGCCCGAGGTTCTCCTCCTCGGCGACGGCGCAGAAGTACCTGAGCTGCCGCAGTTCCACGGGTCACCTCCCCACTCGCCATCGTCCCGGGCAGCCCTGCGCCCCCGGGGGTGTCCGCCGCGGGCGGGTCAGGTGCGGTCGGCGGGGGACGGCGCCGTCAGGCGGCGCAGCAGGCGGGTGGCGGGGCGTTCGACCAGGCGGTGGACCAGCCAGGCGGCGAGGACCATGGCCGCGGTCACCGAGAGCAGGGTCGTCCAGGCACCCAGGGTCTCGTTCCAGCGCCAGATGTACCGGACACCGGTGGACTGGTGGATGAGGTACAGCGGGTAGGAGATCGCGCCCGCCACGGGCAGCCAGCGCCACTGGACGCGGTCCAGCTTGCCGAGGGCGACGAGGGCCATCAGGCCGTACATCGCGGTGACGGCGGTCAGGCAGATCTTCCAGTTGATGCCGTGGCCCTCGGCCGCCATGACCGCCGGCAGGTTGTGCTGGACGAGCAGCCAGGTGAGGGCGAGCAGACCGAGCAGTTCGCCGGTGAGCCGGCCCTCGCGGCGGAGCAGGTAGAAGGCGATGCCCGCGATGAAGAAGGGTGCCCAGAGGGGCGCGAGGAGCACGTCGAGCAGCGGGATCCCGGAGATCGGCGCCAGTACGGAGCCGAGCGCCCAGATCCAGCAGAAGTTGGCGACCCGGCGGTATCCGGTGCCGAGCACCACGACCGCGGTGAAGATGATGTAGAACCGCAGCTCGACCCAGAGGGTCCAGTAGACGTTGTCCACCAGGGGCGTCTTCAACGGCTCCTGGAGCATCGTCAGATTGGTCAGCATCTGGCTGACGGTGATCCGCGGCTCGTTCGGGGTGTGCGGTCCGAAGCGGGCGACGACGGTACCGAGGACGACCGCGAACCAGTAGACCGGGAACAGGCGCAGTATTCGGCCCCGCCAGAAGTCCTGGACCGATTTGCCCCAGCTGGACATGCAGATCACGAAGCCGCTGATCATGAAGAAGAAGACCACCCCGAGCCAGCCGAACTCGGCGATCCGGTGCAGGGTGGGGAAGAGGTCCACCGCGGTCCGCTGCCAGGGGATGTCGCCCGATCCGGCCAGGTAGTGGAAGAGGAGCACCGCCAGCGCCGCGACCAGCCGCAGTCCGTCGAGGACCAGGATGCGCGGCGCCCGGGGCGTCGCGGGCCCGCCCCGGGGACGGGAGCCGTCGTGGGAGTCCGCCCCGGAACGGCGGTGCTGGGCCGGGGTTGCGGCGGACGGTGCATCCAGTGCGTCCGGCGCGGACGGCGTCGCCGGGGTGCGGTCCCCGGCGAGGGCGAGCTTCTCGGTCATCGTGGCCTTCGGAATGATCCGCGCTGCCTCCGACACCGGGATGTGTCGGAACGGCGGTTGAGCGCCGCGATCCTAGCGGCGCTGTGTGTACATCCGAAGTCGATTTCGAATGATGCTCGGATTGTCTGGTTATGGGTGTGGGCGAGTGCGCTGGGCGGGGAATTGACGCGGTTCCAGGGGGGCGGCGCGGCGGGCGATCTCGGCGAGGGTGTCGGCGATGATGTCGCCGATCAGGACCGGGTCGCGCGGGTCTCGTGGATCGCGGAGGTCGTCCGGGTCGGTCGGTGGGCGCTCGTCTCTGAGCTGGCGAGTTGGCATGGCACTTCCTGCCGACGGGGTGGCCGAGAGCATTTCTGCCCCGGGGGCGGGGGCAGGACACCCCGGGTGGGGGTGAATCGGCCGGAAATGTTGTACCGAGGGCCGAAACAGACGGGGACGGGATACGGGTTGGGGGTATCGTCTGCCGGGTGATGACGGACGGCGGACGGACGCGGGGGCGGGCGGTGGCCCGACTGCTGCTGCTCTGCGCGCTGCTGGCCGGACTGTTCCTGATGCACGGCTCGCCCACCTCGGCGGGCGGCTGCCACGAGCCGCGGCCGACGGGGGCCCCGACGGAGGCCCCGACGGAAGCCTGGAGGGCCGCCGCCGATCCGCACCGGCAGCACGGCACCCCGGCCGGGCCGGACAACGGGCTGCACGCGCCGGACAGGCCGGGCAGACCGGACGGACTGCACGGGCCGGACGACAGGCCGAACAGGCTGGACAGGCCGGACGGGCCGCGGGCGCACGGCGGCGAGCTCCGGACCACCGCCGCGGCCGACTCCTGTGTGGCGCACCGGGGCCGCGACGGCGCCGGGGTGCCCGCACCCGGGGGAGCGGTCCCGGCCGTCGGTGCGACCCAGCCCACCGCCCTCGCCGGGCCGCACCCGCGCCCGGCGGACGGGCCCCGGGCGCCCCCCGCCGCCGGACGGCGGCTGCTGCTCCTGCTGGGCGTCGCGCGGAACTGACCGGACCCGTGCCGGCCCTCCCGGAAGGGGGCCGGTGCACCGCGTCCTGTCCGTACCCACCGAAAGACACCTCTCGTGACGTTCCTCGACACCCGCTCCCTGGCCCGCACCGCCGGCGCCGCCGTCCTCGCGGCCGCCCTGACCGCCTGCGGCTCCACCGCGATGAGCGGCATGGACCACGGCTCCGGCGGCGCGCCGTCGGCCACCGCCGCCGGACACCAGAACCACCAGGGCCACCAGACGCCCGGCGCCGGTGCCGACGCCGCCGGACAGCCCACCGCAGCGGCGCCGGCCGCGGCCCCGGCCGCCGAGCAGAACGGCTACCGCCTCGACGCGGCCACCGCGGCGCTCACCCCCGGCGCGCCCGCCGAGTACCGGTTCACCGTCACCGGCCCGGACGGCAGGCCGCTCACCGCCTTCGGCACCGACCAGACCAAGCGGATGCACTTCTACGCGGTCCGCTCCGACCTGACCGGCTTCCAGCACCTGCACCCCGAGATGGCCGCCGACGGCACCTGGACGGCCCCGCTCGCCGCCCTCGCCGCCGGCACCTGGCGCGTCTACGCCTCCTTCGTCCCGGACAGCGGCCCCGGCCGGGGTACCGGTCTGGTGCTCAGCCGGACGCTGGACGTCCCCGGCGAGGGCGCGGCCGCCGAGGCCGCGCTGCCGGCCGCCACCGGCAGCGCGACCGTGGACGGCTACACGGTGGCCGTCGAGGGCGCCCCGGTCGCCGGCCGGGCGGGCGAGCTGAAGGTCACCGTCAGCAGGGGCGGCAGGCCGGTCACCGACCTCCAGCCCTACCTGGAGACCTACGCGCACCTGACCGCCTTCCACGCCGGTGACCAGGCCTTCGCGCACCTGCACCCCGAGGCGAAGGCCGAGGCGGGCGGCACCGGCGGCCCGACCCTGCCGTTCCACGCCGAGCTGCCGTCGGCCGGGGACTGGCGGCTGTTCCTGCAGTTCCAGACCGGCGGCACCCTGCACACCGTCGGGCTGACCCTCCGGGTCGGCTGAGCCCCGGCCGCCGGGAGGCCGCCGCGACGGTGACCTCCCGGCGGCGGTAGGCGAAGATGGACCGGTGACCAGCCAGCCCGTACCGCCCCGCCCCACCCGTCTGATCGCCACCGACCTGGACGGCACGCTGCTGTGCGCGGGTGGCGTCGTCAGCGAACGCACCGCGGCGGCCCTGGCCGCCGCCGAGGACGCCGGTGTCCAGGTGGTGTTCGTCACCGGGCGGCCGCCGCGCTGGATGCAGCAGGTCAGCGCGCACATCGGCGGCCACGGCGTGGCGATCTGCTCCAACGGCGGTGCGGTGGTCGACGTGCGGCGCGGCGAGCTGCTGGAGTCCTTCCCGCTGGCGGCCGACACCGCGCTCACCGTGGCCGGGCTGCTGCGGGCCAAGCTGCCCGGCACCTCGTTCGCCTTCGAGTACCCCGCCGGGTTCGCCCGCGAGCCCGGCTACGAGCTGCGGATGTGGGGCTCGGACGAGGACCACCCGATCGGCCCGGCCGAGGAGCTGCTGGGCCCCGGCGGCCCGGTGCGGGGGCTGTTCAAGCTGCTCGCGAAGCACCCGGACCTCGACCCGGACAAGCTGCTGGGCGAGGCCCGGGAGGCGGCCGGACACCTGGTCGAGATCACCCGGTCCGCGCCCGTCCCGCTGCTGGAGATCAGCGCGCCCGGCGTCACCAAGGCCAGCACGCTGGCCCGCTGGTGCGCCGGGCGCGGGATCGACCGGAGCGAGGTGGTGGCCTTCGGCGACATGCCGAACGACCTGGAGATGCTGGCCTGGGCCGGCACCGCGTACGCCGTCGCCAACGCCCACCCGCAGGTGCTGGCGGCGGTGCCGCTGCACACGGTGAGCAACGAGCAGGACGGCGTCGCGGCGGTGCTGGAGACCCTGCTGGCGCGGTAGCCGCAGAGCCCCGGGGCCCTGCGGCCCCAGGGCCCCGAAAGGGCGCCCTGACCTAGGGCCGCACTAGCCGAAGTGGCCGTTGACGTAGTCCGAGGTCCGCTGGTCGCGCGGGCTGCCGAACAGCTGCGCGGTCGGCCCGGCCTCGATGATCCGGCCCGGGGTGTCGTGGGTGGCCAGGAAGAACGCGCAGGACTGCGAGACCCGCTGCGCCTGCTGCATGTTGTGGGTGACGATGACGATCGTCAGCCGGCCGCGCAGCTCGGCGATGGTCTCCTCGACCCGCCGGGTGGAGGTCGGGTCGAGCGCCGAACACGGCTCGTCCATCAGCAGGATGTCCGGCGAGACCGCCAACGACCGTGCGATGCACAGCCGTTGCTGCTGGCCACCGGAGAGCGCGCCACCGGGGGTGTGCAGCCGGGTGGCCACCTCGTCCCAGAGCCCGGCCCGGCGCAGGCTGGACTCCACCAGGTGCTCGCGCTCCTCCTTGGAGACCTTGATGCCGGCCAGCTTCAGCCCGCTGGAGACGTTGTCCTGGATGGACATCGCCGGGAACGGGTTCGGCCGCTGGAACACCATGCCGATCCGGCGCCGGACCTCGGCGGGCCGCCGCCCGGGCCGGTACACGTCGTCGCCGTCCAGCAGCACCTCGCCGGCGAGCGCGGCGCCGCGCACCATCTCGTGCATCCGGTTGAGGATCCGCAGGTAGGTCGACTTGCCGCAGCCGGACGGGCCGATCAGCGCGGTCACCTCCCCTGCGGGCATGCCGAGCGAGACCCGCTCCAGCACCTTGTGCGAGCCGAACCAGGCGGAGACGTCGCGGGTCTCCAGCCCGGCCAGCGGGGCGCCGGACGGGTCCACCGGGGGCACGGGCGGCAGCGTCAGCGTGGTCTCGGCCGCGGAACCGAACTGGTCGTGCGGGCCGAACGTGTCGAGCAGGGGTGCGTCGGTCATCGGTACATCCGTCATCGGTACGGTCCTCCGGGCGCGCTTCAGTAGAGGTTGGGCAGCAGGGCGGCGGCGTTCTCGTACACCGCCCAGAGCGTCGCGCCGATCACCGGTGCGAGGCTCAGGTAGGCGGCCGAGCGGTGCCAGAACCGGGCCAGCACGACGGCGGCGACCACCGCGCCGAGCAGCCCGAGCGTCCACAGCTGCAGCGTGGCCAGCGCGCCCTTGTCGGCGGCCAGTGCCTTGTCGTACGGGACGGTGGCGGGCCGGCCCCCGGGGTTGGCCTCCGGGGCGCCCTCCAGCCGGGCGCCGATCAGCACCGTCGAGCCGGCGATCCAGTCGGAGTCCCCGGTGACCAGCACCAGCCGGTTGCGGACCGGGTCGCTGATCGGGTGGTCGCCGTCCCCGTACACGTTGACGGTGTAGGTGAACTTGCCCTGCCCGGTGGTCGCCTCGATCCGGTCGCCGACCCGGAGCCTGGACAGTTCGGCGAACGGCGCCCCGAAGGTCGCCCCGCGCCCGAACACCACGGCCACGCCGGACTGGCCCGGCAGCGCGGTGTCCCGGCGGTGGCCGGGACCGCGCATCAGGTCCCGGCCGGTGGTGCCCTCGACCACGACGGCCTGGTGCAGGCCGATCGCCGGGATGTCGAGGATCGCGACCGGGTCCCCGTCCGCGGCCGCGCCGGTCGGGGCGACCGCCCGGGCCAGCTGGTCCCGGAAGGTCTTGTACGCGGTGGACTGGTAGTGCCGCTCCTGGATGTGCGAGAGCGTGAAGAGGTACCCGACGAACCCCATCGTGAGCGCCGCCAGCAGGCTGACCGCCCAGGCCCCCTGGAGGAACCGGCGCCGGGACGGCGTGGTGGCGCCGGGGCCCGCCCCGGCCGCCTTCGGCTCCGCGGCGGGCGACGCCGGCCCCCGGTCGGCCGGGGGCTCCGGGGCGCGGGTCGCCGGCTTCTCCAGCGCCGGGGCGGTCACGACCGGCCGCCGGAGTTGCGGCGCCGCAGCAGGCGGCGGCCGAGCAGCGGCGGAACGAGGACGACGGCGAGCAGTTCGAGCGCGGTGAGGGTGGACAGCATCCAGTCCTCCGGGCGCCCCTCGACGGCGACCACGTTGGCCGGGACCTCCCCGACGCCGGCGCCGCCGCGGCCGCGCGCGACCACCTGGCCGGTCTGCGGGTCGACGACGTCCTCGGCCGCCGGATCGCCCTCGGCGCCCGCTCCGGCGGCCGGGTCGCCGCCCGCGGCGGGCTGGCCGTCCGCGGCGCCGGTACCGCCCGCGGCAGCGCCGCCCGAGCCGGCCGCGCCGCCCGCGGCACCGGTGCCGCCGGCGGAACCGCTCCCGCCCGTCGCACCGCCGCCGCCGGTTCCCGAGGGCGACTTGCCGCCCCCGGTGCCGCCGGCCGCTCCGCCGGTACCACCACCGGCACCGCCCGTACCGCCGGTGGCGGCGCCGCCCGAGCCGGAGCCCGAACCCGAAGCCGCACCGGAGCCCGAACCCGAACCGGACTTGACCGCCTTGCCCTCCTGCACGACGCAGTCCAGCGGGGTGCCCTTCGCGTCACACGGGCTGGGCTGCGGGGCGTTGTCGAGCACGGTCAGCCGACCGGCCGCGTTGAAGGTCGGGTTGTTGCAGTTGGCCAGGGTGTTGGCGTCGACCGGGCTGGCGTTGCCGGGGATGTGCTGGGTCTGCAGCAGACCGCCGCGGACCAGGTTGCGCGGGATCGGGGAGTAGCCGAGGCCGTCGGCCTCGCCCTGGCCCTCGCAGAGCACGTAGGCCAGGAAGCGGCTGAGGGCGCTGCCCTTGTCGTTGGTGAAGCGCGGCGGCGGCGGCAGCGCCGCTCCGGCGCGCGGCACGATCAGGTAGCTGTAGCTGGAGAGCGGGTACGACCTCGGGTCGTTCATCGAGTAGACGCCGTCGAGGTTCTGCTGCAGGTAGTCCGGGTCGTCGGCCGCGGTGGTGTCGTCCACCCCGCGGATCCTGGCGGCGGTGAGCGCGACGGCGACGTTGGAGGCGGTCGGCAGCGTGTAGTAGCCGGCCGGGTTGAGCACCTTCACGACCGGCCAGTTGCTGCGCTTGGCGAAGGCGTACTCGTCGTAGCCGATGGTGCCGAGGCCGGCCGGCGCCTTGATGTAGCCGGCGACGACGTCGGAGCCGTTCTGCGCGGTCATCCGGCCGGACGGCGGGAAGAACTCGGTGTACTCGCCGCAGGTGACGCCGTTGACGGCCTTGCAGTACTCGTCCCACTGCGCCTGGTGGGTGTGGCTCATCCACCGGGTGAACTGGGCGGTCGCACCCGAGCCGTCGGACCGGACCACCGGGGTGATCTGCAGGCTCGGCAGGGGCTTGCCGTAGTCCGCGGTGATCCGCGGGTCGTTCCAGTTGGTGATCTTGTTGGTGAAGATGTCGACCACGGTCTGCGGGGAGAGCCGCAGGTCGCGGACCTGCTTGCCGCCGACGACCAGGTTGTACATGAAGGTCGTCCCGCCGGCGGTGATCGGCACGTAGGAGAAGCCGTACCGGGGGTTCTCGGCCTTGCCGGAGCCGCCGGCCTGGCCGGCCTGGCCGAGCCCGGTGTCCGCCTTCGAGCGGAACGGGACGTCGGAGGCGGTGAAGTCGTCCTGGCCGATGGCCCACTGGTTGCGGCCGGCCGCCGAACCGATCGGGTTGAAGTTGATCTGGATGCCCTGCGGGGCGACGTCCTGGCGCCACTGGTCGATGGCCGGACCGGCCCAGCTGGAGCCGTCGGCGTTGAGCGCGGTGGCCGCGAAGGCGGGGGTGCTCTGCCCCAGGAGCAGGGAGCCCGCGGCGAGGATCAGGGACAGCAGCACGGCGAGCGTGCGTGCCACGGGGCGGCTTGCGGCCTCCCACGACATGGGAACTCCTCTGGTACTGAGGGTGGTTGAGTGGGACATCAGTGCTCCCCGAAGGCGGTGGCCACGGTGCCCGGCGCGCCCGCGGTGCGGGCTCCGGAGGTGCGGGCGGTGGCGGTGCGGGCGGTGGCCGCAGCCGGACGGGACGCCGGACGGGGACGGGAGCGGGCGGTGCCCTCGGCGACGCGGGCGGCCCGGTCGATCCGGCGCCTCTGACGCCTCGTCAACTTGCCCGGCTGGCGGCCGCCGAAGACGCGCGCGGTGACGAACAGGACGAGCACGATGACCATCAGGGTCAGTGCCGCGGCGAAGGCCCGCGCGATCATCTCGGGGTAGGGCTGCTTGACGTAGTTCCAGATGTACAGCGGCAGCGAGACCTGGTGTTCGCTGAACGGGCTGCCGTTGAACTGCGAGGTGAACCCCGAGGTCAGCAGCACGGGGGAGGTCTCGCCGACCCCGCGCGCCATGCCGAGCACCACGGCCGTCACCAGGCCGGGCCGGGCGGTGGGCAGCACGACGTTCCACACCGTGCGCCACTGGCTGCCGCCGAGCGCGTACGAGGCCTCCCGCAGCGTGCCGGGCACCAGCCTGATGACCACCTCGGCGGCCCTGGTGACGATCGGCATCATCATCACGGTGAGGGCCAGCGAGGCCGCGAACCCGCTCTTCTCGAAGCCGAGGGTGATGATCACGATGCCGAGGATGAACAGGCCGGCGACGATCGACGGCAGCGCGGTCATCGCCTCGATCAGGGTCCGCAGCGGCCGGGCCATCCGGCCGCCGACCTCGGACATGAAGACCGCCGCCGCGATGCCCAGCGGGACGGCGAACAGCGTGGCCAGGCCCAGCTGTTCGAGCGATCCGACCACCGCGTTGAGCGCGCCGCCCGAGGTGATCGGGGAGAGCGGGGCGGTGTGGTCCATCGACTGGGTGAAGAAGTTGAGGTGCCGGGCGGCGTCCAGCCCGCGCACCAGGACGTAGCCGATCTGGTCGGCGATCAGGCCGACCACCAGCAGGCCGGAGCTCCAGACGACCACCGAGACCAGGCGTTCGCGGACCATCAGCGGGTGCCACTGGAGCCGGCCGATGAGGAAGTAGCCCACCAGGAAGAGGCCGTACCAGCAGACCAGGAAGCCCTGGGCGCCGCTGAACGGCAGGATCCGCTCGTAGAGCATCCAGTTCAGGGCCAGCGAACCGACCAGCGAACCGGTCAGGGTCAGCACGTCCTCGCGGGTGACACCGCCGAGCCGCACCCGCTTCTCGGGGCGGGGCGGGGCGGCGTCCGCGGACGGCACGGCCTCCGCGGGTGGGTCGGCCGGCGCGGGCGCGGCGACCGGCGGCTTGTCGAGTGTGGTCATCGGGACGTCCCTTCACGGCGGAGCGGCAGCGGGCGGCGGGTGGCGCGGAGGGCCATGGTCAGTCCGCCGTCGACGCGCCGGAGCGGGACCGGTTGATCACGAAGCCGGCTCCCAGGTTGACCAGCAGGGTGAGTGCGAAGAGCACCAGGCCTGCCGCCATCAGCGCGGAGAGCGAGAGCTCGTCCGACTCGCCGAACCGCAGCGCGATCAGCGCCGAGATCGAGTTGGCGCCGTTCTCCAGGACGTGGGTGATGGCCTTGAAGTTCGGGGAGATGATCAGCGCGACGGCGATCGTCTCGCCCATCGCCCGCCCGAAGCCGAGCATCACCGCCCCGATCACGCCGCCCTTGCCGAACGGCAGCACCACCGTGCGGACCATCCCCCAGCGGGTCGACCCCAGCGCGTACGCGCCCTCGCGCTCGCCCTGCGGGGCCTGCGAGAACACCTCCCGGCTGAGCGAGGCCACGATCGGGATGATCATCAGCGAGACGACCACCCCCGCGATGAAGGTCGAGGAGGTGTACGAGGTCCCGATGTCGCCGGTGCGCACCTTGAGGAAGGGGATCGCGTCACCGAGGTGGTTGGTCAGCCAGCGGACGAAGCCGATGATCCGCGGCTGGAGGAAGAACAGCCCCCAGAGGCCGTAGACGATGCTGGGGATGGCCGCCATCAGGTCGACCAGCGAGACCAGCGTCGCCCGCAGCCTGACCGGCGCGTACTCGGAGATGAAGACCGCCGTGGTGAGTGCCACCGGCACGGCGATCACCAGCGCGATCACCGCGATCAGCAGCCCGTTCGGAAGGACGGCGGCGATCCCGAAGTTGTGGGCCTGGGTCTGCCACTTCTGCTCGGTGAGGAAGGACCAGCCCACCTCGCGCAGCGCGGCCGCGCCGCGCAGCAGCAGGAAGAAGGCGATCAGCCCCATGATCGCGAAGACCGAGAGGCCCGCCGCCCGGAGCGTCCCCCGGAACACCCGGTCTCCGGGCGTGGCTGGGGCGGTGATGACACGGGGGACATCGGGTTCTGGTGGACGTGGAGCCCCGGCGTACGGTGCCGCGGGCTCGGCGGCGGCTGTCATGGTCTGCTCTCCGGCGCGCTCGGTACGGAAGTACTCGGTACGGGGACGCCCCGGGCGGTCGCGCCCGGGGCGGGGACCCGGCGGGGCCGAGACGGCGGCCCCGCCGGGTTGGTGCCACTGCGGGTCAGGGCCGGCGGCGCACCCGTGCCCAGGTCCGGCACCAGGCGCCCACGACGCGTCCGCCGGCGGGAGTCCCGCCGAGGAAGAGCGCCGCCGGGCCGCCGATCAGCAGCACCAGGCCCGCGAAGACCGCGACCGGCAGCAGCAGACGGGCGGTGCCCGCCCGGTCGGCGGCCGGGACTCCGGCCGCCACGGGGGCGGCCGCGAGCGGGCCGGCGGAGGCGCTCGGCGTGGCGGTGGGCTTGGCCGCCGGGTTACCGGCCGCCGGGGCGCCGGCGCCACCGGTGGTCGCGGCGGCGCCGCCCGTACCGGTGGTGCCGCCGGTTCCGCTGATACCGCCGGTTCCCGTGCTACCCGTGGTGCCACCGGTACCCGTGCCGCTGGTGCCACCCGTGCCGGTGCCCCCGGACGACGTGCCGTCGCCGATGATGCCGCCGGCGGAGGCGGTGCCGTCGGTCACCGGGGTGGTCGTGCCGCCGGTGGTGGTCGACTCGCCGCCGGTACCGGTACCCGTGGTGGTCCCGCCGGTCGTCCCGCCGTTCTCACCGCCGTTCGGCGTGGTCGGCGGCGGCGGGGGCACCTGGTTGCCCGGCCACTTGGCGTCCTGGCTCTCCACGTGCTTGGCCGCGTCGAGCGCCTGCTGGCGCTGGGCCCCGGTGAGGCTGAGGAAGCCCGGGGCGAGCTTGCCCGGCTCGATGCCGTAGACCTGGCCGCCGTTGACGACGGTGGTGAGGAAGCGCGTGATCGCGGCCGCCTTGTCCGTCGCCACCCCGCTGGTGGGCACCATCGCGTACTGGACGGTGGTCAGCGGGTAGGCCTGGGTGTCCCGGGAGAAGGCCGTGTCGGCCACGCCGTAGGGGAGTTGCTGCGTGCCGGTAGCGGCGTCGGTCGGCATGTCGCCGACCGCGGACTGGAAGCCGTTGGTGCTCGGTGCCACGAAGCCACCCGCCGGGTTGCGCAGGACCGCCTCCGGGAGGGAGAACGCCCTGGCCTGGGCGGTGTCCATGATCGCGAACAGCTTGCGGTCACCGGGGGCCATCGGGTCGCACTTCAGGTGGTTGCCGGTGGCCGGGTCCGCCAGCCAGAGCTGGCAGGTGGACCGGTTCTCCAGAATGGTGCGCAGGACCTGGCCGAGACCGCCGAGGACGGGGTTCCACTCGAACTGGCGCATCCGCTTGGCGGCTTCGCTGACGTTCGTCGGGCCGGTGAAGTCCTGGGGCTGGATGCTGTCCACCGGGAAACCGGGGTAGGCACCCCGCTGGTAGAAGGTGTTCACCCGCATGCCCCAGCCGTCCGCCTCGCCGTCCAGGAAGCGGACGGCGTCCGGGTCGCCGGCGATCCACGAGGTCAGCTGGTAGATCAGGTCGGTGGTGCCACCGACGATGGTCGGCTCGAAGCTCGCGGGCGTGCAGGACCTCGGCCACTTCATGCCGCTGCTCGCCGGGAACTGGTTCCACTGCAGGAAGTCCGGGTCCTGGAAGATGCAGCTGGGGTTGCCCTTCACCGAGGCGACGTCGCTTCCGAGCGGCGAGTACGACTGGGTGAGCAGCTTGGCCATCAGACGGGGGGTCAGCTTCATGTCCCGGAGCTGGCGCCCGGTGTCCGGGTCGTCGACGAGGAACACCACCGAGATCCCGGTGGTCGCCAGCGGCGCGTAGACGTACGGCCGGGCCGGCGTCGCGGTGTCGGGGCGCGCGGTCAGCGCGACGTCCACTCCTGCGGAGCCTCCCAGGAACGCCGCCCGGGCCTGCGGCTCACCGCCGGAGGAGGTGTACTGGAAGGCGAGCGGGGAGTCGGCCAGGCAGAGGCCGGTGCGCCACAGCTGGACGGCGCGGTTGGCCATCTCCAGGCCGGCCGCCTTGAACTGCGCGGCCCGGCTGTCGCAGTCGGCGGCGGTGGGCGAGAAGGACAGCGGGACGACGGTCCGCTTCTCCCAGGCGCACTGCTCGCCGATCTGGAGCCCGGCGAACTGGTTGCCGGCCCACGAGCTGCCGTACGCCTCCAGCCCGCCGTCGCTCGCGGTGTTGAAGAAGCCGTCCACGTCGGCGCTGTGGTCGGTGCAGTCGACGGCTCCGGCCCGCGCCATGTTCGGGTCCTGGGTGTCGCCGCCGTAGTTCGGCTCGATCACCAGGGAGCACGGGTGGGTCGCGTCGCAGCCCAGCGAGGGGCTCTGGGTGGCGGTCCACACCTCGATGCTCGTCGCCCCCGATCCGTCGGGGCCGGTGGGCGCGATCGCCATGTTGGAGGGGAAGTCCGGCGTCGTGGTGCCCTCGGCCGGGGCCTTCTGGTTGAACCCCCGGCTCGGATCCGCGTTGTACAGCTTGCTGCCGTAGCAGTCCGTGATCTTCGGGTCGAGGCCGCGGCACTGGTACACCCGGACCGCGTAGAACACGGTCTTGTCACCCTTGGTGACGACGGTCACCGGCTCGCCCGCGGGGTTGGCCGTCGGCGTGAAGCCGCTCCAGGAGACCTGCAGCACCTGGTTGGACAGGTCCTTGGTCTGACCGACCGTCACGCTGCCCCGCGAGGGCCCCTCCTCCCAGGTGCTCGGGTCCCACAGCTTGGGTCCGGGCACCGTCACGGCGGAGGACGTGGCCGCCTGCGCCTGCGTGAGCGCGCCGAGGCCGATGGGGGCCACGCCGAGCGCCACCACCACCGACCAGACGAGTGCGACCGCCGGCAACGTCCGGCGCCACCTCCCGCGTCTCGAATCGGCTAGTAGTCGGAGTCTCATGACGGGCACCTCCGTGCGAACGCGCACCGCCGTGACGCGGCGCGAGAGTGGATCAGGCGGCGAGCAGGCCGGCGGTTCCGGTTCGCATCCATTCGGCCAGCCCTACATGGCCGGATCCGGTCGTACCGATGTACGAGACCCCAACGTGACGACTCTGTAGCGGAGTTGGGAACTCCGCAAGAAAAAGCGGGCCCGCGCGTACGCACGGGCCCGCCGAGGTGCCGGGCAGTCGGCAGGTGTCAGCTGCCGGCGGTGAAGGTCAGCGAGAAGTTGCCGACCGACTGGCCGCCCTTGAAGAAGTTGGTGTTCAGCTTGGCGTCCACGTACTGCGCGCCCTCGGCGTCGACCCGCAGGTCGGAGGAGGTGACCTTCTGGGTGGTGCCGGTCCGGCTGATGTCGGTCGTGCCGGCCGGGTCGAGCAGCGCCACCGGGTCGGTGCCGCCCACCGGGACGCCGGTGATCGCCCAGCTGTCGGCGCTGAACGCGAGCTGCTTGAAGACCGCGCTCTTGCCGGTGAACAGGTTGACGAAGAGCAGGCTCCCGCCCAACTGGACGTTGCCGTAGTAGCCCTGGAGGTTGACCTCGCCGCCGGTCACCGGGAAGGACGTGGAGAAGCCCGAGGTGGAGTCGTAGGACGGGGTGGCCGTGGGCAGCGGGATGACCACCAGGCCGTTCAGGGCGGAGTCCTTCAGGAAGGCGGTGTTCTCGTGCACCACCGCGCTGCCGGTCGGGGCCGCCGGCGCGGCGTCGGCAACGGCCGCACCGCTCATACCGGTCACGGCGAGGACGACTGCGGCACCGGTGGCGGCAAGGCGGGCGCGGGTACGGGTCATGCTGAACTCCTTGGGAGAGGTGAGAGGTTGTGCGTGGTGCTGGTGGTGCGAGCGGTCGGTTCGACCGCCCCGACGGCCGCCCCCTGCCGCACTGCCCGGCGGGAGGAGGATGCCGAAGTCGATGGGTGCGCGACCGGGTCAGGCCGTCGAACCGCAGGCCGCGCCGGGCAGCTGCAGGAAGCCGTGACTCCTGATCGCGGGGACGCCGTAGGCGCAGATCCACCCGGCGGGGCCGAAGATCCCGTGCAGCGCCTTGCCCTTCACCCCGGTGCTCTGCCAGTCGGCCTGGCGCACCAGGTTCCAGACGAAGCGGCCGAACACGCTCGCCGCGAACGGCGCGTTGATCGTGTTGGTCGTGGGGTTGATCGCGGCGATGCCGTTGATGCCGCGCACGCTCAGCACGCCCGCCGAGTCCGCCGGGGTGCCGTGACCGCCCACGGTCTGGCCGAGGAAGTGGCCGACCGAGTAGGGGATGACCACGTCCGGGTCGTTCAGCACCAGATCGACGCCCTGGTTCTCACCCGGACCGCTGGTCACGCAGGGGCCGAGCACCGGGCTCCCGATCGCCGTCAGGAAGAAGGACCGGGTCGCGGAGTTCGTCTGCGGCAGGTACGGCTTGATGGCCGCGTTCGGCAGCGTCGGGCTGATCTGCGTCCAGTTGGTGACGGTGCACTGGTAGATGCCCTTCAGCTGCGCCACCGTCAGGTTGGCGGGCGCGTTGCCCCCGGTCTTCGCCGCCCAGGAGACCGCGTCCTTCGCCAGCGCGACGAAGGTGAGACCGGGCGGGGTGGAGGGCAGTCGCGTCTGGTCCATCCGGTCGAAGTCGAGTGCGCTGCCCGGCGCGGTGAGGGCGATCAGCCCGTCGCCGGCGTTCGCCGGCCGGGTGATGGCCGCGGCGCCCGACCTGGGCGTGATCGGCGAGGGCCCGGTCGAGTCGAAGCTGTAGAGCCGGGGCGAGGTGGTGTCGCCGAGACCCGTCAGATAGGCGTTGTAGTCGGCGGAGAGCTGGTTCATCAGCGCCCCGGTGGCCTGCGCGCCGACCCCGACGATGTCGGTGGGACCGGGCAGCACGGGCGGGTCGGCCACGGCCGTCCCGGCGAACACGGTGCCGAGAGCCACAGTGGTCACGGCGAGCAGCTTGGCGAGCGTTCTGCGCATGAGGCGTCTCCCGGAGGTGTCGCGGGTCCGGCATGGGCGGTGGCGTGCGTGGCGTGCGTGGCGTGCGTGGCGTGCGTGGCGTGCGTGGCGTGCGTGGCGTGCGTGGCCGGCGGCCACGGGCCGAAGCCCGTGGCCGCCGGGTGGTACGGGTGTGATCAGCGGGTGATCAGCTGTGGGTGGTGCTGCCGCAGGCCGCCGCCGGGAGGGGCAGGAAGCCGTAGCTCTTGATGTCGTTGATGGCGGTGGTGTTGGTGCAGATCCAGCCGCCGTTGCCGAAGATGTTGCGCAGCGCGGTGCCGTGGGCGTCGGTGGCGGTCCACTCGGCGTCGCGGACGACGTTGTAGACCACGCGGCCGAAGGCGGAGGCCGCGAACGGGGCGTTGATGGTGTTGGTGGTGGTGTTGACCGGCACCAGGGTGCCGACGTTGCGCAGGGTCAGGTTGCCCGGGGCCGAGGTGGGGGTGGCGTGGCCGCCGACGGTCTGGCTCAGGTACTGGGCGACCGAGTACGGGAAGACGGTGTCGTCACCGGCGAGGCGGGTGTCGACGCCCTCGTTCTCCTCCGGGCCGTCCTGGACGCAGCCGCCGACGACCGGGTTGCCGATCGCGGTCAGGAAGAAGGAGCGGGTGCCGGAGCTGGCCTGCGGCAGCCAGGGCTTGATCGTGGCGTTCGGCAGCGTGGCGCTGATCTGCGTCCAGTTGGTGATGGAGCAGTCGTAGATGCCCTTGAGCTGGGCGGCGGTCAGGCTCGCCGGGGCGTGGCCGCCGGAGTTGGCGGACCAGGTCACCGCGTCCTTGGCGAAGGCGACGAAGATGTCCGAGGCCGGGTCGGTCGGCTTCGGGGCACGCGAGGAGCGGGCGACGTCGAGCTTGGAGCCCGCGGTGTTCAGCTCGGTGATGCCGGCGCCGGAGCCGTTCGGGCGGACGATGGAGGAGCCACCCGACTTCAGCGTGATGTTCGTCGAGCCCGTCGCGTCCCAGCTGTAGTAGCGCGGCGAGGTGGTGTCGCCGATGCTGGTCAGGTAGGCGTTGTAGTCGGTCGAGAACTTGGTCGACACGGCCTGCGTGGTGTCGGAGCCCGCGCTCACGATGTCCTGGGCGGCCGGGGTGACGCCCGGGTCGGCGCTGGCGGTGCCGGCGGCGACGGTGGCGAGCGAGGTGGCGATGGCGGCAACGGCGAGCAGCTTGGCAGCGGTCTTGCGCATGGTCCTGTTCCTCCGGTGGGAGAGACGTGCATCGCTTTACCCGGTCCCTGGTTGGGGTTCCGGGGCCGGTTGGCCGCGTCCGCGGCGGCCGCTCCGGCAGACCTGATCCTGTCGGCCGGGCCGGTTCCGCCGGAAGGGCGGTCCAGGGCGGGCGGAGATTGTCGACTCATCGGTTCAGACAGGTTTAGTGACTGGTCAGCGCGGCCGCCGTGGGGCGAAAACGCGCAGGTCGGGGGCCGGATACGTTCTTCTCCAGGTGGCGGCTCGGGGGGTTGCCGGAAACCTGCGCTTCACCGGATCGAGGGGGAGCCGGGGGCTGGTCACCCGGCTCGTCGGCGGATCGCCGAGGTCGGCTGCTGATCGCCGGGGCCGGTCGATCGGCACGGCCCGACGGCCGTTCACCAGGACGGCCGTTCGCCATGAGGGTCGTTCAGCGAGGCGGTCGCTCGGCGGGGGCGCTCGTTCGGCGGGGCGGCCGTTCAGCGGGACCGGCGACCGGTCACCAGGGCCAGTGGCCGTCGCGGCCGCTGCGGCGCAACTCCTGGCCGATCCACTGGAGTCCGGCCAGGAAGCCCTCCACCCCGGCCTGGCACTGGTCGCGCCGCAGATAGCCGCGCGCGCTGCGGGCGACCGGCACCGCCTCGCCCGCACCCCGGCGGGTGCTGCGCACCGGCAGGTACGCCGTCCAGACCCAGAGCCGGCCCTCCGACTGACCGACGGTGCAGCGCAGGGCCGCCCGTTCAATGATCAGTTCTCTTACCGCCTCCGCGAGTTCGGCCTCGCTGCGGTAGGCGCGCACGCCGACCCCCAGCTGCCGCCCGTTGGCGGCGCGCAGCGCCCAGCAGAGGCACCGGTCGGCCGCGGGGAGGGTCAGGAGTCTCGGACCGCGCCCCTCAGCGGGCATCGGAGGGTCTCAACGGTCTCCCGGGGTCGGGTAGTTCGAGGGCCGGCTGTTTGGCCAGCAGCACCACGAACCGGCGGAAGGCGTTCTGACAGGTCGCGTACCGCTCGTACGCGCGGCTGGAACGCACCTCGGGCAGGGTGCGGGAGCCGGGGACGACCCAGATCCACCCGATGCCGTCCCGGACATGGGTGATCCGGGCGACCAGGGCGTCCGCACCCATCCGTAAGCCGTCGAAGCCGCGTTCGGCCTCGCCGGCGCTCTTGTACGCGGCCGGGGTGATCGCCACCACCCGGCCGTTGGGCGCCTTCAGCTGCCATCGGTAGCGCCCGTCCGGCGCCCGTTCGGCCCGGAATCCCCCTCGACTTGCCCCTGCTGCGGTGTGACCGCGGCCCGACGCGTCCACTGCTCCCCCAGTCCGGTACCTCTCCGAGACGGGAGTAAAGCTATGTGTGCACACAAGCACGCCGGAAGGGTGGGAAATGCACAACTTGCTCCGTTGGCCGGGAAGTTCTCTCTCGTTAAACTTTCACCAAGCGCACACCAACTGAACGCCGCCCTCCCTTTACGCGCACAGGCCGTTCGAAGGCCCCCGATCACCCCGGCCGCTCGGAACCGCTCCGGGCGGCCCGGAACCGCCCCGCGCGGCGCCGCTCCGCCGCTCAGGGCCGGGCCGTCGCCCCCAGGGCCGGGCCGTCGCTCAGAGCCGGGCCGTCCAGCGGACCAGCGTCCCCTTCCCGTACGGCCCGGGCTCGTGCCAGGCGTCCCCGCCGAGCGCCTCCGCCCGCCGGGTGAGGTTGCTCAGACCGCTGCGCCGGCCCCCGGGCGGGATGCCGATGCCGTCGTCCGTCACGGTGAGCAGCACCCCCGGGCGCCCGGCCCGGTCCAGCGACTCCGGGTCGCCGCCGACCGGGCGGCCCCCGTCGTCCAGGTGGACGGTCGCGTCGACCTCCACCCCCACCCGGGAGGCCCGTGCGTGCCGGGCCGTGTTGGACAGCATCTCCCGTAGTGCGGCGAGCAGTTGACGGCCGGTCTTCTCCCCCACCAGGCTCTCCACCGGGCCGGTGAAGGTCACCGAGGGCTTGAACCCGAGCGCCGCCGCGGCCTGGCTGCCCTCCCGCAGCACCCGGGTGCGCAGGGTGTCCGGCGCATCGCCGTGGTCGTCGTGCTGCAGGGCGTAGATGGTGGTGCGGACCTCCTGGATGGTGGCGTCCAACTCGTCCACGGCCTTGCCGATGCCGACCTTCACCTCGGGCACCATCGCCCGCCGCGCCGCGCCCTCCAGCATCATCCCGGTGGCGAACAGCCGCTGGATCACCAGGTCGTGGAGGTCGCGGGCGATCCGGTCGCGGTCCTGGAACACCGCCAGCCGCTGCTGGTCGCGCTGCCCCTCGGCCAGCCGCAGGGCCAGCGCCGCCTGCGAGGCGAAGGTCTCGGCGAGCTGCTTCTCGGTGTCGGTGAACGGCAGCGCGCCGCGGGAGCGCCAGACGCACAGCCCGCCCAGCACCCGGCCCGCCGCGACCATCGGCACCGCCATCGAGGGGCCGAAGCTGCGCGCCAGGCGGATCACCACGGTCGGGTCGCTCGACATGTCGTCCAGGTAGACGCTCTCGCCCCGCAGCAGCCGCGCGGCGAAGCTGTCCGGTGGCAGCAGCTCGCCCCGGACGAACTCGGCCGCCTCCCCGGACGCGTGGGCCACCCGCATCTGGCCGCCGCCGTCGCCGTCCACCGTCGGCAGCAGGATCATGCCGAGCGCCGCGTCCGCCAGTTCCCGGACCTGCTCGGCCGCCACGGTCAGCGCGACCTGTGCCTCGTCGGTGGAGAGCAGCGCCGTGGTGACGGCCGCCGCGCCCGCGATCCAGCGCTCGCGGCGCCGGCCCTCCTCGTACAGCCGGGAGTTCTCGATCGCGACGCCGGCCGCCGCGGCGAGCGCGTGCACCACCTGCTCGTCCTCGGGGGTGAAGGCGCCGCCGCCCTTCTTCTCGGTCAGGTAGAGGTTCCCGAACACCTCCTCGCGGACCCGGATCGGCTCGCCGAGGAAGGTCCGCATCGCCGGGTGGTCCGCCGGGAACCCGTAGGACCGCGGGTCGGCGGAGAGGTCGCCGAGCCGCAGCGGCTCGGGGCGGTCGATCAGCGCGCCGAGGATGCCCCGGCCGACCGGCAGCTCGCCGATCCGCTCGGCCGTCTCGTCGTCCACCCCGACGTGGATGAAGTCCGCGAGCCCGTTGCCGCCCGGGGCGATCACGCCGAGCGCGGCGTAGCGGGCGTCGACCAGCTCGGCGGCGCCGGTGGCGATCCGCTGGAGGGTGGCGTGCAGGTCCAGCCCGGCGCCGACCGAGACCACCGCCTCCAGCAGCCGCTGCATCCGGTCGGTGACGGCCGCCGCCGACTGCAGGCGCTCCGCCACCTCGGTCACCAGGGTGTCCAGCCCGAGCGAGGAGATCTCGGGCACCCGGTGCGGGGTCTGGTCGGGTGCGGCGTCGGCCGGGCGGTCGGGCGAGGGGTCCATGGATCCGAGCGTAGTTTGTACGGTTTTCTGCCGAAGGGTGGCACGGCCGGGCGGGTCCCCTCCGGACGGCCGCGGCCGGGCGGACACGGGCGGCCGGGCGGCCGCGGGCGCGCCCGGCTCAGGTGGCGAGCAGCAGCCCGTCCGCCTCCCGCTCGCGGTCCCGCATCGCCCGCAGCCGGCCGCCCTCGTCCGCCACCAGCTCGGACCACGTCCCGCGCTCGGCCACCCGGCCGCCGTCCAGGACGATCACCTCGTCCACCGTCCGGTCGTCCAGCCCGGCCACCCGGTGGGTGATCAGGACGGTCGTCCGGCCCTCCGTCGCGGCCAGCAGGTCGGCGGTCAGCGCGTCCGCGGTGGGCAGGTCGAGGTGCTCGGCGGGCTCGTCCAGCACCAGCACGGGGAAGTCGGCGAGCAGTGCCCGGGCCAGCGCGAGGCGCTGGCGCTGGCCGCCGGAGAGGCGGGCGCCGTGCTCGCCGACCATGGTGTCCAGGCCGGCCGGCAGGGTGTCGGTCCAGTCCAGCAGCCGGGCCGCGGCCAGGGCGGCCCGCAGGTCCTCCTCGCCCGCCGCGGGCCGGGCCAGCCGCAGGTTCTCCCGCAGCGAGCTGTCGAACACGTGGGCGTCCTGCGCGCAGAGCCCGATCACCCGGCGGACGTCGTCCCCGGCGAGCGAGCGGCTGTCCACAGCCTGTGGACAGCCGGCGGCGAGGGTGACACCGCCCGCCGTCGGCTCCAGGAACCGGAGCAGCGCCTGGGCCAGGGTGGTCTTGCCGGAGCCGGAAGGACCGACCACGGCGATCCGCCGCCCGGGGGCGAGGTCGAGGTCCAGGCCGGCCAGCGCGTCCACCGTCCGGCCGGGGTGCCGGGCGGTCAGACCGCGGACGGCGATCGGCAGCGGCTGCCCGGGCAGGGCGGCCGGGGCGGCGGGCTCGGCGACGGCCGCGGGCGCCTCCAGCACCTCGGCCAGCCGCGCCGAGGCGGCCCGGCTGCGCTGCCGGGCCTGGACGGCGAGCGGCATCCCGGTGACCGCCTCGAAGGCGGCCAGGGGGGTCAGCACCACGACGGCCAGGCAGACCGGCGCCAGCGCGCCGTCCTGCACGCCCCGGATGCCGACGGCCGCGGCGGCGGCCACCGTCAGCCCGGTGAGCAGCGCGACCAGGCCGGTGCCGAGCGCCGTGGTGGCGGCCGACCGGGCGGCCAGCCCGGTCAGCGCGGCGTCGGCGGCGCGGGCGGCGGCCAGTCGGCCGGGCAGCGCCCCGGCGACGGTGAGTTCGGCCGTGCCGGTGAAGGTGTCGACCACCGCGGTGGCCAGCCGGCCGCGGGCCGGCGCCTGCCGCCGCTCGGCGCCGGCCGACCAGCGGGCGGCCAGCGCGGGCACGACCGCCCCGGCGAGCAGCAGCCCCAGGCCGAGCACCAGCCCGGCGGACGGCAGGAAGGCCCCCATCGCAACGGTGGCGGCCAGCGACACCACTCCCGCCACGGCCGCCGGTACCCGCCAGCGCAGGTAGTGGTCCTGGACCGCGTCCACGTCCGCGACCAGCCGGGACAGCAGGTCCCCGCGCCGGAAGGCCGGCAGCCCGGCCGGGGCGAGATCGGTGAGCCGCCGGTAGACGGCGGCCCGCAGGGTGCCGAGGGTGCGCAGCACGGCGTCGTGCGAGACCAGCCGCTCGGCGTACCGCAGGACGCTCCGGCCGATGCCGAAGGCGCGGACGGCGGTGACGGCCATCATCAGGTAGAGCACGGGCGGCATCTCGGACGCGTAGGAGATGAGGTACCCGGAGGTGGCCATCAGCGCGACCGCGCAGCCGAGGGCGAGGCTGCCGAGCAGGACGGCGAGCCCGAGGCGCGGGGCCCGGGCCGTGTCGCCGCCGTCGGGCTCCACGCCGTCCTCGGCGGTGTCGGGGGCCTCGGGGGCCGGGACCGGTCGGCCGCTGTGCGCGAGCCGGGGCGCCGGGGTGCCCGCCGGGACGGGGGGACCGGCCAGCCGGACCCGCTCGTCGGCCGCCGCCAGCAGCGCCGGCCGGTGCGCGACGAGCAGCACGGTGCGCGCCGGGTCGGCGGCCAGCGTCCGGACGGCGTCCACGACGGCCGCCTCCGACTCGCCGTCCAGATTGGCGGTCGGCTCGTCCAGCAGGACGAGCGGCCGGTCCTCGGCGAGCAGCACCCGGGCCAGTGCCAGCCGCTGCCGCTGCCCGGCCGAGAGCCCGGCGCCGTCCTCGCCGAGCACGGTGGCGAGCCCCTCGGGCAGCCGCTCCACGAACTCCAGCGCGTGTGCGGCCCGCAGGGCCTCGCGCAGCTCGGCCTCGCCCGCCCGGGCCCGGTAGAGCCGCAGGTTGTCGGCGATGCTCCCGGCGAACAGGTGGGGGTGCTGCGGCACCCAGGCGATCTGCCGCCGCCAGCCGTCCGGCTCCAGCTCCGCCAGGTCGTACCCGCGCCCGTCGGCGGCGGTGATCCGCACGGTGCCGGTGTCCGGCGCGGTGAGGCCGAGCAGGACGGCGAGCAGGGTGCTCTTGCCGGCTCCGCTCGGGCCGGTGAGGGCGGTGGTCCCGCCGGGGCGCAGGGTCAGCGCGGCGCCGTCGAGGGCGGGTTCGGTCCGGCCGGGGTGGGTGACCCGCACCCCCGACAGCGCGATGGTGGCACCCGCCAGCGCGGGCGCGGCCACCGTGCCCGCCGCCGGCAGCTCGGTCTCCAGCACCTGGAAGATCTCGTCCGCCGCGGTCAGCCCCTCCACGCTGGAGTGGTAGAGCGCGCCGACCTGGCGGATCGGGAAGTAGACCTCGGGCGCGAGGACCAGGATCAGCAGCCCGGTCTCCAGGTCGAGCGTGCCGTCCACCAGCCGGAAGCCGATCGAGACCGCGACCAGGGCGACCGAGAGCGTGGACAGCAGCTCCAGGGCGAAGGAGGAGATGAAGGCGATCCGCAGCGTCCGCAGCGTGGCCCGCCGGTAGTCGGCGGTGATCCTGGCGATGGTGGCGGCCTGGGCCCGGGCCCGGTTGAACACCTTGAGGGTGGGCAGGCCGGCGACCACGTCGAGGAAGTGGTGGGAGAGCCGGGCCAGGGTGTCCCACTGCCGGTCCATCCGGGACTGGGTGGCCATCCCGATCAGCGCCATGAACAGCGGGATCAGCGGGAGCGTCCCGGCGATGATCGCGGCGGAGGTGACGTCGGCGCCGACGATCCGCAGCAGCACGATCACCGGGACGACCACGGCCAGCGCCAGCTGCGGCAGGTAGCGGGCGAAGTAGTCGTCGAGCGCGTCGATGCCGCGGGTGGCGAGGGTGGTGAGCTCGCCGGTGCGCCGGCCCGCCAGGTAGGCCGGGCCGAGCGCGGTGGCGTGGTCGAGCAACCGGCGCCGCAGGGTGGACTTCACCCGGGCGACGGAGCGGTGGGCGGTGAGTTCGGTGAGCCAGGCGACCAGCCCGCGGCCGACCGCGGTGAGCGCGAGCAGCACCAGCGGGGTGGTCAGCTCGTCCGGGGTCGCCCGCTGCTGGAAGGCGCGGACGACGATCTCGGCGATCAGGCTCGCCTGGGCGACCACCAGGGCCGCGCCCGCACCGCCGAGGAGCACGGATCCGGCGAGGAAGGCGCGGGTGGTGCGGGCGTACCCGAGGAGTCGGGGGTCGACTGGCTTCATCACGGTGTCAGTGCTGGTCGAGGGCGGCGGCCGGGTCGTGGCCGGGGATGTGCTGGACGCCGATGCGCTTGCGGAACACCCAGTACGTCCAGCCCTGGTAGAGCAGCACGAGCGGGGTGAAGACCGCCGCGACGATGGTCATCAGCTTCAGCGTGTAGGGCGAGGAGGCGGCGTTGGAGACGGTCAGGCTCCACTCCGGGTTGAGGGTGGACGGCATCACGTCCGGGAACAGCGACAGGAAGAGCATCGCGACGGCCGCCACGATGGTCGCGCCCGAGAGGATGAACGCCCAGCCCTCGCGGCCCAGTTGGTTGGCGACCAGGGCGCCGAGCAGGGCCGCCACGGCGATCGTCAGGGCGACCAGGCTCCAGCCGTTGCCGCTGTCGGCCTGGGTCCAGACCAGGAAGACCACGGCCAGCACGGCGGCGACCACACCGAGTTGCAGCGCCATCCGCCGCGCCCGGTCGCGGATGTCGCCGACCGTCTTGAGTGCGGCGAACACCGCGCCGTGGAAGGTGAACAGCGACAGGGTGACCAGACCGCCGAGCAGGGCGTACGGGTTGAGCAGCTCCCAGAAGCCGCCGATGTAGTTCTTCTGCCCGTCGATGGCCACGCCGCGCACGATGTTGGCGAAGGCGACGCCCCAGAGGAAGGCCGGGAGCAGCGAGGTCCAGAAGATGGCCTCCTCCCAGTTGCGCTGCCAGCGCGCCTCCGACCGCTTGGCGCGGTACTCGAAGGCGACGCCCCGAACGATCAGGCAGACCAGGATGGCCAGCAGCGGGATGTAGAAGCCGCTGAACAGCGTCGCGTACCAGTCGGGGAAGGCCGCGAAGGTGGCACCGCCCGCGGTGAGCAGCCAGACCTCGTTGCCGTCCCAGACCGGGCCGATGGTGTTGATCAGCACCCGCCGCTCGGCGGTGGAGCGGGCGAGCGGCTTGGTGAGGATGCCGATGCCGAAGTCGAAGCCCTCGAGGAAGAAGTAGCCGATCCACAGGACGGCGATGAGGATGAACCAGACGTCGTGGAGTTGCATGCGCTATCGGTCCTATCGGTCCTCAGTAGGCGAACGCGAGGGGCTTGTCGGCGTCCTCGTCCGAGGACGGGCCGCGCAGCGACGGGTCCTCGGTGGGCGGTTGCTCGGAGGTCACCGGCCCGGCCTTGGCGTACTTGACCAGCAGCCGCACCTCGATGACGGCGAGGATCGCGTACAGCAGGGTGAAGGTGGTCAGCGCGCCGATCTGGGTGCCGATGCCGACGTTCGGCGAGACGGCGCTCGCGGTGGTCATCAGCCCGAAGACGGCCCACGGCTGACGGCCCATCTCGGTGAAGATCCAGCCGAAGCTGTTGGCGATCAGCGGGAACCCCATGGTGAGGATGCCGATCCGCCAGCTCCACTTGGTGAGGAACGGGCCGAGCTCGCGCTTCGGGGTGAGCATCAGTCTGGGCACCTCGGTGTCGCCGGTGCGCAGCTCCGGGGCCAGCAGGAACTTCCTGCGGGTGGTCCAGAGTCCGACCAGGCCGGCCACGAAGGAGGTCATCCCGAAGCCGATCATGAGGCGGAAGCCCCAGTACGTCACGAAGATGCTCGGGATGTAGTCCTTGGGGTCGCCGCCGTACTTGGCCGCCTCGGCGTTGGCGGTGTCGTTGATGCCGGGGACGGAGGAGCTGAAGTCGCTGTTGGCGAGGAAGGACAGTATCCCGGGGATCTCCAGCTCCACCGAGTTGTGGCCCTTGCCGACGTCGCCGACCGCGAAGACCGAGAACGGCGCCGGCGCCTGGCTGTCCCAGAGGGCCTCGGCGGCGGCCATCTTCATCGGCTGCTGGCGGAACATCACCTTGGCGAGCGAGTCGCCGCTGAGTGCGGTGCCCAGGCCGAAGACCACGGCGAGGACCAGGCCGAGGCGCAGCGAGGTCCGCATCACGGCGACCCGCTTGGGGTCGGCCGCCTCGGGCCTGCGCTTGGCCTTCCAGAGGTGGAAGGAGGCGATGCCGACCATGAAGGCCGCGCCGGTCAGGAAGGCGGCGGTCAGGGTGTGCAGCACCACGGTCACGGTGGTGTCCTGGAACAGCACCCGCACGATGTCGGTGAGCTGCGCCTTTCCGGTGACCGGGTCGATCGTGTAGCCGACCGGGTGCTGCATCCAGGAGTTGGCGGCCAGGATGAAGTAGGCGGAGAGGACGGTGCCGAGCGAGACCATCCACATGCAGGCGCAGTGCAGCTTCCTCGGCAGCTTGTCCCAGCCGAAGATCCAGAGCCCGATGAAGGTGGACTCGAAGAAGAAGGCGATCAGCGCCTCCATCGCGAGCGGGGCGCCGAACACGTCACCGACGAAGCGGGAGTAGTCGGACCAGTTCATCCCGAACTGGAACTCCTGGACGATGCCGGTGACCACGCCCATCGCGATGTTGATCAGGAAGAGCTTCCCCCAGAACTTGGTGGCGTGGAAGTACTTCTCCTTGTCCGTCCGCACCCAGGCGGTCTCCAGTCCGGCCACGATGGCGGCCAGGCTGATGGTGAGCGGGACGAAGAGGAAGTGGTAGACGGTGGTGATGCCGAATTGCCATCGCGCGATGGTCTCGTGAGCGATTGCCAGTTCCACGTCGCCCTCTCTCCAACCGGCCCTTTCCAGGGCATGTTCGGACAAACTTCATCTATATCCGTAGACCGCTGCTTAACCGCGCAAGCTTGTCCGCTTGTGAACGTGAACACGTTCACAAGGAGCAGTATCCATCATGCTTACGAGTGATCCACAGGCGGGGTGGGGTTGACCGGCGATGCCGTGCGCACAGTCTGCGGACCGGCCCCCGGCGGCCACAACGAGCGGCGGGGCGGGTGCCGGGATGATCTTGGACGATCCGGCGCTTGACAGCCGCCCGGACCGGCCGGACCGGCCGGACCGGCCGGACCGGCCGGACCGGCCGGCCTCCGGCGGACATGCCGAGGCGCCGCCGCCTGCCGGGGCAGGCGGCGGCGCCGGGCTCGACGGTCAGTGACTGCTGTACGGCCTGGTGATGATCTCCATGCCGTGGCCGGCCGGATCGAGGAAGTACAGCCCCCGGCCACCGTGGTGGCGGTTGATCTCACCGGGCTGCTTCATCTGCGGGTCGGCGTAGTACACGATGCCGCCCGCCTCGATCCGGGCCAGGGCCGCGTCGAACTCCTCGTCCGGGAGGAGGAACGCGTAGTGCTGCATGACGATCGACTCGGCCGGGATCGACGCGAAGTCGAGGGTGACGCCGTTCCCGGTGGCCACCGGGATGAACGGGCCCCAGGGCGCCCCGACCTCCAGGCCGAGGATCCCCGCCAGGAACTCGGCGGACTCCCGGCTGTCCCGGGCGTGGACGATGGTGTGGTTCAGCTCAACTGCCATGTGCAGAATGCCTCCTACAAGGCACTCACGGGCTACCTCCATGCCTCACCCAGCCGGTGACCGACACGCGATGCCGTGGGCGACATCCTAGACAGCGCTTCGCCTGCGGACCAGTGCCCTGGTCTCCTCGGGGAGCGCATCGGCGGCCAACAGGTCGGGCAGCAGGGCGGGTTCGAGGGTCAGGGCACGGAAGGCGAGGGCGATCGTCACCTCGTGCGCGGGGCGGTACAGGACCTCCACCCCGTCGCCCGCGCCGAGCTCCCCGGGCTCGACCACCCGCAGGTAGGCGCCCGGCAGCCCGGCCCGGGTGAACTGCTTGATCCAGCCGTCCCGTTCCAGCCAGCCCTGGAAGGTGCCGCAGGGGATCCGCGGGCAGGAGACCTCCAGCACCACGTCCGGCCCGATCCGCCAACGCTCGCCGATCAGCGCGCCGTTGACGTCCAGACCGGCGGTGGTGAGGTTCTCGCCGAAGGAGCCGTTGGCGAGCGGACGGCCCAACTCGCGCTCCCAGCCGTCGAGGTCCTCACGGGCGTAGGCGTAGACCGCCTGGTCGTCGCCGCCGTGGTGCTTGACGTCGAACACCTCGTCCCCCGCGAGCCCGACCGCGCCCGTCCCCTTCGGCCCGGGGGCCGCGACCGCGACCCGGCCGGCCACCGGCCGCTTGTCGATCCCCGTCCGGCCGGAGCCGTTCTTCCACGGGTTGGAGCGGGGTATGCCGAGATTCACCGAGAGCACGTTCATAGGGCTGACAGTACGACCGGGATGACAATCCGGTCGACTCCGCTTCCGCGGCGTGCCAGACTCCCTCGCCGTGCGAATGATCATCGAGTCGATGGCCGGGAAGCTGGCCGAGGTGCCGGGTGTGGTGGGCGTCCTGCTCGGCGGCAGCCGGGCCCGCGGGGAGCACCGGCCGGAGTCGGACTGGGATCTCGGCGTCTACTACCGGGGGCCGCTCGACCTCGACGCACTGCGGGCGCTCGCCGGGCCGGAGCTGGCGGCCACCGTCGCCGAGGCCGAACGGCTCGTCGAGGACACCCGCGCGGCGCTCGCGGCGTCCGCCCAGAACTTTGCCGCTGGCCCGAGCCCCGGTCGGTCTGGCAGGTTGCTGGCATGAGCACCGACCGGATCATCACTCTGCACGGCGAGCGGGACCTCGTCCGGCAGGCGGGCCACCTCTTCGTCGGCTCGCGCGAGGAGTTCCTGGTCGCGGCCGCCGACCTGGCCACCTTCTCCCCCGGCGTCAACGCCGCCTTCGCCGAGGGCAAGCGGCCGCACAGGATCCCGGGCCTCGTCATGCGCAAGCTCTACACCCGGCGCGCGCTGGCCGACCCCGACCAGGAGCGGCGGCTGCTGCGGATCGCCGCCTCCGGCATCGAGGTCCGGCTCTGCGACGGGCCGCTCGCCCGCGAGGCGATCATCATCGACCGGCGCACCGCGATCCTGGCCGGCGCCCCGGTGCGCGGCGTCCGGACGTACACCGTGGTGCAGACGCCGGAGGTCGTCGACGGCGTGCGCTCGCTGTTCCGGGCCAACTGGGAGAGCGCCACCGACCTCGCCGACTGCGCCCGCCCGCCGCACCTCACCGACCGGACCAGCCAGATCCTGCACGCGCTCGCGGCCGGCCACACCGACGAGACGGCCGCCCGGCTGCTCGGCCTCTCGCTGCGCACCTACCGCCGCCGGGTCGCCGAGCTGATGACCGAGCTCGGCGCCACCTCCCGCTTCCAGGCCGGGCTGCTGGCCCGAGACGCCGCCCTCCGCCAGCCCGCCGCCCCGGCGGAGCCGTGACCGGACCGCCACCGGCTCAGCTCCGCGGCAGACGGCCCCCGGTGATCTCCGGCCCGATCACGAACCCCTTCGCCGGCCCTTCGGGGATGACCGCCTCCTCGCCGTACGGCGTGCGGACCGAGGAGGCGTAGGCCCCGCGCTCGGTGTCGGGACCGGTGAGGACGGTGATGGCACCGCCGTCGTCGTGGTCGTCGACGATCACGTACACCGGGATGCCGGCGGCCGCGTAGGCGCGGTGCTTGAGGACGAGATCACGACGGCGGCTCTTGCTGCCGGGCGAGACGGTCTCGACCACCATGGCAACGCCCGAAGCGAGAATGCCCAGGCCGTCAGGGTGCTCGATCTCCTCCAGATCGTCGGGTGCGACGTAGACGTCGGGGATCACCACCCTGAGGCCATGGATGACGTTGCCGTCGTTTCCCGGTCCCCATCCCGTGCCCCGTAGGTGGTCGTGAAGCGCGCGCATGAAGCGCCGATTGATCGTCATGTGGCAGGTCCCGCCAGTGGGCGACATCTCGATGGCCCCCTCAATGATCTCTGCCCGGAAGCCCGCTGGGACCTCCATCTCCTTCCACACCTGCCACAGCGCCTGGTCCAGGTCCACGACGGTCTCCTCGGTTACGAGCACGGTCATATCGGACACCTTCCTCCTGTCCAGTGTGGTCAGCCCGTACAACGCCGCACAAGCTGCAGCCGTACAGTCGCACTCGACCGGTGCGGCGGGAGGATGATCGGCCGTACCTCACCAGATCGGGGGGTTTCAGCGCTGGTGGGGGAGCTCCACGCGGAAGGTGGCGCCGGTGCCGGGGGTGGTGTGGAGGGTCAGCGTGCCGCCGTGGGCGTGGGTGAGGGCGGTGGCGATGGCGAGGCCCAGGCCGGCGCCGCCGCCGTCGTGGCGGCTGCGGGAGGCGTCGACCCGGTAGAAGCGGTGGAAGACCCGGACGGCCTGCTCCTCGGTCAGGCCGGGTCCGGTGTCGGCGACCTCCAGCAGGCAGAGCCCGTCGGCCGTCCCGACGCCGATCCGCACCGGGGTGCCGGGCGGGGTGTGCTTGACGGCGTTGCCGACCAGGTTGGTGACCACCTGGCGCAGCCTCGCCTCGTCGCCGAGGACGGGCGCGGCACCCGGCGAACCGGTGCCGGCCGGGCCGGTCAGCGCGACCGGGCGGCTGGGGTCGAGTGCGGTGAGGTCGTGCAGCGCGTCGGCGGCGAGGGTGCGCAGGTCCATCGGGGCGAGGTCGAGCGGGCGCTCCTCGTCGAGGCGGGCGAGCACCAGCAGGTCCTCGACCAGGGTGCCCATCCGGACGGCCTCGCTCTCGATCCGGGTCATGGTGCGGGTGACGTCGGCCTCGGTGGGCAGCGCCCCCATCCGGTACAGCTCGGCGAAGCCCCGGATGCCGGCCAGCGGGGTGCGCAGCTCGTGCGAGGCGTCGGCGACGAAGCGCCGCATCCGGGCCTCCGACTCGGCGCGGGCGGCGAAGGCGGCCTCGATCTGGGTCAGCATGCCGTTGAGCGCGATGGAGAGCCGGCCGACCTCGGTGCGCGCGGGCAGCGCCGGCATCCGGTGCGAGAGCTCGCCGGAGGCGATCAGCTCGGCGCCCTCCTCGATCCGGCGCAGCGGCCGCAGTCCGGCCCGGACGGCGAAGAAGCCGAGCGCGCCGATCAGTACCAGCACCGCGCCGCCGATGGCCAGGAAGGCGGTCCGCAGCCGGGCCACGGTGGCGTCGATGTCCTCCCGCGACACCGCGACCATCAGGTACGAGGGGGTGGGCGCGGGTGCGGCGAAGGGGCTGGCGGGGGCCGGCTGGCGCTGCAGCGGCAGGAGCAGGGCCCGCCAGCTGCGCTGGCCGCGCCGGTCGGGGAGGTCGAAGGGGGTGTCGGGGGCGGTGGCGGCGGGGTCGAGGCCGCCCAGCTCCGGCGCCGGGTCGTTCTCGGAGACCGGCTGGCGGACGACCTGCTGGACCTTGCCGTCCGCCGAGAGGTACTGGACCAGGTACTGGCTGGGCAGGGCCGCCAGGTAGTTGGGGCCGCCGCGCCGGCCGCCGTTGACCGCGGGCTGCCGGGAGTCGGCCCAGCTCTGCCGGTTCGGGGCGCGGTAGGAGAGCGGTTCGCCGAAGCGCTGCAGCTGGTCGTCCAGCCGCTGGACCAGCTGCACCCGGACGGTGCCGAGCACCACGGTGTCGCTCACCGCGAGCCCGGTGGTGACCAGGGCGAGCACGAGCACGAGCAGCCGGGCGCGCAGCGAGAGCCGGGAGAGCGGCGACAGCCGGGCGCGCAGCGGCAGCCGGGTGGGCATCGGGGCGCCGGTCAGTTCTGCGGCGGGCGGCGCAGGGCGTAGCCGATCCCGCGCACGGTGTGGATCAGCTTGGGGCCGTGGGCCGGTCCGGAGTCGAGCTTGCGGCGCAGGTAGGAGATGTACGACTCGACGATGGAGAGGTCGCCGCCGAAGTCGTAGGCCCACACGTGATCGAGGATCTGCGCCTTGGAGACCACCCGGCCGACGTTGGCCATCAGGTAGTGCAGCAGCTTGAACTCGGTGGGGGAGAGCGCGACGGGGGTGCCGCCGCGGGTGACCTCGTGGGCGACCGGGTCGAGGGCGAGGTCGGCCACCACGAGCCGGCCGTCCTCGGCGGGACCGCCGGCCCGGCGCAGGATGGCCCGGATCCGGGCGATCAGCTCCTCCAGGCTGAACGGCTTGGTCACGTAGTCGTCCGCGCCGACGGCCAGGCCCTGGACCTTGTCGCCGACGCCGTCCTTCGCCGTGAGGAAGAGCACCGGCAGGTGGTCGCCGGCGTGGCCGTGCGGCGGGCCGGCGATCTGGCCGCGGCTGGTCTGCTCGCGCAGCCGCTCGACGACGGTGAAGCCGTCGAGGTCGGGGAGCATCACGTCGAGGACGATGAGGTCGGGGCGTTCGACGGCGACGAGTTCGAGGGCCTCGGTGCCGGTGGCGGCGGAGGCGACCCGGAATCCGGAGAAGCGCAGGGAGGCCGAGAGCAGCTCGCGGATGTTGGGTTCGTCGTCGACGACGAGGAGGAAGGCCTCGCCCGGGACGCCGGCCACTGCGGCGGTACCTGGTGTGGACACAGTGCCTTGCACGGGGGTTCCGCCTCCCGGTCGGACGATGGCGTTCAGGTTGAGGCTAGCCCGGGGAGGCTAAGCGCCATCGATGAATGTTGGATTAACACCTTATCGGGCGGATTTGGGCGAACGAGCCCACAGGGGCGGGCTGGATGGTGTGCGCACGGCGCGCGGCCCCGCGCAGGGGGCCGCGCGGCCCGGCCGCCGGAGGGATTCGGCCGGGCCGCGCGTACGCCCGGGGCTGCTGGGCCGGCCCCGGGCGGGCTGGGGGATCAGCCCCCGGAGGGGGTCCGGGAGCCGCCGAAGCCGCCGGCGCCGAAGCCCCCGGCGGCGGCGCCCTCGATCAGCTGGGTGGCGTTGTAGCCACCGCCCTCGGCGGGGGTGCCGACCACGGTCACGCTCTGGCCGGGCTGCAGGTCGGCGACCTTGCCCTCCTTGTTGATCTGCACCTTGGTGGCGTCGCCGGTGGTCACCTTGACGGTGTTGCCGTTGGCGTCGGTGAGGTAGACGGTGGTGCCGTCCACGGCCTTGACCGTGCCGCGGGCGAAACCGCCGCCGCCCTGGCCGCCTTGGCCACCTTGGCCCTGACCGCCTTGACCCTGACCGCCCTGGCCCTGCCCCTGACCGCCCTGCCCCTGGCCGGCGCCCCGGCGGGTGCCGTTCGTCCCACCGGTCGCACCGGCGCGCGGCTGCTGCCCGCCGCCCGCCGCGACCGTCCGCCCGCCGCCGGAGCCGTTGTCCTGCTGGTACCAGACACCGCCCGCGAACGCCGCCGTGGCGATCACCCCGCCCGCAAGGGCGAGGCTCAGCCAGGGCAGCTTGCGCCGCGGCGGCGCGGCCAGCTCGGCGGTGACGTCCCGGGCGTCCGGCGGGGTGGCGAGCAGGACGACCTGCTCGGCGGGGGTACGGGGCTCGATCTCGTTGCTCATGGTCTGCACGTCCTTGGTCACTCGTGGCGGAGGGCGTCGATCGGGCGCAGGGAGGCGGCCCGGTTGGCGGGGTAGCTGCCGAAGAACAGCCCGATGGCGACCGCGATCCCGAAGGCGCCGAGCACCGACTCGGGGATCACCACCGGCTTGATGCCGACGACGCTGAAGTGCGAACCCGCGATGCCGACCGCCACCCCGAGTCCGGCGCCGAGCACCGACAGCAGCGTCGACTCGGCGAGGAACTGCCCGAGGATCACCCCGCGCGGGGCGCCGAGGGCCTTGCGGATACCGATCTCCCTGGTCCGCTCGGTGACGGTGACCAGCATGATATTGGTGATCCCGATCCCGCCGACCAGCAGCGAGATCGCCGCCACCGCGCCGAGCAGCACGGTGAAGGTCTTGGTGGTGCTCTCCCGGGCGGTGAGCAGGGAGGCCTGGTTGCTGATCCGGAAGTCCGCCTTGCTCGGATCGGCGATCGCGTGGGTGCCGAGCAGCACCCGGGTGATCTCGCTCTGCGCGGCGGCCGTGGTCTCGGCCGAGGTCGCCTGGACCAGGATCTGGTTGACCGAGCCGAAGCCGGTGAAGGCGTTCTGCACCGTCGGCAGCGGCGCGATCACCACGTCGTCCGGGTCGGTGAAGCCCGTCCCGCCCTTGGCCTGGAGCACGCCGACCACGGTGAGCGGGGTACCCCCGACGGTGATCCGCTTGCCGACCGGGTCGGCGGTGTCGAACAGCTGCCTGGCGGTGGTGGCGCCGAGCACCGCGACCTTGCGGGAGTTCAGCACGTCGTCGGCGGTGAAGTAGTCGCCGTGCCCGATCTTCTGGTTGGCGGTCTCGAAGTACGCCGGGTAGGTGCCGACGATCGAGCCGGGGCTGTACGAGATGTCCCCGTACAGCGCGGTGCCGCCGGCGGTGACCACCGGCGCGACGGACTTGATCGCGGCCGTGTCGGCGTCGCTCGCCAGCGCCCTGGCGTCGGCGACCGTGAGCTTCTTCGCAGCGGAGGCGGTGCGCGAGCCGCCGAAGGACGAACCCGAGCTGACCGTCAGCGAGTTGGTGCCGAGCGAGGTGATCGACTCCTTGACCGCGACCGAGGAGCCGTTGCCGACCGCGAGCAGCAGGATCACCGAGGCGACACCGATCAGCACGCCGAGCATGGTGAGGGCGGAGCGCACCTTGTTGGCGGCCAGGCCGCCGACGGCGAAGCGGAGCATCTGCCAGAGGATCACGCGAGCACCCCCTGGAGCCCGGCGGCCGCGTGCAGGGCGGGCGGCGGCCCGGCCACCGGGGCCTGCCGGACGTCGCTGGTGATCGCGCCGTCGACCAGCCGGATCACCCGCTTGGCGTGCCGGGCGACCTCGTCCTCGTGGGTGATCAGCACCACCGTGCGGCCGGTCGCGTTGAGGCCGTCGATGATGGCCAGCACCTCCTCGGTGGAGCGGCTGTCCAGGTTGCCGGTGGGCTCGTCGGCGAGCAGCATCGCGGGGGCGGTGACCAGGGCGCGGGCCACCGCCACGCGCTGCTGCTGGCCGCCGGAGAGCTCGTTGGGCCGGTGCCCGGACCGCTCCGCGAGGCCGACCAGCGAGAGCGCTGCCAGGGCCCGTCGGCGCCGCTCGGCGGCCCGCACCCCCGCGTAGGCGAGCGGGAGCTCGACCTGGGCGAGGGCGGTGGTGCGGGGCACCAGGTTGAAGGACTGGAAGATGAAGCCGATCTTGCGGTTGCGCACCAGCGAGAGCTGCCGCTCGTCCAGGTGGCCGACGTCGATGCCGTCCAGCAGGTAGCGCCCGCCGGTGGGCACGTCCAGGCAGCCGAGGATGTTCATCAGGGTGGACTTGCCGGAGCCCGAACTGCCCATCACCGCCACGAAGTCGCCCTGGTCGATGTCCAGCGCGACACCCAGCGGCTCGCCGGTGACCGGGTCGGAGGGGCCGCGCAGCGCGTGCACGGTGGCGTCGCCGTGGCCGTAGGACTTGGTGACGCTGCGGATCTGGATGACCGGTGGCGTCGGGCCGCCGTCGGTGCGGGTGGTCTGGCGTGCCATCAGCGCGTACCGCCCCGACCGGCCCCGCCACCGGCCGCGCCGCCACCGGCCGCGCCACCGCCGGCCGCGCCGACACCGGCCACGCCCGTGCCCGCGCCGCCGCGGCCGCCCTGGCCCCCGTTCAGGCCCGGGAAGGAGCCGTTCGGGAAGCCGCTGCCGCCGCTGGTGGTGGCGAGCTCGACCTTGTCGCCCTCCTTCAGCCCGGAGACCACCTGCACGGTGGTGTCGCCCTCGACGCCCACCTCGACGCTGACCCGCTCGGTCGAGCCGTCCGGCTGCACCAGGGTGGCCGTCCGGCTGGCGCCGGTACCCGCCAGCGCGGCGGTGGGCAGCGACAGCGCGTTGTCCGCCTCGCCGGTGACCACCGAGACGGTCGCGCTCAGTCCGGTGCGCAACTTGCTGGTGTCGCCGGTGATCTGGAGCGTCGCCGCGTACTGGACGGCGGCCGCGCCGCCGGTGCCGCCGCTGCCCGCTGGCAGCGAACTGACCGACAGCACACTGGCGTTGAGCTTGGTGTCGGACTGCGCGTTCAGGGTGACGGTGGCCGCCTCGCCCTTCTTCAGCTTCAGCGAGTCCAGCTCGGAGAAGTTCGCGGTCACCTGCATGCCGGTCGGGTTGGTCAGCACGATGAAACCGCTGGGGGTGCTGGAACTCGTGCTGGTCCCGGTGGACTTGCCGGTACCCGAGGTGCTCCCGGCACCTCCGCCGAGGGTGTCGCCGACCTTGCCGGTGACGGACGCGACCGTGCCGTCCACCGAGGCGGTGAGCGTCGTCCCGGCCAGCGCCGCCTGGGCGTTGGCCAGGTTGGTCTGCGCGGTGGCGACCTGCTGCTGGGCCTGGGCGACCGCCGCCTCGTCCACCTTGGTGGTGGTGATCGTGGTGGTCTGCGGAGCGGGCGTGCTGCTCACGCCCGCTCCGCGGTCGCCGTCACCGGCACCGGCACTGGGGCTGGCTCCGGCTCCGGCTCCGGCGCCGCCCCCGGTCCCGGTCCCGGCCGGCTTCGCGGTGCCCGGGATCTGCTGGGTGGTCGTGGTGGTGACACCCGCCTGGGCCTTGGTGAGGTTGGCGTTGGCCGTGGTCAGCGCCGCCTGGGCCGAGTCCACCTGCTGCTGGGCGGCCGTGGTGTCGACGGTGGCCAGCACCTGCCCCTTGGTCACCGCGTCCCCGACCGCCACCTTGACGGCGGTCAGCTTCCCGCCGGTGGTGAAGTCCTGGGCCGCATCGGTGGGTGAGGCCAGCGTGCCGGTTCCGGACACGGTGGCCAGGACCGTGCCCTTGGCCACGGTCGCCGTTCGGACCTGGGCCTTGCCGGCCGTCTTCTCGGCACCGCTGTCCAACGTGGTGTACGCCAGGGCGGCTGCGCCCACCAGGGCCACGCCCAGGGCGGAATTGACGAGGACGGCACCACGCCGTCGCGGGAGCACCTTCATGGCGGACAGCTTCGCCGGGCGCTCTTGCGGAGTCCTGAGCCCTGGCTGGGAGCACCCTGACCGTCCGAATCCGGGCATTTGCCCATCCACCGCCCGCGCCGGGCCCTCGCCTTGCCCGCACCCATCCCATCCGTTGGCAGAACTCCCAGCAGCCTCCCAGCCACCCCCAGCCATCCGGGAGGCGGCGCGGACGGCTCCCGCGGCCCGGGAGGCCCGGCCCGCGGCCGCCCCCGCAGGCCGCCCACAGAGCGCTCCACAGGCCGCCCGCAGACCGCTCGAAAGATTCCCGGAAAAAGTTTTGAACCCGCCTGCAACCTCCCGTGGGGATGCACGTCTTTACGGATGAAGGGCACGGAGAGCGAGACCGGCAAGGCCGGGGGGCGCTACCGCTCAGCAGGAGCCGGCCGGTCACCTTCACACACCGTCAGAGTCAGGACCCTGGGGAGTCACATCATGCGCACGTCCGTTATCACCGCTTTTGCGAAGAACGCCCGCTCGCTCTCCGGCCGCCGCCGCCTCGCCACCATCGCCGCCACCGCCCTCCTCGCCGGCGGCGTCCAGCTCATCACCGCCGACTCCTCCTGGGCCTGCGGCGACTACCGCGTCGACGGCCCCCACCCCGCCGCGGCCGGCACCTCCGTGGAGGAGCTCGCCCCCGACGCCGCGGTCCTCCCCGCCAAGTCCACCGCCACCGCCGACGGCACCTGGAACGAGGTCGCGGTCAAGGTCACCAACAAGACCGGCGCCGACGCCCACGGCGTCCAGACCAGCTTCAGCATCCACACCCCCGGCACCGGCGCCTCCCTGCGCACCCAGGACGTCCGCATCCAGGTCCAGGAGAACGGCACCTGGAAGAACGTGCCCTCCCTCGCCGGCTGCCTGCGCACCGTCGACGCCGGCTACGAGCAGCGCCAGCGCATCGACAACAACAGCACCGTCACCCTCAAGTTCCGCTACTCCATCGCCGCCACCAGCCCCAAGAACGTCAACACCATCGACCTCATCACCGACGCCTGGCGCCAGGGCGCCGCAGGAACCGGCGCCACCGACCTCAAGACCGTCAAGCTCACCCACACCCAGACCACCACCCCGAAGCCCGCCGAGACCACCAAGCCCACCGCCAAGCCCACCACCCCCGCCAAGCCCGCCGAGGCCGCGAAGCCCGCCGCGCCCAAGCCGGCCGCCGACCAGACCACCGCCGCCCCCAAGCCCGCCGAAGCCCCCAAGGCCACCGCCACCACCCCGAGCGCCGCCCCCGCCACCACCGCCCCCGCCGGCACCCCCGAGCTCGCCCAGACCGGCGCCCACACCCCCAACACCCTCCTCGCCGCCACCGCCGCCGCCCTCCTCGCCCTCGGCGCCGGCGCCCTGATCGCCGTCCGCCGCATGCGTCCCCAGCGCTGACCGGCCCACGGAGAAAACGAGGGGCCCTGTCCTCCGCACGGCGGTGCGGAGGACAGGGCCCCTCATCCGTTTCCGGTCAGCCGGAGGCCACCGCGGACCCCCGGTCCGCCAAGGCGTCCCCGGAGGCGCCCGCCACGGCACTGCCCAGCAGCCGTAGCGCCGCCTCGGCCGGCGAGCCGGGCGGCGCGCTGAAGAGCAGCATCCGGTGCCCGGAGGCCTCCGGCAGCGGCAGTGCCTCGAAGTCCAACTCCAGCCTCCCGACCACCGGGTGGTGGAACTCCTTGCGCCCGTACAGGCAGTCGTGCACCGGGTGCCCGGACCAGAGCGTCGCGAACTGCGCGCTCTTCATCGACAGCTCACCGATCAGCTCCGCCAGTTGGCGGTCCTCCTGGTGGCGCCCGGCGGCCAGCCGCAGAAAGGCCACCTGGGCCCGCGCCTCCGTCTCCCAACGCGGGTACAGCTCCCGGGTGTGCGGGTCGAGGAAGAGCAGTCGGGAGAGGTTCGGCCGGTCGTCCGGGCGGTCCGGCGCCTGCGCGTCGAGCTGCCCGGCGAGCAGGGCGTGGCCGAGCGGGTTCCAGGCCAGCACCTCGTTGCGCCGCCCGACGACCACGGCGGGGACGTCCGTCATCGCCCCGATCAGCTGCCGCATCGCGGGGCGGGCCCGCTCGAAGCGCTCCGCCGCCCGCGGCTTCGCCCGGCCCGGGCGGGCCAGGTTGCGCAGGTGGGCGTGCTCGTCGGCGCTCAGCCGCAGTGCCCGGGCCAGGGCGTCCAGCACCTCGTCGGAGGCGTTGCGGCTCTGCCCCTGCTCCAGCCGCGTGTAGTAGGTGATGCTGACGCCCGCCAGCTGGGCCAGCTCCTCGCGACGCAGCCCGGGCACCCGGCGCCGGGTGCCGTACGCGACCAGGCCGACGTCCTCGGGTTGCAGCCGGGCCCGCCGGGTGCGCAGGAACTCGCCCAGGTCGGTCGGTGTCTCCGTTGCGGTCATGTCCCCAGTGAACACCCGGGGCGTGCCGCCGAGCCTGCCCCTGTCAGTACCACCCTCCGCAGGGGCCTGGGTCGGCCCGGCCGCGCGGCACAGGCTGCTGCCGTACCCCGTGGAACCCCTCCCGAGAGGCAGCGAGCCGATGACCACCGCCCTGCTCGACGACGCACCGCCCACCAAGGCCGCCACCGGTATGACCGGACGCCAACGACTCGTCCTGGTCGTCCTGCTGGCCGCCCAGTTCATGCTGGCCGTGGACTTCTCGATCCTGAACGTGGCCCTGCCGGTGATCGGCCGGGGCCTCGGCTTCTCGCCGGCCGACCTGCAGTGGATCGTCACCGCCTTCGCGCTGACCGCGGCCGGCTTCACCCTGCTGCTCGGCAGGGTCGCGGACCTGTTCGGGCGGCGCCGGGTCTTCCTGGTCGGCCTGGCGGTCCTCGGCGCCTCCTCGCTGGTCGGCGGGCTGGCCACCACGCCGGAGCTGCTGCTGGCCGCCCGGGTCGCCCAGGGCCTGGCCACCGCCGCCGTCACCCCGGCCGGGCTCGCGCTGCTGACCACCTCCTTCCCCGAGGGGCCGCTGCGCGAGCGGGCGCTCGGACTGAACGGCGCGCTGATGTCGGCGGGCTTCACCTCGGGGGCGATCCTCGGCGGGCTGCTCACCGACCTGCTCAGCTGGCGCTGGGCGTTCTTCGTCAACGTGCCGGTGGCCCTGGCCGTCCTGCTGGTCGCGCCCCGGCTGATCGCGGAGAGCCGGCCCGCCGAGCGCCCCCGGCTGGACCTGCCCGGCGCGGTGAGCGTCACCGGCGGCCTGCTCTCCCTGGTCTACGGGCTGACGGCGGCGGGCGAGCACGGCTGGGGCGACCCGGTGGCGCTGTGGGCGCTGGGGCTGGGCGCGGTGCTCCTGGTGGTGTTCTGGTTCGTCGAGCGGGCCGGCGCCTCCCCGCTGGTGCCGGTGCGGGTGCTGCGGCGGCGCAGTGTGGTCGGGGGCAACCTGGCCGGGCTGCTGGCCTTCGCCACCGAGACCTCGCTGGTGTTCCTGCTGACCCTCTACCTGCAGCAGGTACTGGGCTTCTCCGCGCTGGCCACCGGTCTCGCCTTCGGCGTGCTGGGTGCGGGCACGGTGGTGGGCGGGATCCTCGCGCCCCGGCTGATCGGCCGCCTCGGCACCCGCAGGGCCCTGCTGGCCGGCTTCCTGGTGCAGGCGGTCGCGACCGGCTCGCTGGTCCTGCTCGGTGAGGGCCGGGCCTGGCTGGGGCTGCTGCTGGCGGCGACCTTCGTCGGCGGGGTGGGCAACATGCTGGCGATCGTCGGCTTCATGGTGACGGCCACCTCGGGCCTGCCGGACGACGAGCAGGGGCTGGCCACCGGTGTCGCCACGATGACCCAGCAGGTGGGCATCACCCTGGGCACCCCGGTGATGAGCGCGGTCGCCACCGCCACCGCCGGCTCCGCCGTCCTGACCGGGGTCGGCTGGGCGATCGCCGCCAACACCGCCCTGGTGCTGCTGGGCCTCGCCGCCTCGGCGCTCCTGCTGCGCCGCAGGTGAGCCCTGGAAACACCGCGGAGTGGGAAGTCGGCCGGGCCGACTTCCCACTCCGTCGTCTGCGGGCTCAGGGCGCGATGGCCCCGGACCGGGTCAGGGCTCCTCGCGGATGGCCCCGGACCGGGTCAGGGCTCCTCGCGGAAAGCCCCGGACCGGGTCAGGGCACATGGCCCCGGACCGGCTCAGAGCTCCTTGCGGAAGGCCTCGGCCACCGACAGGAAGATCGAGTTGCCCTCGACCTCGCCGATCGAGATCCGGACGCCCTCCGGGAACGGCCGGACGATCACGCCGGCCTCGGCGCAGGCCGCGGCGAACTCCTGGGAGCGCTCGCCGAGCGCCAGCCAGACGAAGTTGGCCTGCGAGTCCGGGATGGTCCAGCCCTGGTCGCGCAGCCCGGCGACCACCCGCGCACGCTCCTCGACCAGCGCGTCGACCCGGACCATCAGGGCCTCCTCGGCCCGCAGCGAGGCGACGGCGGCGTCCTGGGCGAGCTGGGTGACGCCGAACGGGACGGCGGTCTTGCGCAGCGCGGTGGCCACCCGCTCGTGCGCGATCGCGAAGCCCACCCGCATCCCGGCCAGGCCGTAGGCCTTGGAGAAGGTGCGCAGCACGCAGACGTTCGGGCGGTCGCGGTAGAGGTCGATGCCGTTGGGGACCTCGGGGTCGCGGATGAACTCGATGTACGCCTCGTCGATCACCACCAGGACGTCCCCGGGCACCGCGTCCAGGAAGCGCTCCAGCTCGGCGCGGTGGATCACGTTGCCGGTCGGGTTGTTGGGGTTGCAGACGAACACCAGCCGGGTGTTCGGGGTGATCGCCGCGAGCATCGCGTCCAGGTCGTGGTCCCCGGTCTCGGTGAGCGCCACCGGGACGGGGGTCGCGCCGGCGACCTGGACGATGATCGGGTAGGCCTCGAAGGAGCGCCAGGCGAAGATCACCTCGTCGCCGGGGCCCGCCGTGGCGAGGATCAGCGACTGGGCGACGCCGACCGAGCCGGTGCCGGTGGCGATGTGCTCGGCGGGGACGTCGAAGTGCCGGGCCAGCTCGGCCGTCAGCTCGGTGACCGCCATGTCCGGGTACCGGTTGAGCGAGCCCGCCGCCGCGACCGCCGCCTCCAGCACGCCGGGCAGCGGCGCGTACGGGTTCTCGTTCGAGGACAGCTTGTAGGCGTCGGCGCCGGCCGGCTTGCCGGGCTTGTAGGTGGGGATGCCGTCCAGGGTCGGCCTCAGACGGGGGCCCTGCGCTGCCGTACCGCTCACGGTCCTTCTCCTTCTTCTTCTGCAGTTCCGCTGCGTTCGCTCCCGCCACGCCACGGGATCGCCGCCGTGCCCGGAATTGTCGGAACGCACCCGGACCACCCCGGTCGGGTGCCCTGAACGATACCGACCGCACTCACCCGTAGGGGTGAGATGCCCGGCCGGGATACGGGCGCAGATCAGCCATTCTGCAGGGTTCCTTTGGCACATGTCAGAGGTAAGACGGCCGGTTTCGAGCGGGTATCGAAGGAGCGCACGCCGTCTCACTCATGGAGAAACGTATCTCCTCGGGCCCCTTTCGGGCTCCCGATGCGCCGGTCACAGACCCTTGTCAGGAGCCATACGATCGGTCCGCCATGACAGCAGCAGCCAACCAGAGCGGTCGGCGGCCCACCACCTCACGGCGTCTGGAGCGGGCCGGCATCCGGGATGTGGCAGCAGCCGCCGGAGTGTCGATCACCACCGTCTCCGACGCGCTGAACGGTAAGGGCCGCCTGCCCGACGAGACCAGAAGCCGGGTCCGCGAGGTCGCCGAACGCCTCGGCTACCGCCCCTCGGCCGCCGCCCGCACCCTGCGCACCGGGCGGTCCGGCCTGATCGGCCTGACCGTCACCACCTACGGCGAAGAGCCGTTCACCTTCACCGAGTTCGCCTACTTCGCCGAGATGGCCCGGGCGGCCACCAGCGCCGCCCTCGGCCGCGGCTACGCCCTGGTGGTGCTGCCGGCCTCCTCGCGGCACGACGTCTGGGGCAACATCGCCCTGGACGGCACCGTCGTGATCGACCCGCCCGACCAGGACCCGCTGGTCGGCGAGCTGTACCGGTCCGGCGTCCCGGTGGTCAGCGACGGCAAGCCGGGCAACTGCCCGGTCACCGCCTGGGTCGACAACGACCACGAGGCGGCCGTGCTCGGCATCCTCGACCACCTCTCCGAGGCCGGCGCCCGCCGGATCGGCCTGCTCACCGGGACCAGCACCGACACCTACACCCGGCTCTCCACCGAGGCCTACCTCGGCTGGTGCGCCAAGGTCGGGCAGGAGCCGGTGTACGAGGCCTACCCCGCCCACGACCCGGCCGCCGGCGCCGTCGCCGCCGACCGACTGCTCGCCCGCCCCGACCGCCCCGACGCCGTCTACGGCCTCTTCGACCCGAACGGCACCGACCTGCTCGCCGCCGCCCGCCGGTACGGCCTTCGGGTCCCCGACGACCTGCTGCTGGTCTGCTGCAGCGAGAGCGACGTCTACGCGGCCACCGAGCCGCCGATCACCACCCTGTCGCTCAAGCCCCGGCGAATCGGCACCACCGTCGTCAACCTGCTCATCGACGCCATCGAGGGAGTGGACTCCGGGACGGGCGTCGACATCGCCCGGCTCTTCCCGCCCCGCTTCCGCACCGCCGGCACCGGCCCGCCGCCCGGCACCCTGATGCCCACCGAGCTGATCGTCCGCGCGTCCTCCCAGCGCCGGAGCCCGCGCACCACGGTCTCCCCGCCCCGCCCGCCGGGCGAGGTGTAGATGGCGCCACCAGACCATCCCCAGCCGGGACAAAACGGACCTGACGGACTGCCCGGCTGACGCTCCGGAGGATTGGATACCCACCAGGTGACGACGCCGGGAGAGTGGTCTTCCTATGATGGGCGAATGACACCCGAGGACCGCTTCCCCGGGCCTGAACACCCGGACTCAGGCCCACGTCACCAGCCGGACCTCGACGTGCTGCCCTACGGCACCTACTACGAACCGGAGCCCGCCGGGTACGCCGAGGCCGCGTACGAGTCGGAGACGTACAGCGGCTACGGCGGCGCGCGCTACCTCGAACAGCACTGGCCGGCCACCGGGCAGGCACACAACGTCCACGCCCCGCAGGCCGCGCACCCCGGCTACGAGCCGACCCTGCCCGACCGGCCCTCGCCCGTCCACCAGAGCGACGACCCGCCGACCATCGAGCTCGGCCCGCCGCTCGCCGAGCCCGTCCCGGCCTACCCGTACCCCGCACCCGCCCCCGGCGAGCCGGTCGGCCCGCTCTACGTGGTCGGCGACGTGCACGGCTACCTGGAGGAGCTCCGCGCCGAGCTGCGCCACCAGGGCCTGATCGACGCCGACGGCCACTGGGCCGCCGGCCGCTCCCGGATCTGGTTCCTCGGCGACTTCACCGACCGCGGCCCGGACGGCATCGGCGTGATCGACCTGGTCATGCAGCTCGCCGCCGAGGCCGCCGCCGCCGGCGGGTACTGCCGGGCCCTGATGGGCAATCACGAACTGCTCTTCCTCGGCGCCGCGCGGTACGGCGACGAACCCGTCCAGTCCACCGCCGGCACCGCCTCCTTCCTCGCCGCCTGGCGGCTCAACGGCGGCCAGCAGCACGACCTGGACCGCCTGGAGGCGCACCACATCAGCTGGCTCTCCCGGCTGCCCGCCATCGCGCTGGAGGACGGCCACCTGCTGCTGCACTCCGACACCACCGCGTACCTGGAGTACGGCGAGTCCATCCCCGAGGTCAACGACGCCGTCCACGACCTGCTCGCGGACGAGGGCGTGGACGAGTGGTGGGACTGCTTCCGCCGCTTCACCAAGCGCTTCGCCTTCCGCGGCGACGCCGGCCCGCAGGCCGTCCACGAGCTGCTCGACGCCTACGGCGGCTCGCGCGTCGTGCACGGGCACAGCCCCATCCCGTACCTCACCGGCACGGTGCACGCGGACGACGGCGCGCCCCCGCACATCCCCGGCCCGTACATCTACGCGGACGACCTCGCCGTCGCCATGGACGGCGGCGTCACCATGGAGGGCCGGCTGCTGGTCGCGCGGCTGCCGATCTGACGGGTTGACCGGTCGGCCCGGCGCGCTTCGGAGGGGTCGAGCGACCGGCCGACCCGGGTCGCGGCCCCGCGCGACCCACCGGCCCGTCGACTGAACAGGTGTTCGCAACCGCCCCTGGCCTGCGTCCTTCGTGGGCCGGGGCGGCGCCCGGAGCGAAATTCCGGAAACCGACTGTCAGCGCGACCGCACCCGCCCCTACCATCGAGGCACACCACACCCGGCCGCTCGTGTGGCGGCCCGTCTCCGTGCCCGCGGGGCCCAGGTGCCCGGGACCCCCGTGTCCGAAAGCCTCCGCGGAACGGAGGCGCACGGGGTTCGCATGAACGGGGTCCCCATGAACAACGCCCCGCACCTGCTCACCGAGGACCGCCCGGAGTTCGAGCGCCTCCTCGACGAAGCACTGCGTGACGGCACGATCCTCACCGCCCTGCAGACGCCCGGCGCCCTCACCGCCGAACAGCTGCGCACCAAGGCGCTGCTCGCCGCCGACACCGTCGCGGCCGCGGCCGGTGCCGAGTACGAGCACTACACCCGGCTGCGCGCGGGCCTGCGCGGCGCGCCCCCGCCGGGCCAGAGCGGCGAGCCGACCGCACCCGGACTGCTCACCCAGCTGCGCTCGGGCAACGGCGGCGCCGGACTGTTCCCGGTGCTCACCGTGCTCACCCCGATCCTCGCCTGGGCCGCCGCCCTCGTCCTGCTGCTCCTCGGGTACGCGCTACGCGCCGCCGACCCTGCTCTGGCCCTGGCCCGTTCGGTGCTCACGGCGGGCTGGGTGGCGCTCGCGGCGGGCGCCCTCGCGATGGTCGTCGGCATAGTCGGGCTGATCCTCACCGCACTGCGCGACGGTGCCACCGCCCCCGGCGGCGGCGACCCGGACCTCACGGCCGAGCTCGCCGACGCCCGGCGGGACTGGCAGCACGCCCTGAGCCGGCGGGCCCTGCTGCCGTACCTGCACGCCCATCTGCACTCGGAGCCGGCGCTGCCGCCCGTCGTCCCGTCCCCGGGCGGGGCACCGCCCGCGGACTTCACCAGCCCCGGCTACAGCAGTGGCCGCTACAGCCGGCCCGGTTTCACCAGCCCCGGCTCCGAGGGGCTGACCGACCCCGAGGGCCGGGAGCCGCGCACCGCCGCGTTCACCGGTCCGGACTTCACCGGGCCCGGCTACACCCCGCCGGCCTTCACCGGCCCGGACGAGGTCTGACCGGGCTCCGCCGCCCGCGGTGCCCGGGCAGCCGGTCACCGCGGGCGGCGGAGCGGCGGGAGCCGCGAGCGCGGACCTGCGGGGACACCGCGACGGCGGACCGGCCTCACCCCGCGCCGGTCAGCACCCGCAGCTCGGGCGGGCCGTCCAGCAGCTCCGCCGTGCGCTCCAGTGACCGGGCCAGATGAGGGCTGGCCAGATGCGCCTCGAAGGCCTCCCGCGACTCCCACTCCTCCAGCACCACCCAGGCCCGCGGATCGTCCGGGTCCACGTAGTTCCGGTACGAGAGGCACCCCGGCTCGGCCAGGCTCGGCTCGATCATCGACCGGGCCTGCTCCCGCATCTCGGCCTCCCGGCCGGCCTTGGCCCGCAGGACCGCGACCGCGGTGATCCGCTGCGACATCGTCACTCCCCTTTCGTCTCCCACCCGAACACCGGACGGCCCGACGATCTTCCCCGGCCCTGCCAGGCCCGGGCCGTGACGCCGGGTCAGGTACGTGACGCCGGCCCGGCCGGGTCCCCGGCGGCGTCCGTCGCCGCGCGGACGAACTCGCGGACCCGCTCGGTGGTGTTGCTCTCCAACCAGACCAGCCCGCGGTCGATCGGCGGGGCGTCGTGGATCGGCACGTACGCCACGTCCGGGCGGGGGTAGTAGTGCCGGGAGTGCTCGCCCACCGGTAGGACGCCGCGGCCCATCGCGACCAGCGAGAGCATCTCGGAGAAGGTGTTGCCCACCGGCCCCTTCGGCACCGGGCGACCGGACGGGGTCCGGTCGGGCGTCCGGTCCCGCTTGAACTCCGCGGAGGTGACCGCCGGGTACTGCACCACCGGATGCTCGGCGAGGACCTCCACCGACACCGCCTCCGCCCCCGCCAGCGGGTGCCCGGCGGGCACCGCCAGGACCCGCCGCTCGGAGATCAGGGCCGGTCCGCGGGCCATCCCGTCGAAGGGGAAGGCCGCGATGAGGAGATCCACGGAGCCGTCCAGCAGGCTCGCCCGGGAGTTGAAGAGCTGCACCTCGCGGACATCCACCCGGCACCCGGGGTGCCGCTCGGTGAACAGGTTCACGGCCCGGAGCAGCACCGTCGCCGTCCACTCGCCGAGGAACGCGACCCGCAGCTCCCCGGTCACACCGCGACCGGCGTCGACGGCCCGGCGCACCGACTCCTCGATCCCGGCGACCAGCGGCACCAGGTCGTCCGCCAGCCGCCGCCCGATCGCGGTGAGCCGAACGGTGCGGCTGGTCCGCTCGAACAGCCGGGCGCCGATGCGGCGCTCCAGCTTCCCGATCACCTGGCTGATCCGCCCGGTGGTGACACCGAGGGCCTCGGCGGTGCGGCCGAAGTGCAGCTCCCGCGCGAGCGTCAGGAAGGCCTCGATCTCATGCCGTTCCCACATGCCACCCGTCCGATCGTTGAATCTGACTCAACGATCGTAGTGCAGGTGGGCGTTGATGCCGTCGGCCGGACAGCGGATCGTAGAACCCGTCACCACGACCCTCCACCACCCCGGGAGCCCACCATGGCCGCCGTCCGCGTCAAGGCCTTCGACCACCTCGTCCTCAACGTCCGGGACGTCGAGCGCTCGCTGGACTTCTACGTCGGACTGCTCGGCCTGGCACCGGTGCGGGTCGACGAATGGCGGGCCGGCCGCGTCTCCTTCCCCTCGGCGCGGATCTCCGAGGAGACCATCATCGACCTGGTCAGCCGCAGCCGGGGCGAGTCCAACGTCGACCACATCTGCCTCACGGTCGAGCCGCTGGACTGGGACGAGGTCATCGCGACCGGCGTCTTCACCGTCCTCGAAGGACCGGTGCAGCGGTACGGCGCACGCGGCAGCGCCACCTCCGTCTACGTCCAGGACCCGGACGGCAACACCGTCGAGCTCCGCTGGTACCCGCAGGACGCCACCCGGTAGCCGCTCAGGCCGGCAGCTCCGCCGCCGCACCGGGCAGCACCGGCCCTCAGTACGGAAGCAGGACCCCGGTGTCGAGCGTGAAGCCGAAGGGCTCGGGGATGTGAACGGTCTCGCCGAAGGCGGCATCCTCCCTCATCCGGTAACGGCCGGCCTCGTGCTCACTGAAGAGTGTGACGGTCTTCTGCGAGGCGTCCACCAGGAGGTACAGCGGGATCTGCATCAGCGGGTAGTCGCGGAGCTTGCCGACCCAGTCGTTCTCCGGATTCGACGGCGAGACGATCTCAACGGCGATGAGGGCAAGCTCGGCCGGAACGGAATTCGCCGTCGTGGCCATGGCATCGTCCGGAAGGTACGTGAGGTCCGGGTTCCGCAGTTTCGCGACCTGAGGAGATGCGAGGTCCATGTTCCCCGTGGAGAGGTAGCCGGCCGGAGCGTGGACCTCGAACTGCCGACGGACGACGGAGAGGTTCCGCTCATGGATGGCCGACGGCGACGCCTGCATGATGATGACGTCACCGGAGAATTCGATCTTGAAATTGGACGGGGCGGACCTGCGGAATTCCTCGATCAGGGCGAGATGGTCAGGGTTCATCTGTCCTCCAGGAGTGCGGCCCTCCACCACGCTACCGGTTGACGGCCAACGCACAGCGGCACCCGCGCGGCGCTGCGGGCGCCCGCAGCGCCGCGCCGGGAAGCCCCCTCCGCTTCCCGGTGCGGCGCGGTCTGCGGTGCGAGGTCAGTCGGCCAGCGGGAGGTAGACCCGGTTGCCCTGGGCGGCGAACTCCTCGGACTTGGCCTGCATGCCGGCCAGCGCCTCGGCGTCGAAGCCGGAGGCGACCGCGCTGGAGCCGTCGCCGTGCTCGTCGCGGATCTGCTGGGAGATCTTCATCGAGCAGAACTTCGGGCCGCACATCGAGCAGAAGTGGGCCGTCTTGGCGGGCTCCGCGGGGAGGGTCTCGTCGTGGAAGGAGCGCGCGGTCTCCGGGTCGAGGGCCAGGTTGAACTGGTCCTCCCAGCGGAACTCGAAGCGGGCGTCGGAGAGAGCGTCGTCCCACTCCTGGGCGCCGGGGTGGCCCTTGGCCAGGTCGGCGGCGTGCGCGGCGATCTTGTAGGTGATGACGCCGGTCTTCACGTCGTCCCGGTTGGGCAGCCCCAGGTGCTCCTTGGGCGTGACGTAGCAGAGCATCGCGGTGCCCCACCAGGCGATCATCGCGGCGCCGATGCCCGAGGTGATGTGGTCGTAGCCGGGGGCGACGTCCGTGGTGAGCGGGCCGAGCGTGTAGAACGGCGCCTCGTCGCAGATCTCCTTCTGGAGATCCATGTTCTCCTTGATCTTGTGCATCGGGACGTGACCCGGGCCCTCGATCATCACCTGGACGTCGCGCTCGCGGGCGATCCGGCCCAGCTCGCCCAGAGTCTGCAGCTCGGCGAACTGCGCCTCGTCGTTGGCGTCGGCGATGGAGCCGGGCCGCAGGCCGTCACCGAGCGAGAAGGTGACGTCGTAGGCGGCGAGGATGTCGCAGAGCTCCTCGAAGTTGGTGTAGAGGAAGTTCTCCTGGTGGTGCGCCAGGCACCAGGCGGCCATGATCGAGCCGCCCCGTGAGACGATGCCGGTCTTGCGGCGGGCGGTCAGCGGCACGTAGCGCAGCAGCACGCCGGCGTGGACGGTCATGTAGTCGACGCCCTGCTCGCACTGCTCGATGACGGTGTCGCGGTAGACCTCCCAGCTCAGGTCCTCGGCCCGGCCGTCGACCTTCTCCAGTGCCTGGTAGAGCGGCACGGTGCCGATCGGCACGGGGGAGTTGCGCAGGATCCACTCGCGGGTGGTGTGGATGTTGCGGCCGGTGGAGAGGTCCATGACGGTGTCGGCACCCCAGCGGGTGGCCCAGGTCATCTTCTCCACCTCCTCCTCGATCGAGGAGGTGACGGCGGAGTTGCCGATGTTGGCGTTGATCTTCACCAGGAAGTTGGTGCCGATGATGGCCGGCTCCACCTCGGGGTGGTTCACGTTGACCGGGATGACGGCCCGGCCGCGGGCCACCTCGGCGCGGACGAACTCCGGGGCCAGGCCCTCGCGCAGGGCCACGAACTCCATCTCCGGCGTCACGGTCCCGCGCTTGGCGTACGCGAGCTGGGTGACGGCCGCGCCGCCGCGCCCCCGCAGCGGGCGGCGCGGCCGGCCGGGGAAGACCGCGTCCAGGTTCCTCAGGTTCCCCCCGCGCGGCGAGGTGTGCTTGATCCCGTCGTCCTCGGGGCGGGCCTCGCGGCCGTCGTACTCCTCGACGTCGCCGCGCTGGCGGATCCAGGCGTCGCGCAGCGCGGGCAGGCCGCGCCGCACGTCGGGTTCGTACGCCGGGTCGGTGTAGGGCCCGGAGGTGTCGTACAGGGGGACGGTCCGGCCGTTGGTGAGCACGACCTCGCGGTACGGGACGGCGAGGTCGGGGCGGGACCCCTCGCGGTAGGCCTTGCGCCAGGCCGGGGTCGGGTAGCCGGTGGCGGTGCTGCTGGCATTGCTGCCGGCGGTGCTGTTGGCGGTGCTGCCGACGGCGGACGTCCGGGCAGACTGCGGCTGTCCTTCAAAAGCGGTCATCAGACCTACTACTCCCTACGCCGGCATTACCCGGTCAGGTTCCTGCGGTCGACGCAGCGGTTGGCACGTACACCGACGTGCCGTTCAGCGCCCTCTCAGCCCGGTGCTCCGAGCTCCCGTGTCCGCAGGCGGTGTTGCCTGCGCATGACGTCCAACACCGTAGCGAGCGGATCGCCGCTGGTCCAGACGGGTTCCAGCCAGTGGGAAGGGCTGACACACTGGCGGCATGGTGGGGGCTACCGGTCGGGTGACCGGAAGGATCGGTCCGGGTCTGGTCGGCGAGGTGCTGGTGCACGTCCGCGAGCGGCAGGGCACGGAGGCGTTCCTCGCGTACCCGGCCGTGCCCGGCGAGGTGCTGCCGCTCGGCACCCCGGTGGTCGTGGTGGAGTACCAGCCGCCGCGCACGGTCTACGTCGCCCACGCGCTGGGCTGACACCGTGTCCTGTCACCAGCCGTCCGCCACCCTCCTGCCGGTCTCCTGACGCAGCCTTGACGCGGTCTTGACGGTCCTGGAGCGAAGTCGGGACGAAAAGTCCTTCCCACTGATCCACAACAGGCGCAGAATCCTGCTGCCACCGCGTTCCGCGCCATCCTGCAACAGAGCGCAGCCACGGAACCGGTGTGCCCTGAAGGGGGAATTCGCCGATGCTGATCGGCATCGCGGGGGCGGTCGTCGCCTCCATCGTCATCCTGATCGTTCTCTTCAAACTCATGTGGCGGGTCGCCGAACCCAACGAGGCCCTGATCATCTCCGGCTCCCGGCACCGCGCCGAGGGGGTCGGCGAGGGCCTGGGCTTCCGGGTCGTCACCGGCCGGGGCACGCTCGTCACCCCGGGCGTGCAGGTGGTGCGCAAGCTCTCCCTCGACCTGAACGAGGCGGACCTGGACGTCGAGTGCGTGACGTCGCAGGGGATCCCGGTGCACGTCAAGGGAGTTGTGATCTTCAAGGTGGGCGACGACACCGTGTCGATCGCCAACGCGGCCCGCCGCTTCCTCGACCAGCAGCAGATGATGGGCCACCGGGTCCACAACGTCTTCGCCGGTCATCTGCGGTCCATCGTCGGCGGGTTGACGGTCGAGGACATGATCCGCGACCGCGAGCGGCTGACCGGGGAGACCCGTGCCGCGTCGGGCTCCGAGATGGAGAAGCTCGGCCTGATCATCGACTCGCTGCAGATCCAGGAGATCATCGACCCGACGGGGTACATCCAGAACCTCGCCGCCCCGCACGCCGCCGCCGTCATGCGCGACGCCCGCATCGCCCAGGCCGAGGCGGACCGCCAGGCCACCGAGGCCGAGCAGGAGGCCTTCGCCCGCAAGGCCGAGGCGACCCGCAACAGCGGTATCCAGCAGGCCGGTTACCAGGCCGAGCTGGAGACCGCGACCGCCCGCGCCATGCAGGCCGGACCGCTGGCCCAGGCCGCCTCCCGGCAGGAGGTGGTGGTCCAGGAGACCAAGGTCGCCGAGCTGGAGGCGCACCGCAAGGAGCAGCAGCTCCAGGCGGACGTCCGCAAGCCGGCCGACGCCCGCGCGTACGAGACCCGCACCAAGGCCGAGGCCGACCGCGACGCCCGGATCTCGGCCGCGCAGGCGCAGGCCAAGGAGACCGAGCTCAAGGCCGCCGCCGAGGCGAACCGGGTGAAGGTCGCCGCGTCCGCCGAGGCGGAGGCCACCAAGGCCCGCGGTCTGGCCTCCGCCGAGGCCACCCGGGCGACCGGCCAGGCCGAGGCCGCCGCGGCCGAGGCCAAGGGCCTGGCCACCGCCGAGGCCACCCGCGCGCTGGGTCTGGCGGAGGCCGAGGCGATCAAGGCCCGGGCCGCCGCCCTGGCCGAGAACCAGGAGGCCGTCGTCGCCCAGCAGCTCGCCGAGAAGTGGCCCGAGATCGTCCGGGCCGGCGCCGAGGCGTTCGGCAACGTCGAGCACATGGTGCTGCTGAACGGCGCCGAGGGCATGGGGGACATGTTCGCCAAGGCGCTCACCATGGGCGGCACCGGCCTCGGCGTGGCCCGCCAGCTGCTCGCCACCATGCAGGCCACCGCCCCGGCGGACCAGGCCGCCAAGGCCGCCGCCACCCCGGCCGGCACCGCCCCGGCGGTGCCGGTCCAGCAGATCCCCGTCGAGGGCTGACCGTTTCGTCCGCGTACCTCCGAAGGTGCCCGTCCGCTGCTCCGCACGGGCGGGCATCTTCCTGCCGGAACGAGTCAGACAACGGCACCCTGACGCCACAGGTGATCGCCTCTGGCCCCATAATGCTCACAACTGCTCCGCAGGCTGCCCCCACCGTCCCGTGGACGGGCGCCGCCGCGTCGAGCAGCACCGACATTCATCACGCTCAGGGGGAAGCACACCGTGCGCCTTCGTCATGTCGCCGGCCTCAGCGCCGCCGTCGTCTCCGCCGTCGTCGGACTGCCACTTCCGGCCGTCGCCGCCACGCCCGCCCCGGTCCTGTACGTGGACAACGGGTGGAACGCCACCTGCGACGACCACGGCACCGGCACCGCCGCCAAGCCGTACTGCAGCATCCAGGCCGCGGCCGACGTGGCGCAGCCGGGACAGACCGTCCAGATCGCCCCCAACACCGAGTACTCCGGCGACCTCGCCATCACGCGCTCGGGCCAGCCCGGCAAGCCGATCACCTTCCGCGGCGCCCCGATGACCGACCTGGGCAGCTACTCCATGCCCGCGGCCAAGCCCTCCTCGGGCAAGCCGGTCCGGCTCTCCGGCGTCCACGACGTCGTCCTCACCGGCCTGGAGCTGTCGACCGCGGAGGTCGCCGACTCCGCCCGGGTGCAGATCTCCCGGAGCTGGTTCGAGAGCCCCGCCTCGGTCACGCCCGTCACCGCCCCCGCCCTGCGTGTCTCGGGCGCCAGCGAGCAGGTCACCGTCGCCCAGTCGGTCTTCTACGGCGGCCTCGGCGTGTCGGTCGGCGCCGGTGCGAAGCAGACCACCGTCGTCGGCAACCAGTTCAGCAGGTCGGCCGGGACGGCCATCGGCGCCACCGACGCCACCGGGACGATCGTCACCAACAACACCCTCACCGACGGCATCACCTCCGGCCTCGCGCTGAACGGCGCCTCGACGGGCTCCGCGGTCTACAACAACATCGTCAACGGGTCGACCGTGACGGTCTCCGCGGACTCCGCCGCCGGCACCAGGCTCGACTACAACATCGTGCACCCGGTCTCCGGGCTGCCCGCCTACAGCTGGGCCGGGGCGGGCTACCGCACCCCCGGCGAGCTGCTGGCCGCGACCGGCCAGGGCGCCCACGACGTCGACACCGCCGTGGCCTTCGACACCGCCCTCCTCCCGCTCACCGTGCCCGCCGAGAGCAGCACGGCCGCCGTCGACTCCGCCGACCCGCAGGCCCCCGGCATCCTCGCCGAGGACCTGCTCGGCAACGCCCCGGTCGACCACCCCTCCGTCGCGAACACCGGCCCGAACGGGACGTTCCGCGACCGCGGCGCCTACGAGGTCCGCGGCCTGAGCTCCGTCACCCTCACCGTGGTCGGCACCGCCCACGAGTTCCCGGCCGGCCCGGCCCCGCTGACGGTCGACCTCACCGCCGACGCCGTCAACCGGTGGGGCACCACGCTCACCTACACCTTCGACTTCGGCGACGGCACCGCCCCGGTGACCGGTCCCGCGAAGACCGTCCGGCACACCTACACCGCGGTCGGCGACTACCACCCGAAGGTGACCGTCACCGACGGCCGCGGCGGCTCGGTGACCACCACCTACAGCCAGCCGGTGCAGGCCGGCGAGGACAAGCCGCTCGGCGCCGCCCTGACGGTGACCCAGGACGCCGGCCGCGACCCGCTCGCCGTGAACGCCACCGTCGCCACCACCGGCCCGTACCGGATCGCGAGCTACACCTTCGACTTCGGCGACGGCCCGGCCAAGCCGAACGAGGGCTACCAGTCCGAGCGCCACGTGTACGCCAAGCCCGGCACCTACACCGTCAAGGTCAGCGTGACCGACGACAACGGCGCCACCGCGACCAGCACCCAGCAGGTCACCGTCGCGTACACCCCGGCGGGCTTCACCGCGATCGCGCCCACCCGGATCCTCGACACCCGCGCGGTCGGCAGCCGCTACCCGCGGCTCGGCGGCGGCGACACCATGGAGCTGTACGTCCGCGGCCGCACCTGGGGCGCCACCGACGTGGTCCCGCCGGGCGCGACCGCCGTCGTGCTCAACCTGACCGCCACCCAGGGCACCGCCAACAGCCACCTGGACGTGTACCCGGCGGGCGGCGAGCGCCCGATCACCTCGAACGTGAACTTCGTCCCCGGCCAGGACGTCTCCAACCTGGTCACCGTGCCGATCGGCCCGGACGGCAAGGTCGTGATCCGCAACAACGCCGGCCAGGTGCACACCATCGCCGACGTCCTCGGCTACTACAAGGCCGACGCCGCCGACAAGTTCACCTCGCTGGCCCCGGCCCGGCTGCTGGACACCCGCTCCGCCGGCGGCGGCGCGATCGGCGAGGCCGGCACCCGCCGGCTGAAGGTCGCCGGCTCCGGCGGCGTGCCGGCCAACGCCACCTCGGTCGTCCTCAACGTGACGGCCACCGAGTCCAGCGCCGTCAGCTTCTTCACCGTCTTCCCGGCCGGGACCGCGCGCCCCTCCGCCGGCTCCAACCTGAACACCGTGCCCGGCCGGAACGTCCCCAACCAGGTGGTCGTCCCGCTCGGCGCCGACGGCTCGATCGACATCTACAACCACAACGGCAGCTCGCACGCCATCGTGGACGTCTTCGGCTACTACAGCCCGGACGGCAAGGGCCTGTTCACCCCGGTCACCCCGGCCCGTCTGCTGGACTCGCGCAGCGGCGCCCCGCTCGGCGGCGGCGCGGTGCGCACCGTCGGCGGCGTCCCGGCCGGCGCCACCGCCGCGGCCGTCAACCTCACCGCCACCCAGACCACCGAGGACACCCACCTCACGGCCTGGGCCACCGGCAGCGCCAAGCCCGGCACCAGCAACCTCAACGCCACCGCCGGGCTGGACGTCCCCAACCACACCACCATCCCCGTCGACGCCCAGGGCCGCTTCGACATCGCCAACAACTCCGGCTCCACGCACGTGATCGCCGACCTCTTCGGCTACTACCGCAACCAGTAGTCAGGAACCCCCGGCCACCCGCTCATTGGGTAGCCGCCCGCGCCCGCGTGAGTACCCGTACTCACGCGGGCGCGGGCGTGTCCGCCGGAGCATGGAGGCATGCACCCAGCAGCCACCGCACGGATCGGCATCACCGCCGTCGGATCCCACCTGCCCGCCCGCCGCCTCACCTCGCAACAGCTCCAGGACGAGGTGGCCGCGGGCGGGCGACTGCGGTTGCCGGAGCGGATGTTCGAGAAGGCGACCGGCATCGCCACCCGGCACTTCGCGGCCGACGGAGAGTACGCCTCCACCCTGGCGACAGCCGCCGCCCGGCGCGCCCTGGACGCCCGCGGGCTGGACCCGCTCGACCTCGACCTGCTGCTGTACGCCTCCGCCACCCGGGACATCTGCGAGCCCGCCACCGCCCACCTCGTCCAGGCCGAACTCGGCTCCCGGGCCCACGCGCTGGACGTCTCCAACGCCTGCAACAGCTTCCTGAACGGGATCGACCTGGCCCGCGCGATGATCCTGGCCGGGCGGGCCGCACGCGCCCTGGTCGTCACCGGCGAGACGCCCAGCCGGGCGATGCGCCGCGACCCCTCCGGCCCGGGCGACTTCCGGGACGGCTTCGCCGGCTACACCTTCGGCGACGCCGGCGCGGCCGTACTGGTCGAGGCCGTCGAACGCGGCGGCATCCTGGACATCGAGACCGAGACCGCCTCCGAGCACTGGGAGGCCGGCGGCATCCCCGGCGGCGGCTCACGCCACCCGCGCGGCGACGAGTACAGCTACTTCCGGGGCGGCGGCAAGGAGTTGCGCGGCGTCTTCGAGCGGATCGGCGGCGCCATCCTGACCCGGGTGGCCGACCGCACCGGCCTCGGCTGGGACGACTACGCGCGCGTGCTGGTGCACCAGGTGACCGTCCCGTACCTGGAGCGGTTCGTCGAGCTCACCGGCGTGCCCCGGGACCGGCTGGTCCTCACCGTGCCCGAACTCGGCAACGTCGCCAGCGCCACGCTCGGCATCCAACTCGACCGGATCAAACACGAGTTGAATCCTGGCGACAAGGTCCTGATGATCGGCCTGGGCGGCGGCGTCAGCCTGATGACGATGGTCTGGGAGGCGTCGTGACCCGGCTGTGGGTGGTCGTCCCGGCCTACCAGGAGGAGGCCAGGATCGAGGGGGCCCTGCAGGCGCTGGCCGACCAGCGGGACGGCGCCTTCACCCTCCTCGTGGTCGACAACGGCTCCACCGACGCCACCGCGGCCAAGGTCCGGGCCTTCGCCGAGCGGGCGCCGTTCCCGGTCGAGGTACTGGTCGAGCCCGAGAAGGGCGTCGGCTCGGCGATCGACACCGGCTTCCGGTACGCCATCGCGCACGGCGCCGCCCTGCTGGCCCGCACCGACGCCGACTGCCTGCCCGAACCCGGCTGGACGGCCGCCGCCCGGGCCGGCCTGGACGCCTGCGGCGGGCTGGTCTGCGGGCGCGTCACCGCCCGCCGCGACGAGCACGGGCCGACCGGGCGCGCGGTGTTCCGCCTGCTCGTCGCGCTCGGCGCGTTCTTCGGCCGGATCCGGCCCGCGCACCACCGCCGGCACGGCTACCTCACCCCGTACCGGATGCACGCGGGCAACAACATGGCGATCACCGCCGAGCTGTACCAGGCCGTCGGCGGCATGCCGCGCCGTCCCTCCCCCACCGACCGGATGTTCATCAACCGGGTCCGCCGGCACACCACCGCGATCGTCCACCGCCGCGACATGGTGGTGCAGAACTCCACCCGGCGGATCCGCGCCTACGGCGTGGTCGGCACCGCCCGCTGGTACCTGGAGCGCGGCGCCGGACCGCGCTCCGCCGACGTCCGCTGAGACCCGCTGCGGCCCATGATCCGCAGCAGCCCGCGACCGGCACCCCGAGGACCGACGCACCAGGAGACCCGACCATGCTCGACCGGCTCCACCACGCGCTGCGCACCGACCACCCCGACCGCCCCGCCGTCCTGCGGCACACCCGGACCGGCGCCGCCGGGGTCCGGATCCGGCGCGGCGACCTCGCCGACCTCGCCGACGGCTACGCCGCCGCCCTGCACGCCCGCGGCCTCGCCCCCGGCGCCACCCTGGGAGTCGCCGTCCGCCCCGGCCCCCGGGCCCTCGCCGTCCTGCTCGCCGCCCACCGCCTCGGGGTGCGGATCGCCGTCCTCGACCCGACCGCCGGCCCGGACGTCCTCGCCGCCCGGCTCACCCTGGCCCGGCCCGACCTGGTGCTCGCCGACGCCGCCGCCCAGGCGGTGGCCGGCTGGGCCCGCCCGCTCGCCCGCCGCGCCGACCTCGCCCTGCCCCCGCTCACCGCCCTCGGACCGGTCGCCACCCTCGGCCGCCGCTGGCCCGGCTGCGCCCCGGCCCTCGGCCCGGCCGGCCGGACCGCGCCCCCGCCCCGGACCGGCGGCCCGGGCGGCGACGGCGACGCCGTGATCGTCTTCACCTCCGGCACCACCGCCCGGCCGCGCGCCGTGGTGCACACCCGCGACGGCCTGGCGGCCGGTCTGCGCACCGTCACCGAGCTGGTCGACCCGCGCCCCGGCAGCACCGTCCTCGGCGGCACCTTCTTCGTCCTGCTCCCCGCCCTCGCCGCCGGCGCCGCCGTCGCCCTCCCGGCCCGCGCCCCGCGCGCCCTGGCCCGCCAACTCACCCGCCTCGCACCGGCCCAGACCTACCTCACGCCCCCGCAACTGCGCACCGCGCTCGCCGCCGGCGCCCGCTTCACCGGCCGGGTCTGGACCGGCTCCGCCCCCGCTGACGCCGCCCTGCTGCGCCGGGTCAAACAGGCCGGCGCCGACCAGGCCTGGGGCGTGTACGCGCTCACCGAACTGTTCCCGGCGGCCGCCGTCGAGGAGGTCGAGAAGAGCGCCCACACCGCCCCCGGCGACCTGGTCGGCGCACCCCTGCCGGGCGTGCGCACCGATCTCACCGGGGAGGGCGAGCTGCTGCTCACCGGCCCCGGCGCCCGCCACCGCCACCTCGGCGAGGAGCCCGAGCCCTGGATCCGCACCGGCGACCGCGCCGACCTGACCCCGGACGGCCGGATCGTACTGGCCGGCCGGCTCAAGGACATGGTGCTGCGGCGGGCCGAGAACATCTACCCCGGCCTGTACGAGCCCGCGCTGCACCTGCCCGACGTCGAACTCGCCGTCCTGGTGGGCGTCCCGCGCAGCGGCGAACCGGGGGACGAACTCCTGGTCGCCCTCGTCCAGCCCCGGCCCGGCACCGACCCGCACCGCCTGCGGACCGCCCTGCAGGGCCCGTTGGACCGGATGGGCTCCGCCCGCCCGGACGCCGTCCTGTTCGGTGAGATCCCGCTGGCCGGCCGGTCCCGCAAGCCCGACCGGCGGGCCGCCGCCGCGTACTGCGCCCGGGAGCTGGCCGGATGACGCCCGCCGCCTCCCGGACCGCCCGCCGCCTCGACCGGCGGGTCTACCTGCGCAGCCACCCCGTGCTGTTCGCGCTGCTCTGCGCCACCCGCCGCCGCCCGGTGGTCCGGCTCGGCCGCACCGTGCTGGTGCACGGCACCGACGCCTACCGCGAGGTGCTCACCAAGGTCCCGCTGGACCGCACCGCGCCCGGCACCACCGGCGGCGCGGCCGCCCGGCTCACCGACGGCGGGCTGCTGTTCGACCAGGACGGGAGCGAACACCGGGCCGCCCGCCGGGCGCTGGCCGCCGAGCTCACCACCGGCGCGCTGGACCGGATCCGCCCGCACTGGCAGGCCGTCCTGGCCGCCCGGGTCCCCGCCCTGACCGAAGGGGAGCTGGAACTCGTCGGCCTCGCCAGGGAGTTGGCCGGAGTCACGGTCGCCTCCCTGACCGGCTCCGGGCACCGGCCGGAGCTCCTCGTCCGGGCCGCCGCCGACGCCGCCTCGGCCGCCGTCCGCGACCACCTGCCCGGCCCGCGCCGACGCCCCCGGGCCGACGCCGCCGCGGCGCTCACCGCCCTGCTGCCCGATCCGCTCGACGCGATGCTCGCCGTCGCCGCGGTGAACACCACCGTCGCCGCCCTCCCCCGGGCCGCCGCCTGGTGCGCCGCCGCCGGACTCTGGCCCACCGCCGCGACGGCGCCCGAACTCGCCGCCGAACTGCTGAGGTTGACCGCGCCGTCGCCGATCCTGCCGCGGGTCGCCGCGGCCGGCGCCACCGTCGCCGGCTGCCCGATCGCGCCCGGCGACCGGCTGGTCCTGGTCGCCCGCCACGCCGCCGGGGCCCACCGCCCCGGGCCCGCCACCGGCCCGGCCGCCACCCAGGCCGTGTTCGGCGCCGGCCCGCACGCCTGCCCGGGCGCTGGCCTGGCCCGCGTCCAACTCGCCGACCTGCTGCTCGCGTTGGCCCCGCACCGCCCGGTGGTCCGGCGGGCCCGGGTGGACCGCCGCGCGGCCCTGCCCGGCTACGCCGAACTCACCCTCCGCGCCGGGCGGGCCCGGTGAGCGCGCCCCTGCGGATCGCCGTCACCGGCGCCGGCGGCTTCTGCGGCTCGCACGTCGCCCGCGCCGCCGCCGCGCTCGGCCTCGACGTGGACTGCCACGGCCGCACCCCCGGCCCGGTCGGCCGGCACGTCCACTGGGACGCCACCACCGGGGATCCGGACCTCGGCGCCGCCGACGTGGTGGTGCACTGCGCGGCCGCCGTCGCCGACCTGCCCCCGGGCTCGCCCGGCGAGGCCCGGCAGTACGCCGTCAACGTCACCGGCACCGAACGCCTGATGCGCGCCGCCCTCGGCCGCCCGGTCGTCTGGGTGAGCAGCGCCAGCGTCTACGACCCCCGGACCACCCGGGTCTCCGTCACCGAGGACCACCCCACCCGCGGCGGCCACCTCAACGCGTACGGGCGCACCAAGGCGGCCGGCGAACGGATCGCGCTGGAGGCGGGCGCCGTCGTGCTGCGCCCGCGCGCGGTGTACGGCCCGGGCGACCCGCACCTCGTCCCGCAGCTGCTGTCGCGGGTCCGCCGGGGCCTGCTGGTGCTCCCCGGCGGGGACGTCCGGATCAGCCTCACCGCCGTACAGAACCTCGCCGACGCCTGTCTGACCGCCCTCGGCCTGACGGCACCGGCGCATACGGCACCCGACCCGACGGCACCCGGACAGACAGCGAACGGACAGACGGCGAACGGACAGACGGCGAACGGCCCGACCGGCCGGATCTGGCCCCCCGGGGCCTACAACATCGCCGACGCCCGGCCCTACCGGCGCGACGACGCCGTCCGCGCGGTGCTCGCCGCCCACGGCGTCCGGGCCCGGATCGCCCACGTTCCCGTGCCGCTCGCCCGGCTGGCCGCCCGCACCGGCCGGTTCCCGGGCCTGACCCGCTACGCCGTCGACCAGCTCGCGCACGAGGTGACGCTCGACCTCGGCCGCGCACGGGCGCAGGGCTGGCACCCCGCCCGGGACCTCACCGCCGTCCTGCGGCCCGCCCGCACCGACGCCGTGGACGACTGACGCCCGCACCCCCGCTGGGGGGTACGGGCGCCGGGGTCTCGTACCGGTCAGCTCTTGGCGGCCTTCTTCACCAGGATCACCACGGCGGCGGCGATGCCGACCACGACCAGCAGCTTGATGACGAGGCTCAGCAGGGCGCCGACCACGCCGAACACGAACCCGATGATGTTCCAGGCCAGTACCAGCACCAGCACCGGGACGACGATGTTGCGCACCCAGGAGGGCAGCGACTTCCAGAGCTCAGCCATGTCCGTTCCTTCTCTCCCCTCGGGCCGGCTGCCGTCCGGTGCCGCATCCCGCTTGCTTTCGATACTTCGATCGTACGGGGACGCAAGTGCCGGAACGAGAGCCGACGGCCCCCATAGAACCCGGAGATCACCCCGAGCCCGGCACCCGGGACGACCCCCGGGCCCACCCGGGAAAGATCTTGGAACCGACCTGCAACCTCCCCCGGGGTCAGCCGTCTATGGGTATACAGACCTCCGGAACCAGCCCGGAGGGCAGCACACTTGGGGGGAAACCAAAATGCGTGCCCGACCCGCCGTTGCCCTGTCCGTCCTCACGGCCCTGACCCTGACCGCCCCGGTCCTGGCGGCCGCCCCGGCCACCGCGGCCCCGGTCGCCACCACCGCCGCCACGGCCTCCGCCGTGGGCCCGGGCCAGTCGACCGCCCCGGCCGCCTTCGTCCCGCTGGACCTCCGGCGGCTGCTGGACACCCGATCCGCCCGCGAGACCCCGGCGGGCCAGGCCCGCCCGCTCAGCCCCGGCGAGTCCTTCGACGTGCCGCTCTCCGCCTGGAAGTCCCACCCGGACCGCGAGGTCCCGGTCGTACCGAAGGAGGCGACCGCCGTCCTGGTCAACGTCACCGTCACCGACCCCAGCACCGACGGCTACCTCACCGTCCGCCGGGACGGCGACATGCCGGGGGCCCCGGCCACGTCCACGCTGAACTTCAAGGCCGGCGAGACGATCTCCAACACGATCGCCGTCGCGGTCGCCCCGCCCCGGTCCGCGAAGGGCCCGCAGATCAACCTCTACAACAACGCGGGCAACACCCACGTGGTGGTCGACGTCCTCGGCTACTACGCGCCCACCGGGACCGACAAGTACGACAGCGTCCGGCCGACCCGGCTGATCGACACCCGGACGACGGGCGGCAACCGCAGCATCGTCCCGGTCGAGGTCGCCAAGCCCGAACTCGGCACGGCCGGCGCCAAGGCCGTGGTCCTGAACGTCACGGCCGCCGAGCCGAGGAACCACGGCTTCGTCGTGGCGTACCCCTCCGACAAGCCCTACCCGGCCGAGGGCTCCAACCTCAACTACGTGCCGGGCCGGACCACCGCGAACCAGGTGGTCGTCCCGGTCGGCCCCGACGGAAGGATCAACCTCCTCAACACCGGCTCGGCCGACCTCGTCGTCGACATCGTCGGCTTCTACGGGCCCTCGGGCCACCAGCTGTTCAGCGCCGTCACCGAGCAGCCCCGGCTGCTCGACACCCGGTACGGCAGCGCGCTCATGCCGTTCAGCACCCGGGTGCTCCCGGTGGCCGGCGGCAGCACCGGCGTCCCGCCGACCGCCACCGCCGCCACCCTGAACGTGACGGTCACCGAGCCCGGCGCCGGCGGGCACGTGGACGTCTTCCGCGGCGACGACATCCGGCCGGGCACGTCCAGCGTCAACTTCAACCCGGGCCAGACGGTCGCCAACGGCGTCACCGCCGAGCTGGGCGGCGTGCCCGGCGGCGTCGGCATCTTCCACCACTCCGCCGCTCCCGCCCACGCGATCGTCGACCTGACCGGCTTCTTCACCGCCGGCTGAGCCGGCCACCGGCCCGACCCGCCGGCCCGCCCCGCCCGTTCGGGCCCGGGGCGGGCCGGCTCCCCGCGGGGGTCAGACCGGCCACACCTCGCCGCGCCAGGCGGCGTCCCAGAACATCCACTCGTAGCGCGAGGTGGTGGTGAAGTGCTCCACCACCCGGCGGCGCTCGGCGGGGGAGATCTCCTCGCCCAGGCGGTCGGTGAGCGCGAGCACCCGGCGCACCACCGACTGGAAGGCCTCGTCGCCGTAGGTGGCGATCCACTTCGCGTAGAGCGGGTCGGGGGAGCCCTTGGCGAGCAGCTCGTCGCCGACCCGGGCGTAGATCCAGTAGCAGGGCAGCACCGCGCCGACGGCCTCCGCGAAGGAGCCGCCGTACACGGTGGCCAGCAGGTAGCTGGTGTAGGCCCGGGTGGTCGGCAGCACCGGCTCGGCGGCTGCCTGTTCGGCGCTGTCCCCGAAGGCCGTCATGAACTCGGCGTGCATGCCCTGCTCCGCGGCCAGCGCGCCGATCGCGTCGTCCGCGAAGGCCCGCACCTCCTCCTCGCCGGGCGCCTTGGCGGCGCAGACGGCGAGCGCGCGGGCGTAGTCGCGCAGGTAGTGCGAGTCCTGGACCACGAAGTGGCGGAACGCCTCCCGCGGCAGGGTTCCGTCGGTCAGACCGCCGATGAACGGGTGGTCGAGGATCCTCGCGTAGACCGGCTCGATCGCCGCCCAGAGTTCTTCCGTCAGGCTCAGGCTCATGGCGACGACCCTACTCAGTCCTCCGGCGGGGAGAACACGACCAGGACCCGCAGCTCCTCGGTGACGTGGTGGAAGCGGTGCGGCGTCCCGGCGGGGACGTAGACCACCGTCCCGCGGGCCACCGTGGTGGTCTCGTCGCCGACGGTCAGCTCGGCCCGGCCGCTGACCACCTGGTAGATCTCGTCCTGGGCGTGCGCGGTCTGCCGGTCGGTGTCGCCGGGGGAGAGCGCGTAGAGCCCGGCGGACATCCGCGGTTCGCGCAGGAACCGCAGGTACGCGCCGTCGTTCGCGGCTCGCTCGGCGTCCAGTTCGTCCAGCCGGAAAACCTTCATCGGTACCACCCCTCGATGTCCGGGACCACCGGGCATTCAACACCAACATGCCCGGTGGGAGCTTCCCCCGCCCCACCCGGCCTGCGACGCTGGCCCCATGAAGGGTTTCGTCATCAAGACACTTATCAACGCGGCGGCCATCTGGGTGGCCGCCTGGATCGTCACCGGCATCACGCTGGTCGGGGACGACTGGCAGCACAAGAGCCTGACCGTGATCGCCGTGGCACTGGTCTTCGGCGTGGTGAACTGGCTGATCAAGCCGGTGGTGAAGCTGTTCTCGCTGCCGCTGTTCGTCCTGACCCTGGGGTTGTTCACCTTCGTCGTCAACGCCCTGATGCTCCTGCTGACCTCCTGGCTCTCGGACAAGCTCGACCTGAACTTCGAGGTCGACGACTTCTGGTCCGCGCTGTTCGGCGCGCTGATCATCAGCCTGGTGTCCTGGGGCCTCAGCCTGGCCCTCGACGACGACTGACCGACGCCCGACAGCTCCGCCCGGTCCGCACGAGGGGCCCGTACCCGGTTCGTCCACCGGGTGCGGGCCCCTTCGGCCGCCGCGGCCGGGCGGGCAGGTCACCCGGCGTTCTCACATCCTCCGAGGATGTCCGCGAGCTGCGCCTCCAGTTCGCCGCTGGTGAGCTCCTGCCCCATCTCCACCAGCCGGTCGGTGCGCGCCAGGAAGGCGACCAGCGGGGGCGCGGAGGCCCTCAGCTGGGCGGCGCCGCCGGGGGAGTGCAGCACGATGCGGACATCGGACAGCTCCCCGCCGACCGGGTGGATGTGCACGTCCCCCTCACCGGACGGCCGGCTGATCCCGTCGAGCAGCAGCTCGCGCGCGAAGACCCAGGTCACCGGCTCGTCGCCGGGCAGGTGGAAGGTGAAGCGGACCGCGTACGGGTCGGCGGCGTCGTACTCGAGGTCGACCACGATGCGGAAGGAGAGCTCGTTCGAGACCACGAGGCTCATCACCAGGTGGCCCTGGACTGTGCTGTGCTGCATGGCGCCAGTACCTCTCGTTCTGCCCGGCCGTGCGTGCTGTGGGTCCGCAGTGGCCGGACAATGCCGTTCGCTGACATGGGAAGGAGTGCGGCTGTGCGATGTCTGTCGTGCGCTGATTCGGTGGTTTCGTACCGCGGATCCCTGTTCGATCCTCATCGTCCACGTTTGGGGACGTAGTGGACAAGGTGTGCTTTTTCAAATGGTGAACACGGCGGAACCGGGGCGGCGCAAGGAGCGTCAGAGGACGAACGACGGTGTCATCGCCCCGACGCTCCGCCGGAGTTGCCCGGCGGCGGCGGTCAGCCGGGCGGCCTGTTCGACGGGGAGCGAGACGGCCATCGTGGCCACCACGGCGCCGACGGTGATCGGCACCGCCGCGCACACCGTGCCGAGCGCGTACTCCTGGCGCTCCAGGACGGGCATGGTGGGCCGCAGCGAGGAGAGCCGGCGCAGGACGGCGGACTCGTCGGCGAGGGTGGAGGGGGTGAGGCCGACCGGCGGGTGGCGGGCCAGGTGGTCGCGCCGGGCGTCCTCGGGCAGTTGGCCCAGCAGGCACTGGCCGATCGCATGGGCGTGGGCGGTGGCCCGGAAGTCGGCCCAGGGCTCGACGGCGGGCTGCCCGGGCCCGGCGGCGGTGTCGACCACGTGGACCTCGCCGTCCTGGTAGAGCGCGAAGTAGACGGCGGCGCCGAGCTCGTCGCGCAGCTGCTCCATCCGGCCGCGCAGGTCGTGGCGTTCGGACTGCCGGTCGTCGGCCCGGCCTATGCCGTCCACCGACTCCCCGTAGAAGAACTTCCCGTCGGCCCGACGGAGGTAGCCCTCGTGGGTCAGCGTGCGCAGCAGGTGGTACGTGGTGCCGAGCGGCAGGCCGGCGGTGCGCGCGAGCTGCTTGGCCGTCGCCCCCTGGAGGAACCCGCCGACGGCCTCCAGCAGGCGCAGCGCCCGCTGGACCGAGGTGATCAGGGTGGGCTGCCGGCCCCGGCCCGGCGGTGACGCGGGGGTCGGCGACCTGGCCACCCCGCCCGTGCGGACGGTACGGGACGGCTCTGCGATCTGATCCATGGCCACACCCAGCCCCCAACCCGAGTCATTTCACCAGGAGGACATGCGGAGTGAAGTGCTCCGATTTGCCCGATAGCCGCCCATTGCAGCACAGGGATGGCGGAGCTGCAATCACTCTCATACGGTTCACTTGGCAAAATCCTTTGAATGAAAGGTGAAATGCTGCTTTGATCCGATAATTACAAGAGAATTTCAAGTTTCAACTTTACTATCCAAGATCCATCGTTGCCGCCTCCTGCCCCCGAACGGACGCACCCGGGCCGGCCCGCGTTTCGGCCCCGCCGACCTGCGGGAGACTCCCGCACAACGCTCCAGCCCCGGAGGTGGCCATGGGCACGCCGACCCCACTCCGTCCGCCGCGCCCCGTCGTCAAGCGCACCGCGCGGGCGATCCTGCTGGAGCTCGACCCGGACGACCCGTACGGCCCGGCCTCGATCGTGCTGATCAAGCGCACCCGGCCCGACTCGCCCCACCCGTACTGGATCACCCCCGGCGGCGGCGTCGAGCGCGGCGACCGCACGGTGGTCGACGCGCTGCACCGGGAGGTGGACGAGGAGCTCGGCGGCAAGGTCGTCGACGTCGTCCCCGCCTTCGTGGACACCCTCAGCCACCCGCTTCCCCACCCGGCGGGCGAGGGGGGCGCCGTCGACGACGGCACCCTGGTCGAGCCGCACGGGGTCAAGGTCCAGCACTTCTTCGTCTGCCGGCTCGCCGCGATGGACCTCGCCCGGCGGCACGGCCCCGAGGTGGATGACCCGAACGGCGAGTACGAGGTCGTCCGACTGCCCTTCACCCGGGAGGGCGTGACCTCGGTGAACGTCGTACCGCCCCGGCTGCGGGCGTACCTGGCGGCCAACATCGAGGGCGTCCGCGCGCTGCTGGCCCCCGACCTCGGCTGAGCCCCGCCGACCGGACCGACCGGACCTGCCCCGCCGGGCGGACCGGCGGGCTCAGCCCGCCGCCAGCTCGCCCACCAGGTCGTGCCGGATCCGCTCCTGCGCCACCCCGGCGCGCAGCAGCACACCGACCGCGCGCCGCACCATCGCGGCGGGCCCGCTGAGGTACGCCTCCCGGCCCTGCCACGGCCCGAACCGGCCCACCACCTCGGGCAGTTCACCGGTGAGCGCACCGGTGCCGGCCGCCCCGGGGCCGGACAGCACCGGCCGCACCGAGAGCCACGGGTGGCGCCGGGCGAGCTCGCGAAGCGCCTCCAGTTCGTACAGGCCGTCGGACTGCCGGGCGCCGTAGAAGACCTCCACCGACCGGCCGACCGCGCCGTACTCGGCGACCTCCTCCACCAGGGCGCGGATCGGCGCGATGCCGGTGCCGCCGCCCAGACAGAGCAGGTCGGCGCCGGCCGCGTGGTCGACGGTCATCGCCCCGGCCGCCGGTCCCAGCCGCAGGACGTCGCCGGGAGCGGCGCGGTGCACCAGCGCACTGCTCACCCAGCCCGCCTGGACCGCCTTCACCTGGAAGGTCAGCAGACCGTCCGGCCGGGGCGCCGAGGCGAACGAGAAGTGCCGCCAGACCCGCGGCCACCAGGGCGTCTCCAGGCTGGTGTACTGCCCGGCCCGGTACGGGTAGGCCTGGTCCGGGCGGACGGTGATCTCCGCGATGTCCCGGGTGCGCAGCCGGTGCGCGACCACCTCGGCCTGCCACCAGGGCGGGGAGGTGCGGGCGGCCTCCTCGGCGGCCTCGATCATGATCGAGGAGACCAGTCGGTAGACCCGGCGCCAGGCCAGTTCCGTCCCGGCGTCCCAGCGGCTGCCCGCGTACCGGGCCAGCGCCTGCACCAGGCACTCCCCCACCGGGCCGTAGTGGCCGGTCAGCGTGCCGTACCGGCGGTGCCCGCGGCCGAGACCGCTCAGGTAGGCGCGCAGGGTGTCCGGGTCGTCGGCGCTGCGGGCGGCCGCCAGCAGGGCGCGGAAGAGGCGGTCGCGCTGGACGTCCATGGCGGCCGGGAACAGCGCCCGGACCTCGGGGTGGTGCAGGAAGATCAGGGCGTAGAAGTGCGCGGTGGCCCGGTCGGCGACCGGCTCGACCACCGCCAGACTGGCCCGGATCAGCTCGATGTCCTGTGCGGTGGGCGGCTGTTCGACCGCGCTGCGCAGATCGGGCGCGGGCTCGGGCGCGGGCTCGGGGGCGGGCGCGGAGTGGGGTTCGTCGATCGTCCGCAGGGCCCAGGCCCGGCTCCAGTGGTCGCCCGGTCCGGCCCAGTTGAGGCCGGGCGCCCGGGTGATCAGCGGCTCGATCGCGGGCCCGGTGGGGGGCTGCGCCGCGAACGGCGCGGGCGGCAGGGCCGGGACGGCCGGCGGCTCGGTCGGCGGGGCGGGGATGGCGGGGAAGACGGGGAGGGCGACCGGGACCGGCGGGGCGGACGGCGCGGGCGGGAGGTCCGGCGGGTCCAGCGGTACCGGCGGGAGGACCGCCGTGACCTCGGCCGCGGCCTCGGGAGCGCCACCCGGAGCGAGGCCCGGGACGACCTCCGGCGCGATGTCAGGCGCGATGTCAGGCGCGATGTTCTGCGTGATGTCCGACGTGATGTCCGGCAGGCCGGGGACGGCCGAGGCCGCCGCCGAGCCGTGTCCGGTACGGACCAGGAGTGTTCTGCGTGACTTCACCGCAACGTTTCGAGTACCCAAGAGAATCGTTTCGCCTCCGGCCGGCCTGCGCCACCACCTGGCTTGTCCCTGTTGACGTCTCGGTAGCGTGGCACGCCCGAACTGCTCATCCGACAAATCACGCGAAGCCCGGACACCCGCCCCCGGCACGCGCTACTCTCCCTCGATTTGCGGTCGCCTTGCGTGGTGAAGCCACCACGCAAGGCGACCACTCCGGTCACAGCTGCCGCAGCAGCATCCCCGGTTGCTCGACGCAGTCGGCGACGAACCGCAGGAACCCGCCCGCCGTACCGCCGTCGCAGACCCGGTGGTCGAAGGTGAACGACAGCTGGGTGACCTCGCGGACCGCCAACTCCCCCTGGTGGACCCAGGGTTTGGCAACGATCCGACCGACCCCGAGCATCGCCGCCTCCGGGTGGTTGAGGATCGGGGTGGAGCCGTCCACCCCGAACACCCCGTAGTTGTTCAAGGTGAAGGTGCCGCCGGTCAGTTCGGCCGGGGTGAGCGAACCGGACCGGGCCGACTCGGTCAACCGGGCCAGTTCGGCACCCAGTTGCTCGGTGTTCAGCGCCTGGGCGCCTCGCACCACCGGGACGACCAGCCCGCGCTCGCCCTGCGCCGCGAAGCCCAGGTGCACCACCTGGTGCCGGATGATCCCCGAACCATCCTCCGTCACACTGGAGTTGAGTTCGGGGAAGCGGGCCAGCGCCACCGTGCAGATCCGTGCCAGCAGCGCCAGCACGCTCACCTTCGGGCCCGCAGCGGCATTCAACTGCCGCCGCAGCGCCATCAGTTCGGTGGCATCGGCGTCCACCCAGCAGGTCGCGGCGGGGATCTCGCGGTGGCTGCGGGTGAGCTTCTCGGCCACCGCCCGGCGCAGCCCGCGCAGCGGGACGACCTCGGCAGCGGCCACCGCCGAGGCGGGCACCGCAGCCGAGCCGGGCACCGCAGCCGGGGCGGCCGGGGCCGACCGGCCGTCCAGCGCCGCCACCGCCCGCTCCACGTCCGCCCGCAGGATCAGCCCGTCCCGCCCGGTGCCGGTCAGCAGCGCCAGGTCGATGCCGTGCTCGCGGGCCGCGCGCCGCACCAGCGGCGAGATCACCGGCACCACCGCCGAAGCCTTCACCGCCACCGGCACAGCAACCGGCACAGCCACGGGCGCCACCGCCGGAGCCGCCACCGCCGCCCCGACCCGGCGCCGCCGTCCGCCCCGGTCGGGCTCGGCGACGCCGTACCCGACCAGCGGACGCTCGACCCCCGCCGGGAGGCCGTCCCCGTCCGAAGACCCGGACCCGGCCGGCGGCGCCACCGCGACCGTCACCAGCGCAGCGCCGACCGCGACCTCCTCGCCGGGCTCGCCGTACCGGGCGGTGACCACCCCGCCGTACGGACAGGGCACCTCCACCACGGCCTTGGCGGTCTCCACCTCCACCACCGGCTGGTCGACGGCGATCACCTCGCCGACCTCGACCATCCAGCGCACCACCTCCGCCCCGGTGAGGCCCTCACCGAGATCGGGCAGGGTGAACTCGCGTACGACGGGCATCATCCTCAGTCCTCCCACTGCAGCCGGGCGACCGCGTCCAGGATCCGGTCCACCCCGGGGAGGTGGTGGTGCTCGAGCATCGGCGGCGGGTACGGGATGTCGAATCCGGTGACCCGCAGCACGGGCGCGGCCAGGTGGTGGAAGCAGCGCTCGGTGACCCGGGCGGCGATCTCCGCGCCGGTGCCGCCGAAGCCGGTCGCCTCGTGCACCACCACGGCCCGGCCCAGCGAGCGCACCACCCGGCAGACCGTCTCGTCGTCGAACGGCACCAGGGTGCGCAGGTCCAGCACCGCGAGGTCCCAGCCCTCGGCCTTCGCCGCCTCGGCCGCCTCCAGGCAGACCGGCAGCGAGGGCCCGTAGGTGATCAGCACCGCCGACGTCCCGGTGCGCCGCAGCACGGCCCGTCCGATCGGCTCGACCGGCGCGGCCGGGTCGAACTCGGCCTTGCCCCAGTAGAGCCGCTTGGGCTCCAGGAAGACCACCGGGTCGTCGGAGGCGATCGAGGCGCGCAGCAGCCCGTAGGCGTCGGCGACCGTCGCCGGGGTGACCACGTGCAGGCCCGGGGTGCTGGTGTAGTAGGCCTCGGAGGCGTCGCTGTGGTGCTCGACACCGCCGATCCCGCCGCCGTACGGGATCCGGACGGTGATCGGCAGCGGCAGCCGGCCGGCCGTGCGGTTGCGCATCTTGGCCACGTGCGAGAACAGCTGCTCCAGCGCCGGGTAGGCGAAGGCGTCGAACTGCATCTCCACCACCGGGCGCAGCCCGTACATCGCCATGCCGATCGCGGTGCCGAGGATGCCGGCCTCGGCCAGCGGGGTGTCCAGGCAGCGGTCCGGGCCGAACTCGGCGGTCAGCCCGTCGGTGATCCGGAAGACCCCGCCGAGGGCGCCGACGTCCTCGCCGAGCACGTGCACCGTCGGGTCCTCGCGCAGGGTGTCCCGCAGCGCCGAGTTCAGCGCCTGCGCCATGGTCGACGTGCGCACCCCCTCGACGGGGGGCCGCCCGGCGGCTCGGCCGCGGGCAGGGGCGGGCGACGGGTGGGCGGTCTGGTTCATCGGTCGTGCACCTCGGCCTCGGCGGCCAGCTCGGCGGACAGCTGGGCGGCCTGCTCCAGCAGTTGCGGGGTGGGCTCGGCGAAGACGTGGGCGAACAGCGACATCGGGTCCAGCTCGGCGTCGGCGTGGAACTCGGCCCGCATCCGGGCCGCCAGCGCCTCCGCCTCGTCGGCCGCCTCCTGCACCAGCGCGTCGTCCAGCAGCCCGAGCTCGCGCAGATGGCGCTCCATCAGCAGGACCGGGTCGTGCTCGCGCCAGGCCGCGACCTCGGTGTCGTCCCGGTAGCGGGTGGCGTCGTCGGCGTTGGTGTGCGCCTCGACGCGGTAGGTGAGCGCCTCCACCAGGGTCGGGCCGCCGCCCGTCCGGGCCCGCTCGACCGCCTCGGTCAGCACGCTGTGCACGGCGGGCGCGTCGTTGCCGTCCACCAGCCGGCCCGGCATGCCGTAGCCGACGGCCTTGTGGGCCAGCGTGGGCGCGGCGGACTGCGCGGTGAGCGGGACGGAGATCGCGTAGCCGTTGTTCTGCACCAGGAAGACGACTGGGGCCCGGAGCACGGCGGCGAAGTTCAGCGCCTCGTGGAAGTCGCCCTCGCTGGTGCCGCCGTCGCCGAGCAGCGCCAGCGCGACCACCGGATCGCCGTTCAGCCGCGCCGCGTGGGCGAGGCCCACCGCGTGCGGGGCCTGGGTGGCGAGCGGGGTGCAGAGCGGGGCGGTGCGGGTGGCGATCGGGTCGTAGCCGGTGTGGGCGTTGCCGCGCAGCAGCGTCAGCGCCTCCAGCGGGTCGACGCCCCGGGAGACCACGGCGAGGGTGTCGCGGTAGCTGGGGAAAAGCCAGTCGCGCTCGCCGAGCGCCAGCGCGGCGGCGACCTGGCAGGCCTCCTGGCCGGTGGAGGCCGGGTAGACGGCCAGCCGGCCCTGCTTGGTCAGGGTGGTGGCCTGCTGGTTGTAGCGGCGGCCGACCACCAGGCGGCGGTACAGCTCGCGCAGCAGGACGGGGTCGTACTTCTCCAGCGCGGGGGTGCCGAGCAGGCGGACGGGAGCGTCGTCCGGGAGCAGCGGGGCCGGTTCGCTGCGCGGGGCGGTCGCCCCGGGCAGCCAGCCGGGCACCGCCGTGTGGTGTCTGTGGTCGAGAACTGTCATCTCGGGCACCTCCAGGGGTGGCGGGGGCTCCCTACCGATTGTTCGGTCGTCTGTTCATCTTGACCAGAAGCGTGACAAGGTGGTGGACAATCGGCCCGGGGGACGGTCGACTGGTGGCAGTGCGTCCAATCAGGGGAGAGTGGGGGTCATGTCGGCTGAACAGATGTCCAGACTCGATCGTGTCGACCGGTCGATCCTGCGGCTGCTGCAGCAGGACGGTCGCGCCTCGATCCGCTCGGTGGCCGAGCGGGTGCACGTGTCCCGGGCCAATGCGTACGCCCGGATATCCAGGATGGTCGAGGACGGCGTGATCCGCGGCTTCACCGCCCGCGTCGACCACGAGAAGGCAGGTCAGGGCACCTCTGCCTACATCACCCTGAAGATCGTGCAGAACTCCTGGCGGACGGTGCGCGAGCAGCTGCTGGCCCTGCCGGGCGTCGCGCACATCGCGCTGGTCGGCGGTGACTTCGACGTCCTGCTGCTGGTGCACACCGCTGACAACCACGCCCTGCGGGAGCTGGTGCTGAACCGCATCCAGTCCATCCCGCAGGTGCTCGGCACCCAGACCATGCTGGTCTTCGAGGAAACCGACCAGGTACCGCCCGACTGAGGCGAACGCCGGCCCGGGGCGCCGCAACCCTGGCGCGCCCCTCCGGCTCGGGCCTATCGGGCCTACCGGGCCCGGAGGCCGTCGAAGGCCAGGTGGACCACCGCGTCGGCGACACCGTCGGCCGCCTTGAGCCCCGGCCGGTACCACTCGACGATCGAGTTGATCATGCCGAAGAGCAGCCGGGTCGCCAGCCGCGGCTCGACGTCCGCCCGCAGCGCACCGTCCGCGACGGCCGCCCGCAGCAGCTCGGCCACCTGGTGGTCGAAGTCCCGGCGCCGCTCCAGCGCCCACTGCTCGGTCACGGTGTTGCCGCGCACCCGCAGCAGCAGGGTGACGTACGGCAGCTCGGCGAGCAGCACCTCGGCGGTGCGGCGCACCACGTGCTCCAGCCGCTCCACGGCCGGCCCGCCGACCGCCTCCGGCTCGGCCAGGATCGCGAACAGTCCGTCCAGCGCCCGGCCCACGGCGAGCCGCAGCAGCTCCTCCTTGCCGCGCACGTGGTGGTAGATGGACGACTTGGAGATTCCGGCCGCCCGCGAGAGGTCCTCCATCGACGTGCCGTCGTAGCCGCGCTCGTTGAACACGTCGACGGTCACCGCGAGCAGCGACTCCACGGTGTAGGCGGTACGCGTGGTGTGATCGGCCATCCTCCGAGTATCCCCGTCCCCGTCGCGCCCGACGCGGCCGGGTCCGGCCGTCCGGCCACCCGGCCGTTGACCTCGGGTCCCGGGCAATGGTCCGCACCAATACCACGCGACAGCCCCTAGAATCGGCGGACGATCGTCCACGGCCAGCAGGGTGGGATCCAGACTGATGAGCGCAATACCGGCAGTCGCCTCCGACGTGCCCGAGCAGCGCAACGGTGAGCCCGAGGCGGTACCGGACGGCGGCTGGCGCGAACGCGCCGCCGCCCTGGTCCTGCGGTTCGGGCCGGCCGTGTGGTGCTACGCCGTCCTGAAGCTGATCGGCTTCACGGTGTTCATGAAGCTGCTCTCCTTCTCCGGGGACTACCTCGGCAAGGCCCCGCGGTTCGGCGGCGGCGCCCAGCCCTGGGACGTCCTGGCCAGCTGGGACGGCTGGTGGTACCAGCAGGTCGCCGAGTTCGGCTACCACCCCGCGCTGATCGCCGTCCCCAACGGCGTCCCCGGGTTCACCATCCAGCAGAACTCGGCCGCCTTCTTCCCGCTGTACCCCGGGCTGATGCGGCTGGTCTCGGACACCACCGGCCTCGGCCTGTACGGCGCGGGGATGCTGGTCTCGGTGGTGGCCTCGCTGTTCGCCGCCGCCGGCATCTACGCGGTGGTGGACAAGCTGGCCGGCCCGCGGGCCGGGGTGATCGCGGCCGGGCTCTGGGCGATCGCCCCCGGCTCGGGCGCCGAGTGGGCGCTCTACTCGGACTCCACCTTCGTCGCCCTGGCCGCCTGGGCCTGCTACTGCACGATGACCAGGCAGTGGGTGGCCGCCGGGGTGATCAGCCTGGTCGCCGGCCTCAACCGGCCGACCTCGGCGGCGCTGATCGGCGCGGTCGGCCTGGCCGCGATCGTCGAGCTGTACCGCCGGGAGAGCGGGATCCTGCGCCCGCTCGCCGCGATGCTGCTGGCCCCCCTCGGGCTGCTCGGCTACGTCGGCTGGGTCGGCTGGAAGACCGACGACTGGGGCGGCTACTTCAAGCTCCAGCACGACGCCTGGCTGCACTACTTCGACTGGGGCCAGGGCACCTGGCACGCCATTCGCGGGGTGCTGCTGGGCCGGACGGACTACGCGTTCGCGTACCCCGTCCCGGACCTCTTCTCCACCCTGGTGGTGTTCTCGCTGCCGGTGCTGGTCATCCTGCTGGTCCGGCTGCGCCCGCCGCTGGTGCTGACCGCCTACACGCTGGCCACCATCGTCTCGGTGCTCGGCAGCGTGGGCATCTTCGGCAACGTCTCGCGCTACCTGCTGCCGGCCTTCCCGCTGCTCATCGCGCTCGCGATCGCCATGCGCAGGCTCAGCTGGCCGGTGCTGGCGGGGGTGCTCGGCAGCGGCGCCATCGCCTCCGGCTGGTTCGGCGGGTACCTCATCTTCGAGCTGGGCATCCCGTAGACCGGCAGCCGGCCTCCCGGCAGCCGGTCTCCCGCCAGGGGCGCGTCCACCACGGGCGCGCCCCTTCGCGTTTCCGGCACGGACCGGCCCTGCCAGGATCAGCCCGGACCAGCCCGGACCAGCCCGGCCGGATCCGACCCCGTACGCCCTCTTGAGCCGACCGATCGTTCGGTTACTCTGTGACGTGTCCCGTCCTCCCCTCTGAGGAGCGCACAGATGTCCGCAGCGGTCACCAACCCCCTCATCGCCGAGCTGGTCGAACGCCACCAGGCCACCCTGGACGCGGCGATCGACGCCGCCGCCAAGCGCGACTACTGGTCGCCCTACCCCGAGTTCCCCAAGGCGTACGGCGAGAGCGGCGCCGAGGACGGCAAGGCCGCCTTCGAGGCGCTGCTGAACAAGCCGTTCGCCCTCGACGGCCACCCCGCCGACGGCGACCTGGTCGGCGGCGAGGCCTCGCCGTACGGCGTGGAGCTGGGCATCGGCTACCCGCACGCCGAGCCGGACGCGCTGATCGCCGCCCTGCGCGCCGCCCAGCCGGGCTGGGCCGCGGCCGGCCCGCTGGTCCGCGCCGCCGTCTGCCTGGAGATCCTGGCCCGGATCAACGCCCGCTCGCACGAGTTCGCGCACGCGGTGATGCACACCACCGGCCAGGCGTACGGCATGGCCTTCCAGGCCGGCGGCCCGCACGCCCAGGACCGCGGGCTGGAGGCCGTCGCCTACGCGTACGCCGAGCAGACCCGGCTGCCGCAGAGCGCCGGCTGGACCAAGCCGCAGGGCAAGCGCGACCCGCTGGTGATGACCAAGGAGTTCACCGTCGTCCCGCGCGGCGTCGCCCTGCTGATCGGCTGCAACACCTTCCCCACCTGGAACGGCTACCCGGGCCTGTTCGCCTCGCTGGCCACCGGCAACCCGGTGCTGGTCAAGCCGCACCCGCGCGCCATGCTGCCGCTCGCGCTCACCGTGCGCACCGCCCGCGAGGTGCTCGCCGAGGCCGGCTTCGACCCCGGCCTGGTCTGCCTGGCCGCCGAGCACGAGGGCGGCACCGTCGCCCAGGTGCTGGCCGTCCGCCCCGAGGTCAAGCTGATCGACTACACCGGCTCGACCGCCTTCGGCGACTGGCTGGAGGAGCACGCCCGCCAGGCCCAGGTCTACACCGAGAAGGCCGGCGTCAACACCGTGGTCGTCGACTCCACCGACGACTACAAGGGCATGCTGGGCAACCTGGCCTTCTCGCTCTCGCTCTACAGCGGCCAGATGTGCACCACCCCGCAGAACCTGCTGATCCCGCGTACCGGCATCGACACCGACCAGGGCGCCAAGTCCTACGACGAGGTGGTGGCCGACCTCGCCACCGCCATCGAGGGCCTGCTCTCCGACGACGCCCGGGCCGCCGCCATCCTCGGCGCGGTGGTCAACCCCGGCGTGCTGCAGCGCACCGTCGCGGCGGCCGGCGGCGAGTACGGGGAACTCGCCCTCGCCCCGCGGGTGGTGACCTCGCCCGAGTTCCCCGCCGCGGTGCTCCGCACGCCCGCGCTGATCAAGCTGGACGCGGACAAGCCGGACGACCGGGCGGTCTTCCGCAGCGAGTGCTTCGGCCCGGTCTCCTTCGCCGTCGCGGTCGAGTCCACCGCCGCCGCCGTGGAGTTGCTGCGCGCCACGGTCCGGACCCAGGGCGCGATGACGGCCGCCGCCTACACCACCGCACCCGAGGTGGAGGCCGCACTGGTCGAGGCGGCGCTGGACTCCGGCGTCTCGCTCTCGCTCAACCTCACCGGCGGTGTGTTCGCCAACCAGACCGCCGCCTTCTCCGACCTGCACGGCACCGGAGCCAACCCGGCCGCCAACTCGGCGTACTGCGACGGCGCGTTCGTCGCGAACCGGTTCCGCACCGTCGAGGTCCGCCGCCACGCCTGACCCTCCGTCCCCCGGGCCCCGGCACCAGGCGGTGCCGGGGCCCGGGAGATTCACAGGCCCGCCCGGGCCAGCGATGATGGGAGGCTGGGAGCATGCTGGGAACCGTGCCCAACCCTCGTCCGATCATCGGGAGATGACACATGACCGCGAAGCAGATCGGCTCCGACGTCCTGATCGTCGGCGCCGGACCGACCGGGCTGCTGCTGGCCGGTGACCTGGCCACCGCCGGGGTCCGGGTCACCGTTCTGGAGAAGCGCGGCGCCGAGTCCAACCTCACCAGGGCCTTCGCCGTGCACGCCCGCAGCCTGGAGACGCTGGACGCCCGGGGCCTGGCCGACGACCTGATCGCCACCGGCCGACCGCTCGGCGAGCTGCGGCTCTTCGACCGGCTCCGGGTCGACCTCAGTCGGCTCCCGACCCGCTTCCCCTTCGTCCTGATCACCCCGCAGTACAACGTCGAACGCCTGCTGCAGGAGCGCGCGACGAAGGCCGGCGCGACCATCCTGCGCGGCGCCGAGGTCACCGGGCTGCGGCAGGACGCCGAGGGCGTCACCGTCGAGACCACGGAGGCCGGCGCCACCACCTCCCACCGCGCCCGCTACGTCGTCGGCACCGACGGCGTCCACTCCACCGTGCGCGACCTGCTCGGCATCCCGTTCCCCGGCGAGTCCGTGGTCAACTCCGTGCTGCTGGCCGACGTCCGGCTCGAACGCGAGCCCGGTGAAGTGCTCACCGTCGGCGCCAACGAGGCCGGCTTCGCCTTCCTCGCGCCCTTCGGCGACGGCTGGTACCGGGTGATCGCCTGGGACCGCACCGACCGCGCCCCCGACGACACCCCGCCCTCGCTCGACCGGATCGCCGCGATCACCCGGGCCGCCCTCGGCGAGGACCACGGCCTGCACGACGCCCGGTGGACCTCCACCTTCCACAGCGACGAACGCCAGGTCCCCACCTACCGCTCCGGCCGGGTCTTCCTGGCCGGCGACGCCGCGCACTGCCACTCCCCGGCCGGCGGCCAGGGCATGAACACCGGCCTCCAGGACGCCGCCAACCTCTCCTGGAAGCTCGTCGCCGCCGTCCAGGGCTGGGCCACCGACGCCCTGCTCGACACCTACCAGAGCGAGCGGCACCCGGTCGGCAAGGCCGTGCTGCGCAGCTCCGGCGCGCTCATCCGGCTCGCCCTCGCCCAGTCCGCCCCGACCAGGGCGCTGCGCGGCGCGATCACCACCCTGGCCGAGCACCTCGACGTGGTCGCCGAGCGCGGCGCCCGGCAGGTCTCCGGCATCGGCATCAGGTACCCCGCCCCCAAGGACGCCCACCCGCTGGCCGGCCGACGCGTCCCCGACCTGCGGCTGACCGGCCTGGAGCAGGTCCGCGACGGTGCGCCGGGCGCGCCCGAGCGGCTCTACGAGGCCCTGCGCGGCGGGAGGTTCGTGCTGGTGAGCAATGACGAGCTGTCCGCCGCCGACCCGTGGGCGGACCGGGTGACCACGGCCGCCCCGGCCGACCCGCACGGCAAGCTGCGCGACACCGTCCTGCTGATCCGCCCCGACGGCTACGCCGCCTGGGCGGCCGTCGACCCGGGCCGCGGCGAACTCCGCGCCGCCCTCGCCCACTGGCTCGGCACCCCCAGCAACGCCTGACCCGGCACCCTACGGGAGGGCGCGCCGACCGGGGCGCGCCGGCAGAGCCGCCCTACCCCCGCGCCTTCCCGTAGTGCCGCGCCGCCTTGGCCCGGTTCCCGCACACCGCCATCGAGCACCACCGCCGGCGCCCGTTCTGCGAGGTGTCGAAGAAATGCAGAATGCACGCCTCGTGTGCACACCGCTTGATCCGGTGCGCCCCCTGCCCCAGCAGCACCAGGAAATCGTCGACCGCCAGCCAGGCCGCCAGCCACTGCGGCCCGTCCACCTCGACCCGGTCCACCGGCCCGCCGGAACCGGCCGTCCGCCGGATCCGCCCGTGCCGCAGCACCGCGTCCAGCCCGGCCAGCGCCGCGGCGCCCGGCTCGCGCCCCTCGTCCAGGTCCAGGACGGCGGCGGCCAGCGCCTCCCGCGCCTCCCGGAGTTCCGGGAGCCCTGACCCGTCCTCACCGCACCGGTCGGCGAGCCCCGCGGAGGAGAGCCAGATCCGGTAGCCGTCCCGGCCGGTCAGCAGGTCGTTCACCGGTGTGCCCGACCACCGGGTGTTCAGCAGATCGAGCGCGAGCGGCTCGCCGATCAGCGGGCGGGGGTCCCCGGGGTCTGCTGCACGGTCTGTCATCGTCCTCCCTCGGCCTCGCCCGATCCTATGCCCGGACCGCCCCCGATTCGGTGCGGACCGATTCCGGAATTCCGATCATTCACTGTATGAAACACCCTCCATTCAGTTCTCCACACTTGACTGTTCTTTAGCAACGAATTGCTTGACCATAAGCCAATTCCCGTACCGCCTCTGACATGTTCTAGCCAGCGTTTTCGACCCTGGAACGCCCTAGCCCCTGCCGGTCCCCACACACCGGCCAGAGGAGGACCCCGTGCGCCCCCGCTCCCTCACGCTCGTCGCGGCCCTTGCCGTCCTGCCGCTCTCCGCCGTCTCGCTCGGCGTGACCACCGCTCAGGCCGCGACCGCCCCGAACGCCGCCGCCCCCCGCGTCTCGCTGCCGAACACCGTGACCCCCGCGGTGGCCCGCTCCGAGAAGAAGGGCGACGTCCCCGCCTCCCAGCAGCTCTCGGTGGCCGTCAGCCTGAAGCTGCGCGACACCGCCGAGCTGGACCGCTTCCTCACCGCGGTCGCCACCCCCGGCACCCCCGAGTACGGCCGCTACCTGACGCCGCAGCAGTTCACCGAGCGCTTCGGCCCGACCAGGGCCGCCGTCGAGCAGGTCAAGTCGTACCTCGCCGCCCAGGGCCTGACCGTCTCGGGCGTCAGCGACAACCGCCAGGTGGTCAACGCGCAGGGCACCGCCGAGCAGATAGCCAAGGCCTTCGGCACCCACGAGAGCGCCTACCTGGACCCGCAGCAGCAGCGCACCTTCTTCGCCAACGACGCGGCCGCCTCCGTCCCGGCCGACCTCGCCGAGGTGGTCCAGGGCGTCTCCGGCCTCAACAACCACACCGTCCGCACCACCCGCAACGTGAAGCCGGACACCACCCCGGCCGCCGCCCCGAACGCCGCCCCGAGCGGCTTCGGCCCGACCCAGTACGACGGCGCCTACAACCTCAACCGGACCGGCGCGGACGGCACCGGGGTCACCGTGGCCCTCTGGGAGTTCGACGGCTACAGCTCCGCCAACCTGAAGACCTACGACTCCCAGTACGGCCTGACCGGACCGGCCGTCAGCACCGTCTCCGTCGACGGCGCCAACTACGACGCCAAGCCCGGCGAGGGCCAGGGCGAGGTCGAGCTGGACAGCGAGATCGTCCGCGGTGTCGCCCCCAAGGCCACCCAGCTGGTCTACGAGGCCCCCAACAGCGACCAGGGCGAGATCGACATGGCCGCCAAGATCGTCGCGGACAACAGGGTCTCGGTGATCTCCATCTCCTGGGGCTCCTGCGAGCCGGACACCACCGCCTCCTCCATGACGGCGGTCGACAACTCCTTCAAGCAGGCCGCCGCCCAGGGCATCTCGATCTTCTCGGCCTCGGGCGACGACGGCTCGCGCGACTGCACCCGCTCCACCAGCGGCTCCGGCGTCAAGGCGGTCGACTTCCCGGCGTCCAGCCCGCACCAGACCGGTGTCGGCGGCACCAACCTCAAGGTCTCCGGCAGCGCCTACTCCTCGGAGAGCGCCTGGAGCACCGCCGGCGGCGGCGTCTCCACCGTGTTCGCCAAGCCCGCCTGGCAGACCGGTACCGGCATCAACGGCACCATGCGCACCGTCCCGGACGTCTCCTCCAACGCCGACCCGGCCAGCGGCTTCGCCATCTACACGGCCGGCGGCTGGCAGGTCTACGGCGGCACCAGCGCGGCCGCGCCGCTCTGGTCCGGCTACGCCGCCCAGTTCAACCAGAAGGCCAAGGCCGCCGGGCAGCCGGTCCTCGGCGAGGCGAGCCCCAAGCTGTACGCGGTGGCCAACGGCAGCGGCTACGCCGCCGCCTTCCACGACGTCACCACCGGCAAGAACCAGGACTTCTCCACCAAGGCCGGCTACGACCAGGTCACCGGCTGGGGCAGCCCGATCGCCGACGCCCTGAACACCGCGCTGCTCGGCGGCACCACCCCGCCGCCCTCCGGCGGCTGCACCCCGGCCCAGCTGCTCGGCAACGCGGGCTTCGAGACCGGCACCGCCGCCCCGTGGACGGCCTCCACCGGCGTGGTCGACAGCAGCACCGACGAGGCCGCCCACGCCGGCTCCTGGAAGGCCTGGCTGGACGGCTACGGCAGCAGCCACACCGACACCGTCTCGCAGACCGTCTCCGTCCCGGCCGGCTGCAAGGCCACCTTCTCGTTCTGGGTGCACATCGACACCGCCGAGACCGGCTCCACCGCGTACGACAAGCTGACCGTCCAGGCCGGCTCCACCACCCTCACCACCCTGTCCAACGCCAACGCGGCCACCGGCTACGTCCAGAAGTCCTTCGACCTCTCGGCCTTCGCCGGGCAGACGGTGACGATCAAGTTCACCGGCGCCGAGGACTCCTCGCTCAAGACCAGCTTCGTGATCGACGACACCGCGCTCAACGTCTCCTGACCTCCCGCTTCGCCGGGGCGGACCGCTACCGGTCCGCCCCGGCGTTCTGTTTCCGCACTGTTTCAAGATCGCTAACCTTGCGGTCCACCTCTCGTGACCACTGTCATACGCACGACTGATGACGTAGCCTCTCGACCGTGCATAGGGTTCCCCACAGCTCGGTGAAGCCGCTGACGGCGAGCTCCGGCGCCGGACCGGTCCCGCCGAACTCGCTTGGTGGGGAAGGTATCCGTATGGGCTCACAGCACCCCCAGGACGCGGCACGGCTCAGGCTGATCGGACAGCGCCCCGGCGCCTCCGCTCCCGCTCCCTCCGCTCCTCCCGCTCCTCCTGCTCCTCCCGTCCCTCCCGTTCCCCCGACCGTCGGCGCGCCCACCATCGGCCGCCCGGCCCCCGCCGGGGGCTTCGCCGACACCCTGCACCTGGCCATCGAGGCCAGCGGACTCAGCCTGGACCGGATCCGGGCCGCGCTGGCCCAGCGCGGGATCAGAGTCAGCGTCACCACCCTCAGCTACTGGCGGCGCGGCCGCAGCCAGCCCGAGCGGGCCAGCTCGCTGCGCGCCGTCCACCTGCTGGAGGAACTGCTCGGCCTGCCGCACAGCACCCTCTCCGCCCTGCTCGGCCCGCCGCGTCCGCGCGGCCGCTGGGCCGCCGCCGCCACCATCGCCCACCTGCGACTGGAGGACGTCTGGCCGGGCGAGCAGGAGATCGCGGACGTCTTCACCGAGCTGGACGCCCCGCCGGCCGGCGAGCTGGAGCGGCTCAGCATCCACGACTCGTACTACGTCGACGCCGAGCGGCGCGGCAACCTGCTGCGGATGCGCCAGGTCGTCCGGGCCACGGTCAGCGGGGTGACCCGCTGCCTGGTCGTCCACAAGGCGGACGAGGAGGCCACCGGCTGCCCCGAGATCACCTCGGTCCGGCACGGCAGGCTCGGCCGGGTCCGCCGCCGCCCGGACGTCGGGCTGGTGGTCGGCGAGCTGATGCTGGACCGCCCGCTCGGGCTCGGCGACAGCACGGTCTTCGAGTACGAGGTGGAGATCCCGCCCGGCGGCCCGACCATGGAGTACAGCCGCCGCTTCGCCACCCCGGTGCGCGAGTACGTCCTCCAGGTCCACTTCGACCCGGCGGCCGTGCCCGTCCACTGCGAGCGCTACGACCGCGCTCCCGGCGAGGACATCGACCGCCGCCGCGAACAGCTCTGGATCGGCGCCTCCGCCAGCGCCCACGTCCTCGCCCCCGACCAGCAGCCGGGCCACGTCGGCATCCGCTGGGAGTGGGAGTAGCCGCACCCGCGGCCGACCCGCCCCGACCACCCCGAAACCCGCACAGCAGCCCCTCAGGGCCTGTCCGTCCGATCCCGCGCACCGCCGGGATCCGTCGGACAGGCCCTGACCCCTTCACGCCCCTTTACCGGTTGACGCTCCATCACCTAACCCTTACGGTTCCTAGTAACGGTTAGGCAGTGAGCCTCTCCGGACACCTCAGCCACGGGAGTGTTCAGGCATGTCCAGCACCGCAGTCGCCAGCACCCTGCAGACCGGCCACGTCGGACTGAACGTCACCGACCTCGACCGCTCCACCGCCTTCTACCGGAGCGTGCTCGGCCTGGAGGTGCTCGGGGAGGGCACCGACCCGGAGCGCCGCTTCGCCTTCCTCGGCCGCGGGGGCACCCTGCTGATCACCCTCTGGCAGCAGAGCGAGGGCGCCTTCGCCACCGCCGCCCCCGGCCTGCACCACCTCTCCTTCCAGGTCGACGGCCTGGACGAGGTCCGCGCCGCCGAGCGGCTGCTGCGCGAGCTGGGCACCGAGTTCGCCTACGAGGGCGTCGTCCCGCACGGCGAGGGCGCGGCCTCCGGCGGCATCTTCTTCACCGACCCGGACGGCATCCGGCTGGAGATCTACACCCCGAAGGGCGTCGACGAGACCGGCGCCGAGGCCCCCACCACCGCCGCCCCGACCTGCGGGTTCTTCTAGGGTCCGGCCGCCGTGCCGCACAGCTCCCGCCCGGCATCCGACCCGGATGCCCGGGCACGCCCGCCACGCCGACCCGGGAGGAACGCACCATGACCAGCAGCACCACGCCCTACCACCCGGGCGAGCGGGCCGTACAGGCCAGGGCCGGGCGGCTGGAGCGGGCCGACCACTCCGGCCGGGCCATCGGCCGGGTCATCCCCGCCGTGGCCGGCCGCTTCCTCACCGAGCGCCGGACGCTGGTGGTCGGCGCCGCCGACGCCCGGGGACGGATCTGGGCCACCCAGCTCACCGGCGAGCCCGGCTTCCTCCGGGCGGCGGACGAGCACACCCTCGCGGTGGCGGCCCGGCCCGCCGAGGACGACCCGCTGGCCGCCGCCCTGGCCGGCCCCGCCGAGGTGGGCACCATCGCACTGGACCCGGCCGGCCGGCGCCGGATGCGGCTCAACGGCCGCTCCGCCCCGGACGGCCGGGGCGGCCTGGTGATCGCCGCCGACGAGGTGTACGCCAACTGCCCCAAGTACATCCAGCGCCGCAGCCCGCTGAGTCGGCCGGGCGCCGGCACCCCGCGCGCGGTGGCCGCCGGCCCGGCACTGTCCACCGCCCAGCGGCTCGCGGCGGCCACCGCCGACACCTTCTTCATCGCCACCGTCGGACCGGACGGCAGCGTGGACGCCTCCCACCGGGGCGGCAGCCCGGGCTTCCTGCGGGCCGACCGGCCCGACCGGCTGCGCTGGCCCGAGTACCCGGGCAACAGCATGTTCATGACGCTGGGCAATCTGGAGCTGGACCCGCGCGCCGGGCTGCTGCTGCCGGAGTGGGAGACCGGCGGCGCGCTGCTGGTCACCGGCGAGGCCAGGACCGACTGGTCCGAACCGGCCCGGGCCGGCCTCCCCGGCGCCGAGCGGGTGGTCGAGCTGACCGTCACCGCCGTCGTCGAGCTCGCCGATGCCACCCCGCTGACCTGGACGGACCCGGAGTTCTCCCCGGCCAACCCGCGCGCCGCGGCCTGACCGGCCGCCAGGTCCCGCGCACCGCCACTACCGCCTCCCCGGGCCCGGCGCCAGAGCCCGGCCGCCGAACGGCCGTCACCCGCCCGGCGCAGCCCACCGCGCCGCACCCCCGTCCGGTTTGGGACTTTGGTCCCGATAACACGCGGTATCGGGCTGGGAAGGTCAGTCCTGTCGCGCCATCAGGGCCTGACCAGGAAAGAGGCGGAAATGACCCCTACCCACCAGCCGGTCCCGCTACTGGAGTTCGACGAGGTCGAACCGGACGAGGACTGCATATGCGGCGGCTGCCGGGCCCGCCGCCGGGCCCGGCGGCACGCCGCTCCGGTCCACGAGGGCGGGCACGCCGCGGCCCGGAGCGTGCGCCGCCGGGCCGCCGTGCTGATGGCCGCGGTCGGCACCGCCCTCGGCGGCGGCGCGGCCGGGGCCTCCGGGGCCACCGCCGCCCCGGCCCCGACCCCGGGCGGCAGCAGCGCCACCCAGCCCCCGAAGACCCCGCAGGGCGAGGTCAGCGGCCTCCACGGCGAGCAGGCCCGCGGCTTCGCCGCCCCCCGGGCCACCACACCGCCGGTCACCAGGGCCCAGATCATCGAGCGGGCGCAGCGCTGGGTCGACCAGAAGGTCCCGTACGGCATGAACCGCTACTGGTCGGACGGCTACCGCCAGGACTGCTCCGGCTTCGTCTCGATGGCCTGGGGCCTGGGCAGCAGCCAGACCACCTGGACCCTGCCGGACGTCGCCGAGCGGATCACCAGGGCGGACCTCCAGCCGGGGGACGTGCTGATCTACAACAACCCCGCCAACCCGCAGGCCGGCTCGCACGTCACCGTCTTCGGCGGCTGGACGAACGCCGCCCGCACCCGCTACCTCGCCTACGAGCAGACCTCCCCGAGCACCACCAGGCGGGACACCCCGTACGCGTACTGGAACAACTCCGCCTCGTACGTCCCGTACCGCTACAAGGCGCTCTCCGACGGCGGCGGCACCAGCAGCGACGCCTCCGCCCCGACCGCCTTCCCGGGGGCCGACAAGTTCGGTCCCGGCGCCGACAACGCCTACGTCACCGAACTCGGCCGGATGCTGGTCCAGCGCGGTGGCGGGCGGTTCTACGGCCAGGGCCCCGGCCCGCGCTGGGGCGAGGCCGACCGCAGGGCCACCGAGGCGTTCCAGCTCGCCCAGGGCTGGCGCGGCGCCGAGGCCGACGGCATCCCCGGCAAGGACACCTGGGACTACCTGGTCAACAACAAGGGCCGCAGCATCGACAGCGCCTCCCCGCCGCCCCCGCCGCCGGTCGACCCGGGCGGCCGGGCGCCAGCCTTCCCCGGCCGGGACCGGTTCGGGCCCGGCGCGAACAACGACGACGTCCGCCGGCTCGGCGAGCAGCTGGTCCGCAAGGGCTTCGGGCGGTCCTACGCCCAGGGCCCCGGACCGCGCTGGACGGAGAGCGACCGACGGGCCGTCCAGGCCTTCCAGGAGGCCCAGGGCTGGCGCGGCGCCGAGGCCGACGGCTACCCCGGCCCGGACACCTGGCAGCGCCTCTTCGGCTGATCCGGGCTCAGCGCCCGCCCGGCAGGGGAGCACCGGGCGGGCGCCGGGACATCCAGTGGAACAGCCCCATCGCGACGCTGGTCGCCAGGTTGAAGCTGGACACCCCGGGCTGCATCGGCACCGCGAGCAGCCGGTCGGCCCGGCCCTTCAGCTCCGCCGAGACCCCGTGCCGCTCGGTGCCGAAGGCCAGCAGCGCGTCGTCCGGCACGGTGACCGTCCGGATGTCCTCGCCCTCCGGGTCCAGCACGAACAGCGGCCCGGCCGGCAGCTCCGCCAGGTCCAGCCGCTCCACCGCGGTGGCGAAGTGCAGGCCCGCACTGCCCCGGAGCACGGCGGGGTGCCACGGGTCGAGGTCCCCGGTGGTCACCACCCCGGCGGCGCCGAAGCCGGCCGCCAGGCGGATCACCGCACCGACGTTGCCCTGGTTGCGCGGGTTCTCCAGCAGCACCACCGGGGCGGGCCGGCCGGCCCCGGCCAGCGCCGCCCGGTTGGCCGCGGCGGTCGGCCGGGTGGCCAGCGCGGCCACCCCGGTCGGGTGCAGCCTGGGCACCAGCGCCTTCAGCACCGCCTCGGGCACCTCGGCCGCCAGGCCGTCCAGCGCCGGTCCCACGTCCCCGGCCAGCTCCTCCGCGAGCGCCCGCAGCGCGGCCCGGTCGGTGGTCAGCACCTGCCGGACGTCCCCGCCGAAGCGCAGGGCGTGCTTCAGCGCGTGGAACCCGTCCAGCAGCACCGTCCCGGGCTCCTCGGCACCCGCGCGCCAGGCCCGCACCAGCTGATCGTCACTCATGCCGCTCACTCATACCGGCCACTCATCCCGCTCGCTCATGCCGTTCACTCTGCCACCCGGTGCGACCCGGGCCGCCCGGCGGGCGGGCGGCCCGGGCGGAGCGCACCGCCGGCCCGCGGCGCGGGGCTCACCGGGCGTCCTCCCGTTCGCGCTGCCCGGAGGCCGTGCCGCCGCCGCGCAGCGCGCGCTCCAGGTCCTTCAGCGCCTGGAGCAGCAGCCGGGTACCGGCCTGCACGACGTCCCGCTGCACACCGGCCGGGGCGTCGGCCAGCCGCCGCTCCAGCGCCGCCTGCGCCTCCCGGAGCGGGCCGAAGTCCACCGTGCCGCCGGTGAGCAGCGCGGCCGCCGCCAGCGCCGTTCCCAGCCGCAGCTCCTCGGCGAAATCGGCGGTGCCGGGGACGGGGTCGGCGTCGGCGGCGGCGGCGGGCAGGTGCGCCTCCAGCAGCACGGCGGCCCGCCCGAGGTGGCCGACCGCCGCCCGGGCCCGGTCGATCTGGCGGCGGCTCACCCCGGGCAGCCCCGAGGAGTGCCGGCCCGGTTCGGCGTCCGCCCGCTGCATCGCCTGGAGCAGTTCGGAGCGGGCCTCCCGGGAGTCCAGCAGCGCCGAGCGCACCTCGGCCGCGCGCGACGCCCCCGGGTGCTCGTAGCCGTCGAGCACGGCGGCCGCGTACCGCCCGGCGGCGGCGAGCCACTCGGCCAGCCGCTCGCCGAGCCGGGCGGTCTGCCAGGTCGGGAACAGCGCGTAGACCAGCAGCGCGACCGAGCCGCCGAGCAGTGTGAGCCCGACCCGTTCCACCGCGGTGACCAGCGGGTTCCCGGCCTGGAGGCCGAGCAGGAAGACCACGTACGAGGAGACGCAGGCCGTCATCAGCGCGTAGCCCGTGCGCAGCGTGAGGTAGGCGCCGCCGATGCAGAGCACCGCGAGCGCGGCCAGCACCTGGTCGCCCGGGTCGGCGAGCTGCACCACCAGGGTGGAGACGGCGACGCCGACCATGGTCCCGGCCAGCCGGGCCACCCCGCGGCTGTAGGTCTGGGCGAAGTCGGGGCGCATCACCATCGCGGCGGTCATCGGCGCCCAGTAGCCGTGCTCGAAGCCGGCCAGCCGGGCCAGCAGGTACGCGACCGTGATCACGCCGGTGAGCCGGACGGCGTGCTGGAAGATCGCCGAGCGCGGTTGCAGCTGGCGGCGCACGGCGCGCGCGGCGACCGGCAGCATCCGGGACAGCGGCGGCTTGTGCAGTGCCCCGCCGGCGCCGACCACCGGGGTGCTGATGGTGTCCTCGTCGCCGCGCTCCAGGGCGTCGGCGGCCTTGCGCAGCAGCCCGGCCAGCCGCCGGGTGGCCCGCCGGGCGGCGCCCTGCAGCTGCGGGCCGTCGGCCGGGGTGGCCAGGGTGAGCGCGGGCGCGGAGCGGGGCAGCCGCAGGGGATCGCCGGTGCGCACGGCCCGGGCCAGGGCGTCCATCGCCTCGGCGGCGGCGGCCAGCACGGCCCGGGCGCGGTCGCGTTCCGGGCCCTCCGCGGGGGCGCCGACCTTGGGGTCCGCGATCGCGGCCAGGGTGGGGCGGATGCGTTCGGCGATGCCGCGCAGGCCGCGCAGCTCGGGCGGCCGGTGGCGGTCCTGCCAGGGGGTCAGCGCGGCGGCGTGGCGGGCCGTCATGAACGGGGCCGGGTCGACGTGCGCGGTCGGGTCCTGGCGCAGCCGCCTTGCGTAGTCGGCGAGTTCGGCGTAGGTGTCGGCGAGCGCCTCGCGCTGGGCGGACCAGCTGCCGATCGGCCAGAGCGTGATGACCAGCGCCTGGGCGGCGCCGCCGAGCGCGCAGACCAGCCCGTGTCCGAGCGCGGTGAGGGCGCTGACGGGCAGTTGGACGACGATCAGCATCACCGCGAGGGTGTTGGCCGCGACCACCCCGGCGGTCGGCCCGATCGACCAGGCCAGACCGGCCCCGAAGGCCCAGGCGGCGAGCAGCACCGGGAAGCCGCCGTTCACGCCGACGGCCAGGTAGCCGAGGAAGGTGCTGGTGCCGAGCCCGATCCCGGCCGCCACCGCGAGCGTGGCCCGCGGGCGGAAGCTGCGCTGGAAGGTCGCGGTGCCGGCGATGAAGGCGCCCATCGCGGCCGAGGTGGCGAGCGCGGGCCCGCCCAGTGCCAGGGTCGGGAAGAGCACCAGCGCGACGGCCACGGCCCCGCGGACCGCCCGCTTGGGGTCGGTGAGCGTCCGGTCCAGGGTCAGTCCGGTCCGCGCGGTGTCGCGGAGTGCGGCGAACCAGGACATAACGGTCAGCTTAGGGGAGCGGCGCCTTCCGGGAGCGGACGTCCCCGACGCGCGCCCCGAGCCAGCGCAGCGCGGCGGTCGGCAGGAAGACCGCGTCCGCCGCGATCATCGCCAGCGAGAAGACCGGCAGCCCGAGCAGCACCGCGATCCCCAGGTGCTCGGCCATCATCACCGCCAGCAGCACGTTCTTGACCCGCCGGCTGATCAGCGTGAACGGGAACGCCACCTGCACGATCACCGTGCCGTAGGAGATCAGGAAGACCGGCAGCAGCGCCGAGCCGACCAGCGCGGAGAGCCCCGGCCAGGGGGTGAAGTAGTCCAGGTGCAGCGGGTAGTAGAGCGCGGTGCCGTCCTGCCAGCGCGAGCCCTGCACCTTGTACCAGCCGGCCGTGGCGTAGATCAGCACCACCTCGGTGGCGATCACCAGCATCGCGCAGTTGTGCACCATGTTCGCCAGCGCGTCGAGCACCGCCCGCACTTCACCGTCCGGCCGCCACCTGCCGAGCGCCCACCAGACTCCGGCCACCGCCCACAGGCCCCAGAACAGCGGCGCCCAGCCGACGTACGGGAAGGCCGCCGCCGTCCAGGCCAGGCTGCCGCCGGAGAACCCCCCGAGGCCGCAGACCAGCAGCGCCGCGCCGAGCCCGGACCAGAGCGCCGGCCCCGCCCGGCCCGGCCCCGCCCGGCGGGCGTCCAGCGACCAGACCGCGGCGCAGCGGGTGAAGACCAGGTACACCGCCATCAGGTGGACGACGTTGTCCCCGCCGTCGCCGAGGAAGACGTTGCGGTTCTGCACCGACAGCACGGTGACCAGGAACAGCACGGTGGCCGCCCTGGTCCGCCAGCCGAGCACCACCGCCACGGCCGCCAGCACCGCCAGGTGGTAGACCAGCTCGAACCAGAGCCGCCCGCCGAACCAGGGCAGCACGGTCAGCGCCCCGTTGTCGGCGAGCAGCTGCTCGGCCAGGTCCAGCGACCAGGGCGAGCGGTCGCCGTACAGCAGCCGCCGGTTGGGCCACTCCCGCAGCAGGTAGGCCAGCCAGACCAGGCCGAAGCCGATCCGCACCACCGCCGCCTGGTAGGGGCCCAGCGCGCGCCCGGTGAACGCGGCGAAGGCGCGGGCGAACAGCTCCCCGGGGCCGGGGCCCCGGTCCGCCCGGGCCGGCTCCGCCCCGGGCGCCGCCGGCTGCCGCGGGATCCCCTCCAGCAGCCGCTGCTCCGGCAGCTGCTCCGGCTGCGGCTCCGGCAGCGGCTCCGACCCGTGGTCGGCCGCCCGGTCCGGCGCCGGCGACACCTCGTTCACCCGAGCCCCCGGTAGTCCTCGTCGTTCACCGGCCACCACAACAGCTCCCGCACCCGGGGCGCCGGCGGCGGGTTCTCCCCGCTCCAGTCCGGCGGCGGGACGGTGGTGGTGGTCACCCGGAACTGGATCTCCAGGATCCGCCCGCCCTCGGCGGTACGGCCGATCCGCTGCAGCGCGATCCGCTTGAGGTACTGCTCGGCGAGCCTGCCGCGCCCGTTGGCCGGCGACTCGTCCTGCGCGCTGTGCGAGCCGTCGTAGAAGTCCCAGGCCCGGCGCAGCAGGTTCTGGTCGGCGTGGCTGGGCGCCGGGTTGCCCCGTATCGCGGCGATGTCCTGCGCGGTGAGGCCGGTCCAGTCGAGGGTGCGGGTGGCCCCGCCGTCCGCGACGGTCCGCACCCGGGCGTCCAGGGCGACGTTCTGCTGCAGCGGGTTGGGCGCGAACAGCTTCCAGTTCTGCTCGAACTCCGGGTACACCAGGCCGTCGACCTCGTCCCGGTACTCCCGGGACAGCGAGTTGGCCGGCGCGACGTGCAGGAAGACCGCGCCGAGGAACAGCCCGGTGGCGGACAGCAGGACCGCCGAGGCCAGGCAGAGCACGGCCAGCGCGGGCGTGGACCAGGTCCGCCCGTCCGGCGGCGCGTCCGTGCTCTCCGCCATGCAGTCCCCCGGGGTCGGGCGCCGGCCGTCCGGCTCCGGCGCGGTCGCGCGCCCATCCTGCCCTACCGGCGGACCCTAGAGGACGAACGCGTCCCGGCCGCCGCTGGCGGCCATCGGACGGCCCGCGTCCTTCCAGGCGTACATGCCGCCGTCCACGTTGACCGCGTCCCGGCCCTGCTGGACCAGGTACTGGACGACCTGCGCGGAGCGCCCGCCGACCCGGCAGAGCACGTACAGCGTGCCCTCCTCGGGCAGCTCGCCCAGCCGCGCGACGACCTCGCCGATCGGGATGTGCAGGGCGCCCTCCACATGCCCGGCGTCCCACTCGTCCTGCTCGCGGACGTCCAGCAGGGCGGCGTCGACGGGCACGGAGGCGGCGTCGGTGGTGGGGATCTGCGCGAACATCGTCTGGTTCTCCTGGGGCTCGGTCTGGGCACCGCCATTGTCCCCCACCGGCCCGCCGCCGAGCAGCCGTTCCAGCTCGGCCTGCTGCGCGGCGGCCTTGGCGAGCAGCTGTTCGGCCAGCTCCTCCAGCAGGCGGTCCGGATCCTGCGGGGCGAGGGCCAGCAGCTGGCCCATCGCGGTGTTCTCCAGCCGGACCTGCTCGGTGGCGGTCTCGGCGATCTTGGCGGTGAGCCACTCCAGCCGTCGGCGCAGCCAGCCGAGCCGGTCGGGGGAGTCCTCGGCGGGTGCGGCCTCGGGCGCGGTGGACCACTCGCCGGCCAGCCGCTCCAGCGCGGCGGTGTCGCCGTACGCGTAGGCCTCGTTGACCCGGGCGATGAAGACGGCCCGGCGCTGCTGCTCGGCCCCGTCGGTGGTCAGGTCCGGGTGGGCCCGGCGGACCAGCTCGCGGTAGAGCCGCTGGGCGTCCCGGCCGGGCCTGACCTTGGCGGGCGCGGCCGGCGGCGGGGCGGCGTCCTGCTCCTGGACGCTGTCGAACAGCGCGTCCAGGTCCGGCAGCTCGTCCACCCGCTGACGCGCCTCGGCGGCCCGTCGCCGGTCCTCCGGGTGCCCGGTACGGGCGGCCACCGTCTCGGCGACCAGGGCGTCCAGCTCGTCCAGCCGGGCGTACAGCGGGCCGAGCAACTGGTGGTGGATCAGGGCGAAGTTGTCGATCTCGACCCGCAGGGTCTGCATGTCGACGTCCATCGTGAGCCAGGCGAGTTCGGCGGCGGCGACCCGCTCCTCCAGCTCCTGCTGCTCCGGGTCCGTCCAGCGGACGGGGCTCTGCGCGCTCACTTCTCGCCTCTGTCTCGTCCTGCTGTTCCCCTGCTGCGTACCGGCCCCGCGGGGCGGCCCGGCCTGCCACCCTACCCCCGCGCGCGCTGCTCCGACGGGGTGGACGGGGAGTGCGCAGCAGCGCACCCCGTGTGACACGCAACTGATATGGATGAATCTCCCCGTTTCGCTATCGAGCCCAGCCCTGTCCGTGCTTCGCTGGTATCCGCACAGCGTGCCTTCCTCCACAGAAACGGCCGCCTCCAGGCGTGGCGGCCAGGCGGGAGCAGACCGAATCCATGGCGGACGAGCCCAACTCCACACCGCTTCCAGCCGGCCCCGCGACGGGGTACGGCGCCGGGCCCGCGCCTGGTGACCAGCCGTCAGGCGTGGTCGCCCTGGTGCGGCTCGCCCTCGTCCTGGTGGACGGGGCAGGGCGGATCGCCCAGTGGAGCAGGGCCGCCGAGGAGCTGTTCGGGCACCGCGCCGAGGTCGCGCACGACCGCCCCGCGACCGGCCTGCTACCCGCCGTCGAGCCGCGGAGCATCCCCGGCCCGGCCGCCGCCGCCCGCCGCCGCTGCGACGCGCTGGACACCCTGGCCGGGCTCACCGCCGCCACCGGCGGCGGGTGGGCCGGGCAGATGCCCGTGATCGACCGCGAGGAGCACCTGCGCGACGTGCTCTGGTGGGCCTACCCGCTGCCCGGCCCGGGCGGCGGCCTGCTGGCGCTGGCCGCCGACGCCCGCCCGCTGCGCTCGACAGGCCCCCGGCTCGCCCTGGGCGAGCGCCTGCTGCCGTTCGCCGCCGCGCCCGCCGCCCGGGGCGGCTTCCACCGGCTCTCCGCCGCCCTGACCCCGCCCGGCCGCCCGGTGCCGGAGCCGCTCGCCCGGCTGCTGCCGGCCGGCGCCGGCCGACGGGCCGCCCTGCTGGGCGGGCTCGACCGGGGCGGCCTGCCCGCGCTGCGGCTGGACCCGAGCACCGTGCTGCCCGTCCTGCCCGCCGACGCCCAGCCGGGGACGGCCCACGCCGCCGCCGGGCTGGGCCGCCGCTACCCCACCGCCCAGCAGCGCGCCGCCCGGCTCGGTCCGCCGCCGCAGCCCGAGCAGTCCGCCCCCGGCCGCCGTCCGGCGGGCCCGCTGCCCGGCCAGCGCGAGGCGGCGGACCGGCCCGCCCAGCCGGCCGCGCAGCCCGCCGGCGCCGTGAGCGGCGCGTCGGCGAGCGCCGGTCCGTCCGTCCCGGCCCCGCCCAGAGGAGGCGCCACCATCGAGCAGGCCGCCGTCGAGCCGTCCGCCAACGGCCACCAGACCCGCCGGGCCGACGCCGTCCCCGGCACCGGCGCCCCCGGCACCGGCCAGAGCACCGCCCCGCCGGCCGACCGGCCCGCCGTCCCGGCCCCGGCGGGTAGCACCCTGTCGTCCCTCGGCCGGGAGGGCGGCGCACCCCAGGGCGGCCGGTTCGGCCCCTTCGTCACCAACGGCCAGGCCGGCGAGCAGCTGGCCCTGCTGAACGAGGTCGGCGGCAAGGTCGGCACCACCCTGGACCTCGGCTTCACGGCCCACGAGCTCTGCCGGGTGCTCGTCCCCCGGGTCGCCGACTTCGCCTGCGTCGACCTGCTGGACGGCCTGATCTCCGACTCCGAGCTGCCCGCGGCCCGCCCGGACGACGACACCATGCTCCGCCGGGTCGCCCTGGCCTCCAACGAGTCCGCCGGCGAGTGGGACCACGTGCTCCCCGAGGGCGCCCTGGTCGCCATGCCCCGCCGCACCCCGCCCGGGATGGCCCTCCAGCAGAACCAGCCGGTGCTGGTCCCCGTGGTCAGCGAGGACGTCGCCGTCGACTACGCCGCCGCACTCGGCGGCGCCCGGCTCGCCACGGTGGTCTCCGGCCGCTCGATGCTGGTGGTGCCGCTCTCCGCGCGCGGCACCGTGCTCGGCATCCTCAAACTGCTGCGGCTGCCCGACCGCGACCCCTTCGACGAGGGCGACGCCGCCACCCTCAAGGAGCTGGCCGCCCGCGCCGCGCTGTCCCTGGACAACGCCCGGCTGCACCGCGCCGAGGCCCGGGTCGCCACCACCCTGCAGCGCTCGATGATCCCGACCCGCCCGCCGCAGATCCCCGGCGTGCAGATCGCCCACCGCTACCTCCCGGGCGACTCCAAGGCCGAGGTCGGCGGCGACTGGTTCGACGCGATCCAGCTGCCCGGCAGCCGGGTCGCCCTGGTGGTCGGCGACGTGATGGGCCACGGTCTGCACTCCGCCGCGGCGATGGGCCGCTTCCGCACCGCGATGCAGACCCTCGCCGCGCTGGACCTGCCGCCCGGCCAGCTGCTGCGCCACCTGGACAACCTGGCCCACAAGCTCGGCGACGACCACCTCGCCACCTGCCTGTACGCGGTCTACGACCCGATCAACCGGACGTGCGAGCTGGCCAGCGCCGGACACGTCCCGCCGGTCCTGGTCCACCCCGACGGCACCGGCGAGCTGCTGGAGATCCCGGCCGGGGCGCCGATCGGCGTCGGCGGGGTGCCGTTCGTCGCCAAGACCATCGACGTCTCGGACGGCTCGATGCTGGTGCTCTGCACCGACGGACTGGTCGAGGTCAGGGGCGGCGACATAGGAGCGGGCCTGGCCGCGCTCTGCGGCAACCTGATCGACCCGCAGCGCAGCCCCGAGGAGGCCTGCGACGTGGTGCTGGAGCGGCTGCACTCGGACGACCGCAAGGACGACGTCGCCCTCCTGGTGGCCCGCTTCGACGGCGTCTCCCCGACCGAGGTCGCCACCTGGGACCTCACCGTCGACCACCGCGAGGTCCGCCGGGCCCGCGCGCTGGTCCGCGAGCAGCTGGCCGGCTGGCACCTGGAGGCACTCGCGGACACCACCGAGCTCCTGGTCAGCGAGCTGGTGACGAACGCCGTCAGGGTCGCCCGGGACCGGGTGCAGCTCCAGCTGATCCGGGTGGACAAGCTGCTGGTCGAGGTCAGCGACGACAACCACAACCTGCCGTCCCTGGAGCCCGCCGAGCAGCTCGGCGAGACCGGCCGGGGCCTGACCCTGGTCACCAAGCTCGCCGAGCGCTGGGGCACCGCCCGCAAGGCCGTCGGCAAGGTGGTCTGGTTCGAACTCCCGCTGCCAACGAAGGCGCCCGGCGCCTGACCACAGGCGCCGGGCGGCGGCTCAGGGGATCGCCGCCCCCGCGGAGGCCCGGCGCCGGGCCTCCGCCGCGACCTCCTTCGAGGCGGCGGTGGCCACCGAGGTCGCGGCGACGACCCCGGCCAGCACCCGCGGCCAGAAGTCCCCGAACACCTCCACCGAGACGGCGATCAACAGCGCGGTGATCACCGCGACCACGTGCTCCAGACCCGCCAGGTTCGGCAGGACGACCGCCTCGCCGACCATCAGCACCACCACCAGGCCGCCGGTGAACCAGGCCCGGCAGCGGAACGCGATGCAGATCGCCAGCGCCACCACCGCGGCCGACGGCCCGGTGTCCCGCACGTAGGCGACCCACTTGGGGAAGCCGAACATGTGGTCCGGCCCGATCGCCACCCCGACCCGGGCGAACAGCGTCCCCGCCAGGGTGCAGACGTAGGCGACCACCAGGGTCAGCCGCCGGCCGAGCACGATCTCGGCGATGCCGAAGACCACGAACACCTGGGCCAGCGCGCCCCAGACCGGCAGGTCCAGCGCCGGCACGTACAACGACAGCGGTGTGCGCAACAGCGACACGTCCAGCGGCAGCGCGGCCTTCACCACCCCGATGTGGGTGACGAGCCGCTCCCCGCCCGGCAGGTGTTGCACGATGCTGAACAGCAGAATCAGACAGGTCGCCGTGGTGGCGAGCGGAACGGCGGCGAACTTCTTGCGCAGCACCTGCTCGCGAACCGTCCCGAACAGCGTCCCCCACTCGGCGACAGCGGCCGCTCCGGCAATAGCCAGCGGCCCCTTTCGCACGCCCCCCGCGTGGGTCCTGTGAATCACAACAGTCTCTCCAAATCCCCGAAGCCGCGAAACGCCTTCCCGACTACCCCAACATTAGAAGCCGATTAATGAATCCACATCGGCATAAAAGGTGGAACGGCGTCATCCTCTGGGGGGAGAGAACACCCCGAGACACCCCCAACCGGACGACCCGGTCTCCTCCGCCCCCCGGCGGAGGAACTACCCCTTCCCATCCCGCGCCGCCGTCGGCACCCGGGGCGCCGCGACGGCGGGTCCGGAGTGTCGGCGACGGAACAGGGCGGGCAGGCTCGGCGCGGTGATGAAGCCCTCGGCACGGGCGCTGGCGATGCCGATCCGCGGAATCTCGCTGCTCTTCTCGAAGAGCAGATACCGCGGCTCCCAGATCGGCCGGTACTTGGCGTTGGCCCGGTACAGCGATTCGATCTGCCACCAGCGCGAGAAGAAGCCGAGTACGGAGCGCCACAGCCGCAGCACCGGTCCGGCGCCGAGACGCGAACCGCGCTCGAAAACCGAGCGGAACATCGCGAAGTTCAACGAGACCCGGGCCAGGCCGACCTCCTCCGCACGCTGCAGGAGTTCGATCACCATGAACTCCATCAGGCCGTTCTCGGTGTCCCGGGCCCGGCGCATCAGGTCCAGCGAGAGCCCGTCCGCACCCCACGGCACGAAGCTCAGCAGCGCCTTCAGCTCGCCGTCCCCGTCATGGCACTCCAGCATCACGCAGCGCCCGTCCCCCGGGTCGCCCAGCCGGCCGAGCGCCATCGAGAAGCCGCGCTCGGTGGCACCGTCGCGCCACTGGTCGGCCTTGGCCACCAGCTCGGCCATCTCGTACTCGGGGATGTCCTGGTGCCGCCGGATCCGCACGGTGTACCCGGCCCGCTTGACCCGGTTGTACGCCTGGCGCACCACCCGCATCGCCCGGCCGTCGAGCGAGAACTCGTCCAGCTCGACGATCGCCTCGTCGCCCAGCTCCAGCGCGTCCAGCCCGTGCCGGGCGTAGATCACCCCGGCCTCCTCGGAGGCCCCCATCACGGCCGGCGCCCAGGCGTGCTCCCTGGCCTCGGACAGCCAGGCCTCGATCGCCCCCGGCCAGGCCTCCGGGTCCCCGATCGGGTCGCCCGAGGCCAGCGAGACACCACCGACCACCCGGTAGGTCACCGCCGCCTTGCCGCTGGGGGAGAAGACCACCGCCTTGTCCCGGCGCAGGGCGAAGTAGCCCAGCGAGTCCCGCTCGCCCTGCTTGTCCAGCAGCCCGCGCAGCCGCTCCTCGTCCTCCGGGTTCAGCAGCTCCTTGTCCTTGGGGCTGCGGAACGCCACGTAGAGCACCAGCAGGAAGAGCACCGCGCCCATCGCGTTGATGAAGGCGTTCACCCAGGTCGGCGCCGAGATCACCGAGCGCAGGTGCTCGGACGGCGTGATCGTGATCATCCGGCCGACCGAGTAGCGGAAGAGGTCCCAGAAGTCGGCGCCCTTGAGGCTGTTGTTCATCCAGACCAGCAGCGCCCCGACGCCGCCGCCGAACAGCAGGCCGGCCACGAAGGCCGCCGCCGCGGTCTTCGGGTTGGAGCGGTCGCCCTTGGAGGTGAACTCCTTCCGCCCGACCAGCAGTGCCAGCACGAACAGACAGGTCAGCACGGTGGAGAAGTAGTTCAGCGGGTGGTGGCTGAAGTGCTCGCCGGGCAGCACCATCGCGATCAGGTAGAGCGTCGCGAACAGCCCCGCCAGAGCCAGGTTGAAGATCCACGCGGCCCGCTTGCGCCGCCGCATCGCGATCGCCAGGAAGATCGACAGCACCGCGCTGGCGAGGCCGGCCGTCATCAGGTACGGCGTGAAGTACTCGCCCTCGTTGTGCGTCTGGACCTGGTCCCGGAACGGCACCAGCAGCACCGTCGCGAGGTTCAGCAGGGCCAGCAGCCGCAGGTACCAGACGGTGGCCGCGGCGGCCCTGGGACGCCAGCGCTCGAGCGGCGAAACGGGCCGGGGCCCGGCGGACGCGGCGGACGGGTCCGACTTCACAGTGGACGACACAGCTCAATTCCAAACGATCAGATGGTGGGGCGCATCCGCACACGGCCCGGCGCCGGGCGCCCGCACGGGCCCGACGGACTGACCAGCGACCCTCGCCACGGCCGGAAAACCGGCGAAGGGCCAGCCAAATCCATGGTTCCGCACCGCGGGTGAGAATTGCGTGAACCCGGTAGCCGATTCCGACCCCCGCCGAACGGCGGGGGTGCCCGGACGACCGCCCGTTCGGCCGGGCGTACCCGCTGCCCACCCGGCCCGGCGGCGCCGCACGGGCGGGCCCGGCGGCGCCGCGCAGGCGGGAGTTTGACGACAGGCCCTAGTCTCGAATCCACCCATGCGGAGCGGCCGGAGCCGGCCGCTCGACCCGAGGAGGGACCATCACCACCACCCGCGTGCTGATCGTCGACGACGAGATCCTGGTCCGCTCCGGCCTCGGCCTCATCGTCGGCTCCGCCCACGACCTGGAGGTGGTCGGCGACTGCTCCGGAGGACAGGCCGAGGACCACGTCCAGCGCCTGCGCCCGCACGTGGTGCTGCTCGACATCCGGATGCCCGACCTGGACGGCATCTCGGTGCTGCGCCGGCTCCGCGCCCTTCCGGACCCTCCCGCCGTGGCGATGCTCACCACCTTCGACACCGACGAGTACATCGGCACCGCGCTGCGGGCCGGCGCCGCCGGCTTCCTGCTCAAGGACACCGCCCCGGAACAGCTGGTGCACGCCGTCCGGGTGCTCGCGGCCGGCGGCAACATCCTCTCCCCCACCGTCACCCGCACCGTGATCGGCGGCTACGTGGACGGCGGCGGTCCGGACGCCGAGGCCGCCGCACTCGCCCGCACCCTCACCGGCCGGGAGCTCGACGTGCTCGCCCTGCTCGGCGAGGGCCTGTCCAACGCGGAGATCGCCGACCGGCTCTTCCTCGGCACCGGCACGGTCAAGGACCACATCAGCGCGATCCTCGGAAAGCTGGGCGCCGCCAACCGGGTGCAGGCCGCCGTGGTCGCCCACCGGGCCGGCCTGGTCCGGCCCAAACCCGGCAACGGGGCATGACCAGCGCCGACCTCGCCCCCGCACGACGGCTGCCGGCCTGGGCCACCGCCCCCTGGCTGATGCTGCTGCTGCCGGCCCTCTACTCCCTGGTGGACGCCGCGCTGGTGGCCAGGGACGCCCCCTGGTGGCAGGTCCTGCTCTCCGCCACGGCCGCCGTGGTGCTGCTCTGGCGCCGGCGCTTCCCGGTGACGGTGCTGCTGCTGACCATGCCCGGCAGCTACATCGACGACATCTGGCTCGCCCCGATCACCGCCGTCTACACCGTCGCCGCCGAGCGCCCCGCCCCCCGGGTGGTGGTGCCCTGCGCGACCCTGTTCGCGCTGGTCGAGTTCTTCCACTGGCCGCTGTCCGACCAGAGCTTCGAACCGAGCCGGGACACCGCGCTGTACGCGATCCAGTCGGTGATGCTGGCCGCCGGCCCGGCCGCCACCGGGCTGCTCTCCCGCACCCGCCGGGAGCTGGCCGCCCGGCTGGACGAACTGACCCGCGGCCAGGAGCGCGAGAGCCGGCTGCTCGCCGAGCGGGTGCTGATCAGCGAGCGCGGCCGACTGGCCCGGGAGATGCACGACGTGGTCTCCCACCAGGTCAGCCTGATCAGCATCCAGGCCGGCGCGCTCCAGGTGAGCACCGCCGACCCGGCCGCCGCGACCACCGCCCGCACCATCCGCGAGCTGTCCGTGCGCACCCTCGACGAGCTGCGCCAGATGGTCGGCGTGCTCCGCGGCGCCGGACTGCGCCCGGACGCCCCACTGGCCCCGCAGCCGCGGCTGGCCGACCTGCCCCGGCTGATCGAGGAGAGCGGCCTGGCCGCCGACAGCGAACTGGCCCCCGGCGACCGCCCCTGGCCGGAGGCGGTCGAACGGGCCGCCTACCGGACCGTCCAGGAGGCGCTCACCAACATCACCAAGTACGCGCCGGACGCCACCGTCCACGTCCGGGTCGGCACCAGCGGCCGCCGGCTGCAGGTGGAGGTCCACAACGACGCGCCCCCGACCGTGCCCGGCGAGCCGCTGCCCGGCGGCGGCCACGGCCTGGTCGGCCTGCGCGAGCGCGCCCAGCTGCTCGGCGGCACCCTGGCCGCCGGCCCCACCCCGGAGGGCGGCTTCACGGTCCGCGCCGACCTGCCCGCCACCCGGGACTGACCCGCGGCCGCACCCGGAACGGGTCCGGTAGCCGGTAGCCAGAAGTCCGGAGTCCGGGGCCGGGACAACAAAAAAACCCCGCAGATCCGAAGATCTGCGGGGTTTCGCTGTGCGCGAGGGGGGAGTTGAACCCCCACGCCCTTTCGGGCACTGGAACCTGAATCCAGCGCGTCTGCCTATTCCGCCACCCGCGCATGGGTGTTTGTCGTAGATGCCAGCCGATCAACCGAGCTGCTCGCTACCATATGGCGTTCGCGGCTCTTCGATCCGGCGCCCTTGCGGGTGCCCCTTCCGACGTGGAAAACAGTAGCACGACCTGCGGGTCACCTCCGAATCCGCTTCCCGGGGAGGCCGAACGCATCCGAACGGCTGCCCGGCGAACAGGCGAGCGAGGGATGAGGGGCCCCGGGGACGGGTAGCCCTGGCATGCTGCCGCAGTCATGCGTCACCCTGTGTGTCCGAGCCCACCCCGGGCACCACACGGCCACGGGAACCGTACGGATGGCCCGGGCGTGGATACGATCAGTACGGAAGTACCGCAAGTAGGCGCGACCGGCTCCCCGGGATCCGGTCGGCAGGCAGGCGAACGAAACCCTGGAAGGGGGTGCCCCGTGGGAGTGCTGAAGAAGTTCGAGCAGCGACTCGAGGGTCTCGTCAACGGCACCTTCGCCAAGGTGTTCAAATCCGAGGTCCAGCCCGTGGAGATCGCCGGCGCGCTGCAGCGCGAGTGCGACAACAACGCGAGCATCTGGAACCGCGACCGCACCGTCGTGCCCAACGACTTCATCGTCGAGCTGAGCCCGCACGACCACGAGCGCCTGAGCCCCTACTCCGGCCAACTGGGCAGCGAGCTCGCCGGCATGGTCCGCGAGTACGCCGAGGCCCAGCGGTACAGCTTCATGGGCCCGCTGCAGGTGAACCTGGAGAAGGCCGACGATCTCGACACCGGCCTGTACCGGGTGCGCAGCCGCACCCTCGCGGCCGAGGAGCCCCAGCAGCAGGCGCCCCCGCAGGCCCCGCCGGCCCCGCACCAGCCCACCCAGGGCGGCTACGGCCGCCCGCCGGCCGCCCAGGCCCCCGGCGCACCGTGGCAGCAGCAGAACGCCGCCCCCTACGGAGCGCCCCCGCCGCCGGCCGCGCCGCCCGCCGTACCCCCGGGTCAGCCCGCCCCCGCCGCCGGCAACGTGCGCCCGTTCCCGGGCGCCGGCCACGGCACCTCCGTGCGGCGCTGGATCGAGGTGAACGGCGCCCGCCACCAGATCACCGGGAACGCCTGCGTGCTCGGCCGCTCCACCGAGGCGGACGTGCGCATCGACGACCCCGGGGTCTCCCGCAAGCACGCCGAGATCCGTCCCGGCACCCCGTCGATGGTGCTCGACCTGGGCTCCACCAACGGCATCGTGGTGGACGGACAGCACACCCAGCGCGCTACGCTCCGCGACGGCTCGCGAATCGTCGTGGGCTCCACCACCATCGTCTACCGACAGGTCGAAGGGTAGTGTCCGATTTGTTCGCTCGCTTCGCTCACTCACGGGCGGGCCGGCCATGTCAGAACTGACCCTGACGGTCATGCGGCTGGGTTTCCTCGCCGTGCTGTGGCTGTTCGTCATCGTCGCGGTCCAGGTGATCCGCAGCGACCTGTTCGGGACCAGGGTGAACCCCCGGTCCTCCCGCCGGGGCGCTGCCGCGGCCGCCGCCGCACCCGCACCCGCGCCCGGGCGCGCCCCGCAGCCGCAGGGCGCCCCGGCCACCCAGACCCAGGGCGGCGGGCGCCGCCGCGGCGCCCCCACCCAGCTGGTCGTGGTGCAGGGTTCGCTGGCCGGCACCACCGTCGCGCTGCAGGGCCAGACCATCACCCTGGGCCGCGCGCACGACTCCACCATCGTGCTGGACGACGACTACGCGTCCTCCCGGCATGCCAGGATCTATCCGGATCAGACTGGGCAGTGGACGGTCGAGGATCTAGGCTCCACCAACGGCACCTATCTGGACCGGCAGCGCCTGACCGCGCCGATGCCGCTCCAGCCGGGCATGCCGATCCGTATCGGCAGGACCGTCATCGAACTGCGGAAGTAGTAGCGCATGAGGGACAGCATCCCGTCCATGACCCAGAGGGGGGCTCAGGTCGCATGACCCTGGTGCTGCGCTTCGCCGCCGGCTCCCACAAGGGACTGATCCGGGAGGGGAACGAGGACTCCGGCTATGCCGGGCCGCGGCTGCTGGCCGTGGCCGACGGCATGGGCGGCGCCGCGGCCGGCGAGGTCGCGTCCTCCGAGGTGCTCGGCTCGATCGTCCGCCTGGACGAGGACGTGCCGGGCGCCGACCTGCTGACCCTGCTCGGTGACGCCGTCCAGGGCGCCAACGACCGGCTGCGGCAGATGGTCGAGGAGGACCCGCAGCTGGAGGGCATGGGCTGCACCCTCACCGCGATGCTCTGGACCGGGCAGCGGATGGGCCTGGTGCACGTCGGCGACTCCCGTGCCTACCTGCTGCGCGACGGCGCGCTGGTGCAGATCACCCAGGACCACACCTGGGTGCAGCGGCTGGTCGACGAGGGCCGGATCACGCCCGAGGAGGCCGAGACCCACCCGCAGCGCTCGCTGCTGATGCGGGCACTGGACGGCCGCGGCCAGGTCGAGCCCGACCTGTCGATCCGCGAGGTCCGGGCCGGCGACCGCTACCTGATCTGCTCCGACGGCCTCTCCGGCCCGGTCAGCCACCAGACCCTCCAGGACACCCTCGGGAGCTACTACTCCCCCGAGCAGACCGTGCAGGAGCTGATCCAGCTCGCGCTGCGCGGCGGCGGTCCGGACAACATCACCTGCATCGTGGCGGACGTCATCGACGTCGGCGCCACCGACACCCTGAGCGGCCAGTACAACGACGTCCCGGTGGTGGTCGGCGCGGTCGCCGAGACCCCGCCGTCCTCGACCGCCGCCGACCAGTCGATCCGCGACACCCCGGCCGGCCGGGCGGCCGGCCTCGGGCGTGCCCCGCAGGGCGCCTTCGGCCCCCCCGAGGGCTACGACGGCGGCTACCAGGGCGCCGCCCCGGCCGGCTTCGGCCCGGCCGAGGGCTACGACGGGTACGGCGCCGGCGAGCCGTCGGTGTACGGCACCGAGGAGTTCGACGACGAGGACCGGCCCAAGCGCAAGGGCAAGGCGCTGAAGCTCTCGCTGGTGGCGCTGGTCTCCCTCGGCCTGCTCGGCGGCGCCGGGTTCTTCGGCTACCAGTGGACCCAGGACCAGTACTACGTGGGCGTCGACGGCGACCACGTCGCGGTCTACCAGGGCATCAACCAGAGCCTGGCCGGCCTGAGCCTGTCCTCGGTGCACACCTCGTACAAGGACGTCGAGCTCAAGTTCCTGCCGCAGGACCAGCGCACCCACGTCACCAACACCATCTCGGCCGGCAGCCTGGGCGACGCCGACGCCACGGTGAAGAAGCTCGGCGAGCAGGTCACCTTCTGCCGGAAGGTCTCCGACGCCAGGACGGCCGCGGCCAACCCGGCGGTGCCGGGCACCCAGCCGACGGCGCAGCCCACCGCCGCGCCCGCCGGTGCGGTGACGCACGTCGGGTTCCTCGCGGCCACCACGCCCAGCCCGAACGCGAGCCTGCGGGGCCCGGCCGCGGCCGCTCCGACGGCCACCCCGACCCCGACCGCCACGCCGAGCACGGCCGCGCCCAGCCAGAGCGCCGCGGCCCCGGCCGCCGGTACGCCGGGCGAGCTGCCGGGCCTGAGCGACGAGGAGCGGCAGCGCGCCGACTCCTGCCCCAAGCCGTGACGGCCGCGACCCGACATAGGGCCGCCCGGCGCGGGCCCGCCGGCCGTCAGGGAGCGGCCTCCACGTGAGCACCTTCGACCTGAGCAGCGGCCCCGACAACCGGTCCGGCGACCAACGGCCCACCGGTGTCCCCGCCGACCGCGCCTCCTCCCGGCGCCGGGGCAACACCACCATCTCCCCGCAGGGCACGCCCAACCGGCGCAACACCGAGCTGGCCATGCTGGCCTTCGCGGTGGTGCTGCCGGTCCTCGCGTACGCCAACGTGGGCCTCGCCATGGACGGCACGCTGCCGGCCGGCATGCTCGGCTACGGCCTCGGCATGGGGGCGCTCGCCCTGGTCGCCCACCTGCTGATGCGCCGCTTCGCGCCGTACGCGGACCCGCTGATGCTGCCGATCGCCACCCTGCTCAACGGGCTCGGCGTGGTCATGATCTGGCGGCTCGACAAGGCCGGGAAGCTGCTGCACAGCAACTACCCGGCGGCCGCCAACCAGCTGATGTGGTCGGCCCTCGGGGTCGCGTTCTTCATCGTGGTGATGGTCTTCCTGAAGGACCACCGGGTCCTCCAGCGCTACACCTACATCTCGATGGCGGCGGCCCTGGTGCTGCTCGCCGCACCGGCCTTCTTCCCGGAGCGCAAGGAGGACCTGGGCGCCAAGATCTGGATCCGGATGGGCGCCTTCTCGATCCAGCCCGGTGAGTTCGCCAAGATCATCCTGACCGTCTTCTTCGCCGGTTACCTGATGGTGAAGCGCGACGCCCTGGCCCTGGCCAGCCGCCGCTTCATGGGCCTCTACCTGCCGCGCGGCCGCGACCTCGGTCCGATCATCGTGATCTGGCTGCTCAGCCTGCTGATCCTGATCTTCGAGAACGACCTCGGCTCGTCCTTCCTGTACTTCGGCCTCTTCGTGGTGATGCTGTACGTCGCCACCGAGCGCACCAGCTGGATCGTCTTCGGCCTGCTGATGTCGGTGGGCGGCGCCGTCGCGGTCGCCTCCACCGCCAGCCACGTCAAGGTCCGGATCAACGCCTGGCTCGACCCGATGGCCGCCTTCGCACCGAAACCGCCGCTGGGCGCGACCGAGCAGATCGGCCAGTCGCTGATGGCGCTGGGCTCCGGCGGGGTGACCGGCTCCGGCCTCGGCCAGGGGCGCTCCTGGCTGATCGACTTCGCCGCCAAGAGCGACTTCATCCTCGGCTCCTTCGGCGAGGAGCTGGGCCTCACCGGCCTGATGGCGATCTTCATGCTCTACGCCCTGCTGATCCAGCGCGGCCTGCGCACCGCCGTCGCCGCCCGCGACCCGTTCGGCAAGCTGTTCGCCGTCGGCCTCTCCTCGGCGATGGCGCTCCAGGTCTTCGTGGTGGCCGGCGGCGTCACCGGCCTGATCCCGCTGACCGGTATGACCATGCCGTTCCTCGCCCAGGGCGGGTCCTCGGTGGTCGCCAACTGGGCCCTGGTCGCGATCCTGCTGAAGATCAGCGACAGTGCCCGCCGCCCCGGGGCGGAACCCGCCCCCGCCGCCGAGAACCAGGGGGGACAAGCCTCGTGAACAAGCCGATCCGCCGGGTCTCGATCTTCTGCCTCGTCCTGATCCTGGCCCTGATGGTGCGCACCAACTGGGTGCAGGGCGTCCAGGGCGAGGCCTGGGCCAACAACAAGAACAACAAGCGCCAGGTGTACGACCGGTACGCCCACCCGCGCGGCAACATCATCGTCGGCGGCCAGCCGGTCACCCAGTCCGACTTCGTGAACGGCCTGCGCTACAAGTACAAGCGCTCCTGGGTCGACGGCCCGATGTACGCGCCGGTCACCGGGTACTCCTCGCAGTCCTTCGGCAGCAGCCAGCTGGAGCAGCTGGAGGACGGCATCCTCTCCGGCAGCGACGACCGGCTGTTCTTCCGCAACACCCTGGACATGCTGACCGGGGAGCCGAAGAAGGGCGGCGACGTGGTCACCACGATCAACGCCAAGGCCCAGAAGGCCGCGTGGGACGGCCTCGGCAACAAGAAGGGCGCGGCGGTCGCGATCGACCCGCGCACCGGAGCGATCCTCGCGCTGGTCTCCACCCCGTCCTACGACCCCGGCACCTTCGCCGGCGGAGACTCGACCGACTCCAAGGCCTGGACGGACCTCAACGCGGACCCGAACAAGCCGATGCTCAACCGCGCGCTGCGCGAGACGTACCCGCCCGGCTCGACCTTCAAGCTGGTCACCGCGACCGCCGCGTTCGAGAACGGCCTGTACCAGAACATCGACGACGCCACCTCGACGCCCGAGCCGTACATCCTGCCGAACACCACGACGCAGCTGAAGAACGAGAGCCCCAACGAGCGCTGCGAGAACGCCACGCTCAAGTCCGGCATGGACCAGTCCTGCAACACGGTCTACGGCAAGATCGGCGTCGACCTGGGCAAGGACAAGCTGCGGGCGCAGGCCGAGAAGTTCGGCTTCAACAGCGCCGTGGACACCCCGGTCCGCTCCGAGAAGAGCGTCTACCCGAGCAACTCCAGCCCGGACGGCACCGCGATGGACGCGATCGGCCAGCACGACACCCGGGCCACCCCGCTGCAGATGGCCATGGTCGCGGCCGCCATCGCCAACAACGGCTCGCTGATGCAGCCGTACCTGGTCGACCAGGAGCGCTCCGCCTCGCTGACCACCGTCTCCAAGCACACCGAGAAGCAGTTCTCCCAGCCGATGAGCCCGGCCACCTCGGCGAAGCTGCAGGAGATGATGGTCTCGGTGGTCGAGAACGGCACCGGCAAGAACGCCAGGATCCCGGGTCTGACGGTCGGCGGCAAGACCGGTACCGCGCAGCACGGCGAGGACAACGCCGGACTGCCCTTCGCCTGGTTCACCTCCTGGGCCAAGACCTCCGACGGCCAGTCGGTCGCGGTGGCGGTCGTGGTCGAGGACGGCTCCAACAACCGTGACGGCATCAGCGGCGGCCGGCTGGCCGCGCCCATCGCCAAGGCGGTGATGCAGGCCGCGCTCGGCAAGTAGGAGCCCGGCCGTGTCGAGTGAGTGGAATGTCACGATCGGCACCCCCGTCCGGATACCGGTCTGGTATCGGCCTGCGGTCGACTCGGGTCCGACGTGGTGCGACCGGTAGCGTATCCGCAGCAGCGGGTGTACCCGTTGCCGCCCGCGAGGCGCCTCACGACCCGGTTCGCAGAACCATCCGGGGCCCGGACGGCGTCACTCAGAGCGTGCGGGGACACCTACGTCACAACCTCACCGGCGGGTGAGGGAGAGGGTCGGAACTATGGAAGAGCCTCGTCGCCTAGGCGGCAGGTACGAGCTCGGCGGCGTCCTCGGACGCGGCGGCATGGCCGAGGTGTACCTCGCCCATGACACCCGGCTCGGCCGTTCCGTCGCAGTGAAGACGCTCCGGGCCGACATGGCCCGGGATCCGTCGTTCCAGGCCCGCTTCCGCCGTGAGGCACAGTCCGCGGCGTCACTGAACCACCCCGCCATCGTCGCCGTGTACGACACCGGCGAGGACTACATCGACGGCATCTCCATCCCGTACATCGTGATGGAGTACGTCGAGGGGTCCACCCTGCGCGAGCTGCTGCACTCCGGCCGCCGGCTGCTGCCGGAGCGCTCGCTGGAGATGACCATCGGCATCCTCCAGGCCCTGGAGTACTCGCACCGGGCCGGCATCGTGCACCGCGACATCAAGCCCGCGAACGTGATGCTGACCCGGCAGGGCAACGTCAAGGTCATGGACTTCGGCATCGCCCGCGCGATGGGCGACGCCGGGATGACCATGACGCAGACCTCCGCCGTCATCGGCACCGCCCAGTACCTCTCGCCGGAGCAGGCCAAGGGTGAGCAGGTCGACGCCCGCTCCGACCTCTACTCCACCGGCTGCCTGCTGTACGAGCTGCTGACCGTCCGGCCGCCGTTCGTCGGCGACTCCCCGGTCGCGGTGGCCTACCAGCACGTCCGGGAGGAGGCGCAGCCGCCGTCCGTCTTCGACCCCGAGGTGCGGCCCGAGGTCGACGCGATCGTGCTGAAGGCGCTCGCCAAGGACCGCGACTACCGCTACCAGAGCGCCGACGAGATGCGCGACGACATCGAGCGCTTCCTCGACGGCCTTCCGGTGGCCGCCGCCCAGCAGGCCGCCGCGTACGGCATGGGCGGCGCCGGGTACGGCTACGACCAGAACGGCTACCCGCAGCACGACCCGTACGGCCAGACCAACATGCTGCCGCAGCAGCCCGGCGGCGGGCCGACCACCGTGCTGCCGCAGGCCTCCGCCCAGCCCGGCTACGGCCAGCAGGCCGGCTACCCGGACAACGGCTACGGCCAGACCTACGCGGGTGCCCAGGGCGGCGGCGGCAACGACGGCTACGACGACGGCTACGGCCGCGGCGGCGGCCGGCGCGGCGAGGAGCCGCCGAAGAAGAGCAACACCTCCTGGATCGTGCTGGCCGTCGCGGCCGTGCTGGTCCTGGTCGGCACCTTCTTCGTGGCCCAAGCGATGTTCAGCGGCAACAAGGACTCCGGCAAGAAGGACGCGCCCAAGGTCACCGCGCCCAGCCTGGTCGGCAAGAGCCTCGCCGAGGCCAAGAGCCTGGCCGCCGCGGCCGGTCCCAAGCTGGTGGTGACCGAGGGCGAGAAGATCGCCTGCCCGGACACCAACATCAAGAAGGACCAGGTCTGCACCCAGAACCCGGCTGCCGCCAGCCCGGTCGCCGAGACCGCCACCATCACGGTGCAGCTCTCCTCCGGCCCGGCCAAGGCGAGCGTGCCGAACGTGGTGGGCAAGACCAAGGAAGCCGCGACGAAGCTGCTCACCGACGCGGGCTTCACCAACGTCGTCCCCGAGTACAAGGACGACGACAACGCCCCGGTGGAGCAGGTCACCGCCCAGGACCCGGCGGGCGGCGCCCCCGGCGACCCGACGGCCACGGTCAAGCTGACCATCTCCCAGGGCAAGGCCAAGGTGCCCGTCCCCGGTGTGGTCGGCCAGCAGAAGGAGGCCGCGCAGGCCGCGCTGGAGGCCGCCGGGTTCCAGGTCGACGCCTCGAAGACCTCGGCGACCACCGACCCGACCAAGGTCAACACCGTCGCCTCGCAGTCGCTCCCGCCGAACAGCAAGGCCCCGGCCAACTCGAAGGTCGTCCTGACCATCTTCAAGGCGCCGGACAAGGTGCAGGTGCCGCCGCTGCAGAACGTCCAGCTGAAGGACGCCATCAAGCAGCTGCAGGCGCTCGGCCTGGGCTACACCGTCATGGTGGGCCCGCAGGACCCGAACGCGCTGGTGATGTCCTCGATGCCGGGCGCCGGTACCCAGGTCGACCCGAGCACCTCGGTCAGCCTGATCACCAGGGCGGCCGAGCCGACCAAAGGGCCCGACACACCCACCAACCCCTCGCCCTCCAACACCAAAGGGGGGGACCACCCCTAACCCGTGGTTCCCCTGGTTCTGAGCTGAACCCGAGGGGCCCGTCGCAGCCGGTGCAGGCCGGTGCGGCGGGCCCCTCGGGCGTTCTCCGCGGCCTTCTGCGGCTTTTCCCCGTCCCGGCCCCCTTGCGGGCCGCGAGGACCGCTCCACGGCCGCTCAGGGCGCCCTCCCGGGCCTCCCGGGCCCCAGTCGGGAGACTGCGGGAGCTCAGCCGTGCCGCAGCTCGGGCGGCAAGGTCCGCTGGGCGTCCACCGGGTCGGCCCGGACGAGGCTTCCCCAGACCGCCATCCGGTAGCGCGAGGTGTAGACCGGCGTACAGGTCGTCAGGGTGATGTAGCGGCCGGGAGCCTGGTAGCCGGAGCCCTTCGGGACGGGCGCGACGATGCCGGTGTCGTACTTGGAGGTCTCCGGGAGGGTGCTGTCGACCCGGTAGACGTACCAGGTGTCCTTGGTCTCGACCACGACCGCGTCGCCCTTGTGGACGGCGTCGAGGTCGTGGAACTTCGCCCCGTGGCCGTCCCGGTGGGCGGCCAGCGCGAAGTTGCCGCTCGCGTCCCAGGGCATCGCGGCGCGGTACGGCTGCTCGTACACCCCGGCGACGCCCTCGGCCAGGGTGGCGGTGTCGGTGCCCATCCGGATCAGCACCTGGAAGTCCCTGCCCATCGCCGGGACGTGCAGGAAGCCGACGGCCTCACCGGTCGCGAGCGGCGGCGGCACGGCGGTGGGCGACACGGGCACGGGCGACCCGGGGGCGGGCACGGGGACGGGGACGGGCACCGGAACGACCGGAGGGGTGGCGGGGCCGGCCGCCCAGGCGTCGCGCAGCCGGTCCGCGGCCTGCGAGGCGGACCGGTCCGCCAGGACGTCCGTCCACCAGAGCGAGTAGGCGACGAACAGCCCGAGCAGCAGGCCCAGGGTGATCAGCAGTTCCCCGAAGAGGCCGAGCGCGGCCAGTGCCCGGCCCCGCCGGCGGCGGGCGGGCGGGAGCGGCGGGAAGGCCTCCTCCGCCGTCTCGCCGGTCTGCGCACCGCTCACCTGGGTCACCTGTTCTCCCCGTCTGCCTGGACGCCCCTACCGGGACGCCGCCGCCCGGACGCCCTGCGGCGGCCGCCGCCCCGGTCGCCGGGCCCTGTCCGGTCGATCTTGCCGGATCGACCGGACCTAGTGCCGCGTCAGGCAACCTTCGCCCCGTCGCGACGCCCGGCACGCACTCTCGCCGCACCGGCCGAAAGCCCAAGTACGTCCAGTACGAGGACTTCCGGCCGGCACGCCGATAGCACGCACCGGACGCCGCTCCTTGACGGGCAAAAGTTGCCTGACGCGGCACTAGCCGACCGTGAGACCGGGCGGCTTGCCCTGGCTGCGCGGCCGTTCCTCGGTCATCTTGCCAAAGAGGATCAACCGGGCCTTGGAGCTGAACTCCGGAGTGCAGGTGGTCAGGGTGATGTACCGGCCGGCCTGGTTGTACCCCGAACCGTTGGGGACGGGCTTGATCACGCTGACGTTCGAGGGCGGGGTCTCCGGGATCCCGCCGGTGATCTCGTAGGTGTAGTAGGCGGTCGCCGTCTCCACCACGATCTTGTCGCCCTTGGTGAGCTGGTTGATGTGCCGGAACGGCTCGCCGTGGGTGTTGCGGTGCGCGGCCAGCGCGAAGTTGCCCGCCTTGTCGGCCGGCATCCCGGTGCCGCTGTAGTGGCCCACCAGCCCCTTGTCGAGCACCGCCGGCTTGGAGGTGCCCTCGGCGATCGGGAACTTCAGACCGAGCTTCGGCATGTGGATGATCGCGAAGCCCTTGCCCGGCTCGAACACCTCCGGCTTGGGCGGCCCCGGCGCGGGTGCGCCGGGCGCGGCGGCGGGCGCCGGCTGGGCCGCGTCGAACTGGTGCTCAAGCTGGTTGCGGGCGCCGTCGGCGGCGGCGTCGGCCTGCACGTTCGTCCACCAGAGCTGGTACGAGACGAACAGCAGCATCACCAGGCCCAGCGTTATGCACAGCTCGCCGACCATCCGGGCGGCCACCACGAACACCGACTCCTTGGCCCGGACCGGGGCCCCGGCCGCGGCCCGGCCGCCCGCCCGTCGGCGCCCGTTGCCGGAGCGCACCGCCATCCGCCCCTGCGCGGCGCGCCGGCGCTCGGCCCGGCCGCCGGTCGGCGCCGCGTCCTCGTGCAGCTGTGGGAGGCGCAGCTGGAGGGTCTGGTCGGCCAGCCAGGGGTACTCGGGCGGCTGCGGGTCGGCCGGCCCGGGCGGCGCGACCGGGTCGTAGACGCCCCAGCCGTCCTCGGCCGTGCCGCTCTCCCCGGAGTGGCCCGGCTGTCCCGGGTACGGCTGGTAGTGCTGTGTGCCGTACTGCTGCCCGTACTGCTCGGCGGGCTGCCCGCCCGGGCCGTACGGCTCGCCCCCGTGCTGGTCCGCCCCAGGCTGGTAACGCCCCTCCGGACGCACCGCGGTCACGCGCTCAGCCCCGACCGATCACCGGGGCGAGCCCCGCCGAACGGCCCACCGCGTGCGGGTCGCCGCACTCGGCCAGCCAGTTGGCGAGCATCCGGTGCCCGCCCTCGGTGAGCACCGACTCCGGGTGGAACTGCACGCCCTCCACCAGCAGCTCCCGGTGGCGCAGGCCCATGATCACGCCGCTCTCGGTGCGGGCGGTGACGACCAGCTCCGACGGCACGGTGGCCGGCTCGACCGCCAGCGAGTGGTACCTGGTCGCGGTGAGCGGCGAGGGCAGGCCCTCGAACACCCCGCCGTCCTCGTGCTCGACCAGCGAGGTCTTGCCGTGCAGCAGCTCCGGCGCGCGGCCGACCACCGCGCCGTACGCCACCGCGATCGACTGCAGGCCGAGGCAGACGCCGAACACCGGCAGTCCGATCCGCGCGCAGTGGTGCACCATCTCGATGCAGACCCCGGCCTCCTCCGGCGCCCCCGGCCCGGGCGACAGCAGCACCCCGTCGAACCCGGCCCCGCCGTCGCGGCGCACCGCGTGATCGACCGTCACCTCGTCGTTGCGCACCACCTCGCAGGTGGCGCCGAGCTGGTAGAGGTACTGGACCAGGTTGAAGACGAAGCTGTCGTAGTTGTCGACGACCAGGATGCGGGGCGGCGAGGTCAGCTGGGTGGTCATTCGGACGCTATCTCCGTGGGATGCGGGGACGGGGAGGAGGAGCAGGGCCGCCGGGTCAGCCGACGGCGCCGTCACCGCCGTCCACTGTGACGTCGCCGAAGGGCAGCAGCGGTTCCGCCCACGGGAAGACGTAGGTGAACAGGAGGTAGACCACCCCCAGGACGAGGAGCAGCGAGATGACGGCCCGGACCAGGGAGTTCCCCGGAAGGTGGCGCCAGATCCAGCCGTACATGGTGCTCCCTCGACGTAACGGACTGGGGTCAAGAGTAGACCCGCGATCCGGGCCCGGGCGGCGGGCCGCCGTCACTGCCCGCCGGCCGAGCGCAGGTCCGCCGTGCCGGAGTAGCCGGGCACCGTCAGCTCGCCGCTCTCCTGGACCTTCCAGCCCAGCCCGTACGCCTGCACGTACTTGAGGTAGGTGCGGATCGTCGGGTCGCCGTCCACCGCCGCCCGCAGCGCGTCCGTCCGGCCGACCGCCTTGACCACGTAGGGCGGCGAGTAGACCCGGCCCTGCAGCAGCAGGGTGTTGCCGACGCAGCGGACGGCGCTGGTGGAGATCAGCCGCTGGTCCATCACCTGGACGCCCTCGGCGCCGCCCCGCCAGAGCGCGTTGACCACCGCCTGGATGTCCTGCTGGTGGATGACCAGGTCGTTCACGCCCGGCTCGGGCACCCCGGGGATGCGCGCGGTCGCGTTCGGCGGGGCGTCGTTCAGGGTGACGGTCAGACCGGGCCCCTGCAGCGGCTCCAGCGCGGCGGCCTGCTGGAGGGCGTCGAGCCGGGCGGCGTCCGCCGGGCTCTGGCCCTGCTGCTCGGTGAGCTGCTGGGAGCGGGTCTGCAGGTCGGCGAGCTGTGCCTGGGCCTGCTGGTTCTGCGAGCTGCGCTGGCGTATCACGTCGCCGAGGCTCAGCAGGGAGTTGTCGGTGCGCAGATCGGTGCCGCGGGCGGTCTGCGCGCTGATGTAGAAGAGCAGCCCGGCGAGCGCGAAGACGGCGCAGGTCAGGGCACGGCCGACAATTCGGGTGCCGGAGGCACGGGTGCGGGCGGGCTGAGGGGGAATCGACAAATTAGGCACCGTACCCTTATCTACTTCAGACCCGCCGAGCCACTACGCTAACGGACGCCGGTGGCATGCGTGGGATCGGTCCCCATTGCTTTCCGGCACAGCCATCAATACTGCCGCCTCACCCCCCGCTGCACCCTGCGCGGTCTCACAGCGCATCGACAGGAGAGCTCCTCGTGCCGAAGTCTCGACTCCGCAAGAAGTCCGACTACACCCCGCCGACGACGGCTGTGGTGAAGATCAGCTCGGGCCGCGGCTGGGTCGCACCCCTGATGCTGGCGCTGTTCCTGGTCGGCCTGGTGTGGATCGTCACCTACTACGTGACCAGTGGCAGCTGGCCGGTCGAGAGCTGGCGGAACTGGAACATCCTGGTGGGCTTCGGCTTCATCGCCGCGGGGTTCGGCGTCTCCACCCAGTGGAAGTAGCGCCGGGCGCCGTCGGCCCCGAGCGCACCGTGCCGTCGAGCACGCCGAGCACGCCGAGCGCCTGAGCGCACCGGATTCCCGAGCGCGTCCGCACCGCCCCGGCCCGACCGCCGGGGCGGTGCACCATGCTGTCCGCGGCCGGGTCACGCGGCGGTGAAACCGTGGACCGCTGGCAGTCGGATCGTCCGCTCATCCCGTTATCGCGTTTATCCACATGGTTATCCACACTGGGGAAAAGTCCCCACAGCCTGTGGATAACTTGCGGCGGACACGCTTTCCACACGCCCGCACGCGCTCCCCCGAATGCCGAATACGCACAGCAGGACACGCGTAGAACAATCGTCCACACCGGGTCGGACACACCGGCTGTGCACAACTCCCCACCCGCTGTGGACAAACGCCCGGTCGCGTCACCCGCCGTAGCGGGCCGTTCCGACCAGCACCATCACCAGCACCACGGCCAGCATCCCGGCCAGGGTCAGCCCCTGGACGGCCTTCCGGTGCTCGCGCGGGGCGTACATCAGCCCGATCGCGGTCAGCGTCCCGGCGACCAGGCCGCCCATGTGCGCGCGCCAGTCGATCCCGGGCACCGAGAACGTGACGATCAGGTTGAACACCAGCAGCGCGGCCACCGGGCCGAGCGGGGTCCTGGTCCGCCGGTACATCACGGCGGTGGCACCGAAGACCCCGAACACGGCCCCGGAGGCCCCCAGCGAGTTCATGAAGCCGCCGGCCACCAGGAAGGCGAAGGCGCTGCCGGCCAGGCCGGAGAGCAGGTAGAGCGCGAGGTAGCGCAGCCGCCCGAGGGCCGCCTCCAGCGGCGGGCCCATCACCCAGAGCACCACCATGTTGGTGGCGACGTGCCACGGCGCGGTGTGCAGGAAGGCCGCGGTCAGCAGCCGGTACCACTGGTCGGGACCGGCCGCGACACCGTACGGGAAGCCGGTGATCTGCGGGCCGACGCTGAACAGCGAGAGGTCCTCGGCCAGCCACGGGGTGAGCACGTAGGCGGCCAGGACGAAGACCACCAGGTTGATCCCGACCAGGATCCTGGTGACCAGCCCGCCGTCGGCGGTCAGCTGCCCGCCGAAGCGGGTGGTCGCCCGCCGCACCTCGCGGTGGCCGCCGCTGACGCACTCCGGGCAGTGGAAGCCCACCGAGGCGCTCACCATGCACTGCGGGCAGATCGGCCGTCCGCACCGGCTGCAGCCGATGCCGGTCTCCTGGTCCGGGTGCCGGTAGCAGCCGGGCAGCCCGGAGCCGCCGTCGGCCCGCGGCGGGCGGTCGGCCGGAGGCCTGGGCTCGTCCGGGAGCATCAGCGGGTCCCCTTCTCGTAAACGCGATCCCGGCGGCGCCCCACCGAACGGGGTACCACCGGGATCGTCAGCGTACTGCGACCGGATCAGGCGCGGGTGATCTCCACCGACTCGATCCTGATCTCGTCCACCGGGCGGTCCTGGCGGCCGGTCGGGGCCGCCGCGATGGCGTCCACGACCTTGCGGCCGGCCTCGTCGGCGACCTCGCCGAAGATGCTGTGCTTGCGGTTCAGCCAGTCGGTCGGCACCACGGTGACGAAGAACTGCGAGCCGTTGGTGCCCGGGCCCGAGTTGGCCATCGCCAGCAGGTACGGACGGTTGAACGTGAGCTCCGGGTGGAACTCGTCGGCGAACTTGTAGCCCGGGCCGCCGACACCGACGCCCAGCGGGTCGCCGCCCTGGATCATGAAGCCGGAGATCACGCGGTGGAAGATCGTGCCGTCGTAGAGCGGGCTCTTCGAGACGGCGCCGGTGCCCGGGTGGGTCCACTCCTTGCTGCCCTCGGCGAGCTCCACGAAGTTGGCCACCGTCTTCGGGGCGTGGTTCGGGAACAGCTTGATCTTGATGTCGCCCTTGTTGGTCTTGAGGGTGGCGAACAGTTCCTCGGCCACTGGACTGCCTTCCTGTCTACGTCAGTAACACCAGGAATCATCCCACGCCCCCTGTGGCCCACCCCGGTCACCGTCCTCCCCGCCGGGCCTCCCGGCTACCGCGCGTGGCCCACTCCGGAGTGCCGGTGGGCAAATCAGGATGCATGATCAGCATTCAGGTGGATATGTGCATAAAGGACGCCCACCGAGGAGGAGAGACTCGTGACCCGTTTGGACTCAGCTCGTGAGACGGCCGGAAAGACCCGGGACACCCTCGCGCCCTACGCCGCCACCGCCAAGGACACCGCGGTGCACCTCGCGGACGGCGCGAAGCAACGGCTGGGCCCCGCCCTGGAGTCGATCGGGCCGAAGACCGCCCAGGCCGCCCACGGCGTGCGCGTCCAGTACGACCGGCGCATCGCCCCACAGCTCGGTCACGCCTTCGCCAGCCTGCCGCCCGACGCCCAGGAACACGCCCTCAAGGCCCTGCACCGCACCCAGGAGGCCGCCCTGGCCGCCCGCCACTCCGCGGCCCGCGCCGCCGACCAGGCGCGGTCCACCGTCGGCCCGCGGGTCACCTATGTGGTCGACGGGGCCCGCTCCACCGTCGTCCCCGTCGCCCAGGAGGCCCAGACCCGCGGCGCGGCCGCGCTGACCGCCCTGCACGGCCACGTCACCTCCGCGGAGATCGGCGACCTCCGCGCCAGGAACATCAGGAAGGAGCAGCGCAGCGGCTGGGCCACCGGCCTCGCCGTCGCGGGCGCCCTCGCGATCGGCAGCGGCATCCTGATCTGGCACTGGTGGCGCCACCAGGGCGACCCCGAGTGGCTGGTCGAGCCGTCGTCCGCCCAGGACACCGGGAACGACCCGCAGGACGGCCCCGCGAGCACCACGACCACCCGGCCCGGCGGCGCGCACGCCGCGAGCGCCGGCACCGCCGCCGACGCCCCGGTGAACGGCTCGGCAGCCGCCTCGGCCCAGGCCGGCGCCCCCGAGCCGGCCCCCGGCAAGCCCGGCTCCGACGACGAGCGCCCCAAGCCGCACGACCCGCGCAAGCCGCACTGACCGGCCCGGGCCGGCCGCACCGGGCCGCGCGGACACCCGCACAGCAACGCGGCCGCACAGCAGAACGGCCGCCGACCCCGGATCCGGGGTCGGCGGCCGAACGGCGTGAAACTGTGGAGCTTAGGAGACTCGAACTCCTGACATCTGCCTTGCAAAGGCAGCGCTCTACCAACTGAGCTAAAGCCCCTCGACGGCACGGCGCGTACCGACGGGAACTAGCGTACCGGGTCCCGGCGGGAATCCCACGCGGTATCCCGCACCGCCTGACCGACCGGCGCGTGAAGCGCCGGCCGACCCGGTCACAGGACCGGGCCGACCGGCCCGGGAGGCACCCTGCGGCGCCTCCGAAGATCGTCGATCGTCAGATCGTCCGGGGCCTCAGCGACCGGCCGGGACCGGGTCGGTGGCCTCGGTCCACAGGTCCTGCTCGGCGCGGTCCGCCTGGACCTGACGGTAGACAAAGAAGCCGCCGAGGGCGACCAGGGCGACCAGGAGAAGCTTCTTCACCGCGGGACCTCGTCCTTCTTGCGTTTCGGACTCAACAGCCGTGCTCCGACCGGAATGGCCGGGCCGACGAGTCCATGAGTTGTTTCGAGCACGAACGGGCTGTCGGGTGCCAGACTGCCCTTGCGGCCGATGATACACACCGGTGTCCCAATCGTGACCAGCCGCCGCTGCCTCCAACCGACCGGTCCGGCCGGAGGATTGACGCCATACCTCCTGTCGTACGGTCGGTCCGCCGCCGACCGCTCACGGCCGCGTCGGCGGCACCACCACGGCCGTACCGGCCGACAGGTCCACCCTGGTCCGCGGCGGCGCCCCCTCGCCCTCCTCGTCGCGCAGCATCAGCGTGCTGCGCCGCTCGTCCAGCTCGTGCTGCTTGCCCGCCGCGAACTGCGCGTGCAGCTGCTCGAACCCGGTCGACGAGATCTGCCCCTCCCGGCCCGTCCCCCGCCAGGGCACCCAGCGCGACCGCCGGGCCCGCACCGCCAGCTGGTCGACGAAGGCCAGCGCCACCAGCGCGCAGACCAACCCGGGAATGCTCATGGCCCAGAACAGCGCCATACCGCCACCACCTCTCCACAGGCCCTACCCGTACAACCCCGGGGCCCGGCGCACAGTTCCGGCGGCGGCCGGGAAAACGCCGAAGGGCCCGGAGTGAGATCACTCCGGGCCCTTCGCGGTGGTGGGCCTAACAGGACTTGAACCTGTGGCCTCTTCCTTATCAGGGAAGCGCTCTAACCGTCTGAGCTATAGGCCCTTGCCGCACTGAAAGATTAGCGGACCGACGGCCGATCTCCCAAATCCGGGTCCGCGGGGGTCGCGGCGACCGGCCGGGGACGGCCGGGGGAGGCGTGCTGGTGGGGGGCGGCGGCCGGGCGCAGCAGCCATTCCTCGCGGGTGGCGGGGAGGTGCGCGGCGCCCTCGGGACCGGTGCGCACGGCGAGGATCTGGTTGACCCCGATCCGGTTCTCCTCGAAGGCGAGCGCGCAGGCCGCCATGTACAGCCGCCAGACCCGGGCCCGGCCACGGCCCACCAGGCGGACCGCCTGCGTCCAGTGCGCCTCCAGGTTGGCCACCCACTCGCGCAGGGTCAGCCCGTAGTGCTCGCGCAGCGACTCCACGTCGCGGACCTCGAAGCCCGCCTCCTCCAGCCGGGCCACCGTGGAACCGACCGGGGACAGCTCGCCGTCCGGGAAGACGTAGCGGTCGATGAACGGGCTGGGGCGGTACGGCTCGCCCCGGCGGTCGGGCCGGCGGGCGATCTGGTGGTTGAGCAGCCGGCCGCCGGGCGCCAGCAGGCCGTACAGCCCCTCGGCGTAGACCAGGTACTGCGCGGAGCCGACGTGCTCGGCCATGCCGACGCTGGAGATCGCGTCGAACGGGCCGTCCGGGATCTCCCGGTAGTCCTGCAGCCGGACCTCGACCCGGTCCGCCAGGCCGGCCTCGGCGATCCGCCGGCGGGCCAGCTCGACCTGCTCGGCCGAGATCGAGACGCCGACCGCCGTGACGCCGTAGTGCCGCGCCGCGTGCAGCAGCAGCGAGCCCCAGCCGCAGCCGACGTCCAGCAGCCGCATCCCGGGCCGCAGGCCCAGCTTGCGGCAGATCAGGTCCAGCTTGGCCTCCTGGGCCGCCTCCAGGCTCTTGGCGGCGGGCTCCCAGTACGCGCACGAGTAGACCATCGACGAGCCCAGCACGAGGCCGTAGAAGTCGTTCCCGACGTCGTAGTGGTGGCTGATGGCCGCACGGTCCCGGCTGCGGCTGTGCAGCCGCCCGGTGACCGCCCCGGCCTCCTCCGGCGGCGGGGCCGGCTGCGGGCCCAGCGCACCGGCCCGCAGCAGGGCGCCCACCACCCGCCGGCCCCTGGCCCCGAGGACGTCGGAAGGGCCCAGCTCCAGCAACCGGATCTCGGGGAGCTCGACGAAGTGCGCGACGGCCGTCAGCACCTCGTAGAGGTCGGTGCCCGGGGCCACCTCCAGGTCCCCGGACACGTAGGCGCGGGCCAGGCCCAGCTCCCCCGGCTGCCAGAGCAGGCGGCGCAGCGCCCGGCGGTTGCGCAGCACCACGGTGGGGGCGCCCGGCGGCCCGGCGGCACTGCCGTCCCAGGCCTGCACCCGCAGGGGCACCTGGACCCCCAGGAGCCCCTCCAGGGCCTCGACGAGTTGCCTTGCGAGCTGAGCCATCGCGCGCCTCCGTCCAGCCGTACCTGCACAGCCGTACCAGCCCCGGCCGGTCGGACCGGGGGGCGGCCTGCGGCACTCGGAAACTCGGAACGAGCGGCACCCAGCTAATCCCACCGCGAGTGGCGCCGATCCGGGCGGCACGCCGCGGGGGCTGGCTGTCACCCGAATGCCAACGGGCCCCGCAGGCTGCAACAGCCTGCGGGGCCCGCTCATTCCGCCTGCGGACGAAAACCTGACCGGGGGTCAGGGAGCCGTCGGCGCAGCCGGATCAGTCCTCTTCGGCGAGGGTCAGCTCGATGCCGCCGGTGAAACCGGCCGCGGCGTTGTAGATGAACGCCGACAGCGTGGACAGCGCGGTCAGCAGCACGACGTCCACCACCGCGATCAGCGAGGTGAAGGTCATCACCTTGCCGAAGCCGACGTAGTCCATCAGGTTCAGGCCGCCGCTGGCGTCCGAGCCGGTGACGTCCTTCAGGGTCTTGGTCAGCGAGTCGAACACGCCGAGCGAGTCCAGCGTCATCCACAGCACGGCGGCCGCCACGATGATGATGATCCCGACCGCCAGCGACAGCAGGAAGCTGACCTTCATCACCGACCACGGGTCGGCCTTGGTCACCCGCAGCCGCGCCTTGCGGGTCCGGCCCAGGCCCGGCCCTGCGGCCGGCGCGGCGGCGGGGCGGCGGGCCGCACCCGGCACCGGCGTGCCGCCGGGCGGGGTGTTGCCGCTCACCCTGGTCCCCCGCGGCGGCGTCGGCTGCCCCTTGGCGTACGTGGTCGGCTGGGAGAACCCACCCGGACCGCCCGCCGGCGCACCCGGCGGCGGCGGGGGCGTCGGCTGGCCGCCGTAGGTCGCCCCGCCGCCCTGGCCCGCCGCACCGACCGGTGGCATCAGCGAGGTGGACGCGGCCGGGTGCTCGGCCGGCGGCTGCGGCACCCCGTAGCCCCCGCCGCCCTGTGCTGCGCCCGGACGGCCGCCGGTGGCTCCTCCCGCAGCACCCGTGGCTCCACTCACCTGGTCCTCCCGCACTTCCCACCAGGGCGGCGGACCGCCCTGCGTCGTCACTCGTCACCCAGCGCCCGGCGGGATTGCCCGGAACTGGTCGGCGGCCGGGGGCGCCCCGGCCCGGGGGGGGGCGGGGGGCCACCGCCCAGCGCGGGGGGGGGACGCCCAGGGAGGGGAGACCCCCC